>NZ_JBIARH010000010.1:0-100679 GCF_042889785.1 Streptomyces sp. NPDC002476 | reverse complement strand
CTTCGGCGAACCCGCCGGAGACGTCGCCTTACGCACAGCACGACGACGAGGACGGACCGGAGCCGCCTCCACGACCTCCGGCGCGGCCTCGGCCACCCCCTCGGCCTGCCCCTCGACGATCTCGACAGGCCCGACCGCCTTCGGCGAACCCGCCGGAGACGTCGCCTTACGCACAGCACGACGACGAGGACGGACCGGAGCCGCCTCCACGACCTCCGGCGCGGCCTCGGCCACCTCCTCGGCCTGCCCCTCGACGATCTCGACGGGCTCGACCGCCTTCGGCGAACCCGCCGGAGACGTCGCCTTACGGACAGCACGACGACGAGGACGCGCGGGCGGCGCGGCCTCCGGCTCCGGGGTGCTGTCGGTCTCGGCGGTGGCGATGTCGGTCACCATGACGTCGACGGCCGTTATGGCCGGGGCGTCGACGTCCTGCGTCTCCGTCACCGGCGGACCGGCCGGGCAGGACGCGGCGCGGCGCCTGCGGCGCGGCGGCAGCTTGTCGCCGGGTGCGTTGTTCTCTTCGATGTTCTCGATGTTCCCGGTCGTGCCGGGTTCGTTGGCCTGGGGCATGCGGGCGTTTCTCCCGTCAGGCTCCCGGGCGCCGCGTCTGGTTCCGGTCCGTCGCGGTTCGCGTGATGTGCGCGATACCGCCGTCCGGGGCGCGGGCGCCGCACGGGAGCTCGGTGTCTGGCTCGCCGGTTCCGTACGCGAGGTGCGCACGGCCTGGCGAAAGTCTTATTGGTCATCGCGCGGTCCGACCCAGGTGGCTCCCGAGTCTCAGGGCTGCGCTGCAACGACCGCCTTACGCGGAACCTGCACCTTCCGGCGCCGTCGCGACAGCGGTCCCGACGGCCGTGGGTGGGGCGGCCGGGGCTGCCTCGCGGTCGGGCGCGAGCGGGTCGGTCACCGTGCCGGACTCCTCGTCGAAGAGCCCCTGCGCCAGCCTGGTCACCGCTACCGGGACCGGCGGCGCCAGGTCGGCCACAACGCGGAGACCGGACAGGACGTCGTCAGGTCGGACGGCAGGTGTCACGTGCCGAACAACCAGCCGCAGTATCGCACAGGGCCTGCCCTCGGACCCATCAGGCAGGGAATCGAGGACCCGCAGGTCGACCACGGCGGCGCGGGCGTCGAAGGTCCGCACGCCGTTCTTCGCCCGGCGCTGCACCTCGACGATCTCCGCCCCGTTGAAGGCGTCCACGGCCGCGGTCGCCTCCTCGACGGGAACCCCGTCGAGACGCAGCTCCCACACGGAGGCGGCCAGCCGCTCGGCCAGACCCGACGTACGGACCTCCACGGCGTCGACGACATCGAGGCCGTCCGGCAGCGAAGCGTCGAGCAGTTCACGCAGAACGGCCGGGTCCCGCGCCTCGGTGAGGGCGATCTCCAGGAACTCGGCCTCGCTGCCCGTGCCGGTGGGGGCAGCATTGGCGTACGACACCTTCGGGTGCGGGGTGAACCCTGCCGAGTAGGCCATGGGCACCTCGGAACGGCGCAGTGCCCGCTCGAAGGCGCGCTGGAAGTCGCGGTGACTGGTGAACCGGAGGCGGCCGCGCTTGGTGTAGCGCAGTCGGATGCGCTGCACCGCCGGTGCGGGCGGCGGGCCTTCGGGCTGTCGCTTGCCCAGTGGTTCTTCTCCTCGGTGCGGGGCGGACGCGGTGGCATGCCGCCCACGAAATGCGGGGTGGCCCGGGGTGTCCGTCCGGCTCACGCCCGCTCGGTGGTCTGTCCTCCGAGCGGGGAGATCTCTGGTGCGGGCGCCGCGCTGGGCACAGTCGTTGCAATACCCAGAGTACGCGCAAGGCC
Source organism: Streptomyces sp. NPDC002476 (assembly GCF_042889785.1). Taxonomy (NCBI): domain Bacteria; kingdom Bacillati; phylum Actinomycetota; class Actinomycetes; order Kitasatosporales; family Streptomycetaceae; genus Streptomyces; species Streptomyces sp. NPDC002476. The sequence goes on along the minus strand of NZ_JBIARH010000010.1, from coordinate 98,870 downwards.
GCTCCCGGGTTCCCAGGGCTCGGGCGCCCCCGCTCCGCCGACTGCCGTCGGCAGGCGTCACGGAGCTCCGGAACCCCTCTCCCCGCACCGCGCGCCCCACCGCTCCCGGCCCTCCGCCGGGCACCCGCGCGGCCGGAACCCCGACCCGCCCGGCACCGGGCCAGGGCCCGATGCCGGGCCCGACGGCGGGCGCGGATCCGGGCCTGGACCCGAGGACCGAGCGCGGTCCCCGGTCACGGCCACGCCCCCGGATTCGTGTCATGTACGGGCTACGCTGTCGGCCCGGGCGGGGCCGTAGCGCAGAGGTCGTCGCGCGCGGTCTCCAAAACCGCGAGGACGCCGGTTCGAATCCGGCCGGTCCCGTCCGCGCCGTCCTCCGGTCGCCCGTCCGACAGCCTTCGTCGGACGGCGTCGCGCTGCTTCCGCTACTTCTTCACCATCAGTGGCAGCAGCTTCTTGCCGGTCTGGATGCTGGTGTCCATCTGAGGGCAGATGGACACAGGGCTACATCCATACATACGCTCCGGCCCATGAAGACGTATGCCGTCGAGACCGAGTGGACTGCCTCAGACCTGGCCCTCTTGGAGGACCTGAAGAAGGCGGAGGCTCTACTCCCTGCGGACGCTCCGCGCGCCCTGCTGTCCATCCGTCTGTCCGTTCTTACGGAAGACACGACGTCGCCGGTACGGCAGGAGCTGGACCTCCGCCTCCTGGCCAGAGAGAAGGGGTGCCGCGTCGTCGGCATCGCCTCTGATCTCAACGTGTCGGCGACGAAGGTTCCGCCGTGGAAGCGGAAGGAGCTGGGCGAGTGGCTCAACAACCGTGCCCCGGAGTTCGATGTCCTGCTCTTCTGGAAGCTCGACAGGTTCATCCGCCGCATGTCGGATCTCTCGACCATGATCGAGTGGTGCGAGCGGTACGGGAAGAACCTCGTGTCAAAGAACGACAGCATCGACCTCGAAACGGCTGTCGGCCGGATGGTGGTCACGCTCATCGGGGGCATCGCCGAGATCGAGGCGGCGAACACGTCGACACGGGTCGCGTCGCTGTGGGACTACACGCGGACTCAGGACGCGTGGTTCGTCGGCAAGCCTGCGTACGGTTTCGTCACCACGAAGGCGAACGGAAAGCCCTCCCTTGCCATCGAGCCGAACGCACACAAGGCACTGCACTGGGCTCGCCGCATGGCGCTTCGGGGAGTGTCTGCCCGGCGCATGGCTCGGTGCCTCGTCCGCTCCGGGCTCATGTCCCCAGGGCTCACTACCTCGACTCTCCTCCGGCGCCTCCGTAACCCGGCGCTCATGGGCTACCGGGTGGAGGAGAACAAGAACGGCGGCGTACGCCGCTCGAAGCTGATACTCGGACACGACGGCAAGCCGATCAGGGTGGCCGATCCCATCTTCACCAAAGAGGAGTACGACGAACTCCAGGAGGCCATCGACCGGCGCGGCAAGAACCAACCCCAGCGCCAGACGCACGGCGCGACGCAGTTCCTGGGAGTCCTTACCTGTGTCGACTGCACGTCGAACATGACCGTGCACGTCACGACCAACAAGTTCGGCCAGTACCAGTACCTCCGGTGCCAGAAGTGCAAGAGCGGCGGGCTCGGCGCACCCGATCCACAGGGTGTGTACGACGTGCTCGTGAATGACGTGCTGAGAGTCCTCGGCGACTTTCCCGTACAGGTTCGGGAGTACGCGCAGGGGGCGGAGGCTCGGGCCGAGGTGAAGCGACTCGAAGAGGCCATCGCCTACTACATGACGGGCCTGGAGCCGGGAGGCCGCTACAGGAAGACGCGGTTCACTCAGGAGCAGGCGGAGAAGACGCTCGACAAGCTCACCGACGAACTGAGCGTGATCGACCCCGACACCACGCAGGACCGCTGGACGCTCGTCCACAACGGGAAGACGTTCCGCGAGGTGTGGGAGTCGGGAGGCATGGAAGCCATGGCCGAGGATCTGCGCCGCGTCGGCGTCACCTGCGAGGTGACTCGGACCAGGGTCAAGGGCGTGCGCGCTCCGTCCGTGCACCTACGGCTGAAGATCCCTCGCGATGTGCGCGAGCGTCTCGTCATCAAGGGCGACGAGTTCGCCGCCAAGCTCTGACGGACCCGCGCCCCTGCCCTGTCTCGCCTGCCGCGAGAAGGGCGGGGGTTCCTCCGATCAGGTTGACGACCGAACAACCTGCCGTGTAAGAAGATCCTCCCGCTCCTTCGAGGAGCGGACACCGTAGCTCCCGCCGTGTGACGGCGGTAGAGCTGGCCACTCCGCGAAGGGGCCGCCATCCCAAGGGGCTGGCAGGGGAAGCCAAGGGCACCCCGAAGCGCAGGACGGTACTGCGCGACTTCCACTCACCCGCCGAGGCACAGCTACGCGCTGCCCTCGGCCGCCGCCAGGAGGTCGCCACCCCTTGAACATCACCATCGAAATCGTCTGGACCTGTGAGGTCTGCGCATCACCGCTCGCCGACGGGGAGCCGCACCACGACTGCGCCGGCGCCGAGGCGACCGGCCGATGAGTACGAGCAGCATCGACTTCGGACAGGGCCGCACCTGGGGCGGCGTCTCCCAACAGGAGTACCAGCGGATGGCCCGAGACCCCCGGCACCCGCTCGCCTACCGCATCCACTTCGCAGCCCTCGGGTGGGCCGACCGCCAGGGACACGCAAGCTTTGGTCCCGGCAAGCTCGCAGCACTGCTGGGCAAGGAGGGCATGCCCCTGTCCGATCAGAGCACGAACAACGCTCTGGCCCGCGCCAGGCAACTCGCCCTTGTCTCTCCCCGGTCGGGGGCCGCTTGCCTGCTCCTCCCCTACCACCTCTTCCAGAAGAGGAAGGGCGCACCGGTACCGTGCCGCCTTCACCTCGACCGGTGACTACTGCATCCGTCGCGTGTAGCCAGCACACGCCTCCCGTGTAGCTGGTCGGCACCTCACCTGCGGAAACGTTCGTCTCCTCTCTCTTCTTTTTGTCCTCACAGTTGCGGCCCCGAAGGGGCCGACAGAGGAAGGCATCTTCGACCTACGACAAGCGAAGTGGGGGGCGCGGCAGCGCCCCAAGTGGCAGGCACCGGCGAAGCAGTAAGCAGCATGGGCGGCCGGACGGCCGCTACAGTCCGAAGCCTCTACGGCAGAGCGGCCCCGAAGGGGGCCGACAGGCGCAAGCCCAAGGGGGCGCTGCCGCGCCCCACAGGACGTAAGGCTCCATTCTGTGCACTCCTCCGCCGTCGCCAAGGAGGCAGCGCAAGCCTGTGACCAGGCGCTACGCCGCCGCCGACTGGAGTACAGGCCAGCCAGAGAGACCCTGAAACCGTGGCACGATCTTGGCCGGTATGACATGGCGGTCCGGCAAGGACCCCTCGGGGGGTCATACCCCCACCCCCTTCGCCGTTGCCCTGGTCAGCGTGACCCTTGCCCTTGCCTCCGCCGTTGGCGGCTTGCCCATGCCAGACGGCAGGCGAACGGCCGTGCGCTTCCTTGTGAGGCCGACAGGCCGCAAGCCTCGCGGGGGACGAGAGCGAAGCGGCAGGCTGGCAGACAGGCGCACAGCCGCTCGACAGGACAGGCAGTCAGTCAGGGCAGAGGCAGGCCGGAGACGGGGCGCACCAGCGCCCCACCGAGCAGGAGCACCAGGGCCACGACGACCCCGCGAGAGGCCGTCTCACAAACCTTCGTTTTCGGGACGAGCGGGCCACGCTCGGAGCGTGTCCGTTTCACCCCGACCCAACCGTCCCGAAACCCGTCCCGAAAGATCACCCTCACCGCTGGCTTTCGGGACACGTTTATGAGACGGTCTCGTCATGACCACGAACACCCCGGCCGCACAGGTCGAACGCCACGACTGCCCGAAGTGCGAAGCCCCCGCCGGTAGCCCCTGCCGTACGACCACGGGCAGGGTGGCAGCGAACTACCACACGGGCCGCTTCGCCCTGGTGCCCGCGCTCAAGGCGGAACTGACCGTGAAGACTCCGACCGACCGCAACCCCGGTAAGGCGTGGACGGAGGGCGCTCCCGTTCCGCAGGCACCCGACGCGATACCGGGCGCAGCGATCCGGTTGGGCTACGCCCGTTGCTCCACGGTCGGGCAGGAACTCCAGTCTCAGTTGGACATGCTCGCCCGTGCCGACTGCACCCGCGTGTTCTCGGAGAAGATCAGTACCCGTGTGAAGGAGCGGCCGGAGCTTGAGAAGGCGCTCACGCTGGCACGGGAGATCAAGGCAGCCGCACCGAATCAGCCGGTCATCCTGACCGTGGTCGAGATGAAGCGTCTCGCCCGCAGTGCGTCAGAGCTGATGACTCTGTCTTCCACCCTTCAGGCGGACGGCATCCAACTGGAACTCCTGTCCGGTCCGCTTCAGGGTGTGTACGACCCGAACGGGGCAGGTGCCATCGTGTTCGCCGTCCTTGCCGTGAGTGCCGAGGTGGAGCGGGAAGGCATCCGGGAGAAGACGTTGGAAGGGCTGGAAGCTGCGGCCCGTAAGGGCAACGTCGGGGGGCGTCCGTCCGTCGTGGACGATGACACCTTGGCCGTAGCCCGTGCCCGGCACGCCAAGGGAGACAGCGTCACAGCCATCGCAAAGGCCCTGGGAATCGGTCGCGCCACGCTGTACCGCCACCTGGGAGAGAGCGCCTGAGACAGGCGCACACGGACGCAGACAGGCCCTCGGCATACGCCGGGGGCCGCTGTCATGCACTGGCCTACTGGGCGGGACAGGGCAGGTCCGGAGCGGAGCGGTTTGGCGAGCACGTCACCAGAGCAACGGAGTGGAAGACAGTGCCCTTCAGGTAGTGGCCGAGGGATACATCTCCTCCCCACGTCAACCGCTCGACCGCGCCCTTCACCAGGAGAACCAGCCTGGTCACTTCCCGATCCTGCTCAGAGGCGAACCGGGGTGCGAACTCTGCGAGCTGAAGGCCCAGCCACTCGCCGGCCTCCTTGGGCTCCTCCCACGTCCCCCGGATCATCGAGGGCGGTTTCATCAGCCAGTGCGCCGTCTGGATCGGAGGGAGGTCGGTAGTCGGGAAGACTGCCACGGCTTCCCGGTACCGGTCGTGCACCTCTTGCTCACTGGTGGCCGCCGGAGCCTGGCCGGGCGGTCTGCGGACGCTCTCCTTGTCGAACGTCTTCTTCTCCCCCACCCATGCGTAACCGTGGTGGTGCACCTCTGCTCCGTTCCGAGAGATGACGACGGCCCCGCCCGTCGGCGTGAGGGCGGGGCCGTCAGTTCAGGTGGTGCCGTCGATCAGGCGGAGAGGTCGAAGCGGGCGGGGTCGATGCCCGCAGCGTCCAGCTCGGCCGTGGTGAAGCGCAGCGGCTCGGCGTTCGGGCGCTTGCTGTCACCCATGGCCCATGCGTCCGGCCCGATCTTCGCGAGCGTCACGCACGCCTCCCCGTCCGGGTGGGTACTGCCGCCGCACGCCTTCGAGAACTCGGCTCCCTCGATGGGGAGCCCGTACAGGTCGGTCATCGTTGTGCCCTTCCTGATCTGCTGACGGCCCGGACAGGGCCGTCCCCCGCCCGTAGCGGACGGAAGTCTTGGAGTGGATGCCCCGGCTTCCCTGAGTCCGGAGCGATGCCCTCACCGCCCAGGGCGGCACTCCAGTGAAGGAGCGGACCGGGGGGAGAACCTGAGCACGTCAACTCAGAGGGGACACATCCTGTCCCTGTTCAAGCCTTGTCCGGTCGGGGGTCTACCTGTCTCCCGCAGGGAGGGCGGCGGGGACAGGGTTCTGTGAACGGCTCATCGAGCCGAGGGCACCCGCAGCGCCTCTGCGATCTGCTCGACCGCGTCAGCGCGGATCATCCCGAGATGGACGTACGCCTGCCCGGTGTGTGTCACCACGGGCCGGACGCTGCTCCACGCGGACTCGGGAACCCCGAGCGCAGCGAGTGCCGCACGTATGGACTCCGTCGCGTCCGTCGCCTGAGCTCTGGCGTCCCTCCACGTCTGCATGTCCATCAGTGGCCGGTCCCGTGCATCCGAAGCAGGATGTTGCAGTCAGCGACCGTGGTGCTGTCGTGCTCCATCCCGGCCGCCTTCCGGAGCTGGCCGAGCCGCGCGCACTCGGGGCACCCGGGTACTGGACGGGGCGCAGGGCGCTCCTCCCGGAGCGGCAGCTCCACCGGCACTTCCTGCCATCGCGTGGGTTCTGTCCTCGTCACCGTCGCGCCCTCCCTGTCGCTTCCGAGGTCGATGAACAGACCGTAGGGAGCGGGGTCGTGAGGGGTCCACGCTGTTGCACGCGGTTGCACGGATTCACCCGAGGGCGGCGAGAGCCTTCGTGATCAGGGCGCGGGCTTCGGCTCCGCGCACGGCGGATCGGGACAGCTCGGAGAAGGCCCGGAGGTACGTACGGATCTCGCCGGGCGTGGTCAGGTTGATCTCTGCGGTGAGAGTCTCCACCGCCACCTGTTGATCGTCGAAGGCGTAGAAGGCTTCGAGCGGCCAGACGGTACGGCGGGCCCGTGCGGGGATGATGCCGAGGGATACGTTCTGCTGCCCCATGACCGAGAGCACGTGTTCAAGCTGGGCCGCCATCGCGGCATCGTCGCTCACCCGGTAGTAGAGAACCGTCTCTTCGAGCACCAGGGCGAACCGATGGTCCCCTTCCCGGATCACGCGGGACCGTTGGGCCCGAGCCTGCACGGCGTCCGCCACGTCGTCCGGTGTCCCCTGAAAGGCCGTGATGGACCGTAGGAGCCCTGTCGCGTAGCCGGGGGTCTGGAGCATCCCCGGCATGACGTTCGAGGCGTACACGCGAAAGGAGCGGGTCCGCTGGTACAGCGGGACGGTCTGCTCATGGATGCGCCGCATCCCGTCACGGTGGATCTGCCGCCACTCGACGTACATCGACTCTGCGTTTCGGGACGCAGCGATCAGATCGGCCGCGTGATCGTCGGCCCCGCAGGCAGCGCACCAGGCACGGATGTCTGCGTCCGAGGGTGGCGTCTTGCCCCGCGCGATCCGGGATGACTTCGACTTGTGCCAGCCGCACAGAGCGGCCAGCTCATGCCCTGTCAGGCCAGCGTCTTGCATGAGGCCCTGCAAGCGGGCAGCCACAGCGGCTCGTGCCGCTTGGGCGCTGGAGAGTGGAGAGGAAGGCATGAGCTGACCGGTCAGGAATCAGACGGCGTACTTCTCGTGCGGGATGGCTCGCTCCCACACCGCTTCGAACGCCGACGCGCACAGATCAACTGCGGCAGGGTCTTCCGTCTGGTCAGTGTGGACCCACCGGCCGACGCCGTCGAAGACGTTGAACTGGACAAGGCGGCCGTCGAACAGCCAGAAGTCGTTGCCCGGCAGGGCAAGGTCCGAGGCGTTGCGACGGGGCAGCCAACGGATCTGCTCTCCGGCCGCCACGTTCGTAAAGGTGCCCGAGTGCTCGAAGGCGATGTAATCGCTGACCGGCTCCGAGACGATGCGGGCACGTCGGATGACCACGCCCTTGGCCGTGACCTCCTGAACGAGGTCGAGCCAGGGACGCCACCACGAACCCCGGTCCTCAGGGTCGAGCCGGCGCCCTTGCTTCCACGCGGCGAAGCCTTCGATCTCGTTCTCGACGCCGTACGTGTCGCGCATCTCAAGATGCACGGCTGACTCCTGCACTGACCTGATGAGGTCAGAGAAGTCAGTCAGACTCTGCGACACGGAGCGCCTCCCTGAGAAGCGGGATCATCCGCTTCGGAACCCTGATCACCGACTCGTGCCCGGGGATCGGCACATCTCGCGAGCTCTCGCCCGTGGTCCGCTCGTCTGCTGTCCACCCCTGGATCACAAGATCCTTCGACTCCTGGTCCACCCACACAGCGGGTGATCCGTGATCTCCGGACTCGGGATCTTTACCGACGAACCGTAAGGCCATGGTGTCCCTCCCTGTCGAGCGCGTTGCGCCTGGTTGCACGACCTTCACTCTGTCGGAACCTGCGGGTCAAGAGGGCGTGTTCACCCCGATGCGACCCGATGCTGTCCATCGGCGCCACGCAGAAGGCGCCCGGACCCTTACGGCCCGGACGCCTCTCGTCAGCTACACCCACTCGACCGCCGAGACGATGTCCGGATCTTGCCGAGGAGCAGGGAGCGGCGTTCGCCGCACAGGGCGGGAAGCCTGCTCACGCTCCTTCGTCCCGAGCCCTCGAAGGATCTCGGTACGCTCCGCCTCGCTCATGCCAGCGAGCGTCTCAGCCATCCTCTGGACAGCATCGCCGCTGGTCACGGCTACTTCTTGACCTCAAGCGGGAGCAGCTTCTTACCCGTCGGTCCTACTTGTGGCCATGTGTCGAACTGAGGACAGACGCCGCAGTCGAAGCACGGCGTCCAACGGCAGTCCTCGACCTCGGTCTCGTCGAGCGCGTCCTGCCAGTCCTCCCAGAGCCAGTCCTTGTCCAGGCCCGAGTCCAGGTGGTCCCAGGGCAGGACCTCCTCGTAGCTGCGCTCACGGGTGGTGTACCAGTCGACGTCCACGCCGTACTCGGGCAGCGTCTTCCCGGCGGCGATCATCCAGCGGTCGAAGCTGAAGTACTCGCGCCAGCCGTCGAAGCGGCCGCCGGACTCGTAGACCGCGCGGATGACGGAACCGACGCGGCGGTCGCCCCGCGAGAGCAGGCCCTCGACAATGCCGGGCTTGCCGTCGTGGTAGCGGAAACCGATGGAACGGCCGTACTTCTTGTCGCCGCGGATCTTGTCGCGGAGCTTGGCCAGCCGGGCGTCGGTCTCCTCGGCGCTCAGCTGCGGGGCCCACTGGAACGGGGTGTGCGGCTTGGGCACGAAACCGCCGATGGAGACCGTGCAGCGGATGTCGTTCTGGCCGGAGACCTCGCGGCCCTTGGCGATCACGTTGACCGCCATGTCACCGATCTGGAGGACGTCCTCGTCGGTCTCGGTGGGCAGCCCGCACATGAAGTACAGCTTCACCTGGCGCCAGCCGTTGCCGTAGGCGGTGGCGACCGTGCGGATCAGGTCCTCCTCCGAGACCATCTTGTTGATGACCTTGCGCATCCGCTCGGAGCCGCCCTCGGGGGCGAAGGTGAGTCCGGAGCGGCGGCCGTTGCGGGTCAGCTCGTTGGCCAGGTCCACGTTGAACGCGTCGACGCGGGTGGAGGGCAGCGAGAGGCCGACCTTGTCGTCCTCGTACCGGTCGGCGAGGCCCTTGGCGATGTCGCCGATCTCGGTGTGGTCGGCGGAGGACAGCGAGAGCAGCCCGACCTCCTCGAAGCCGGTCGCCCTGAGCCCCTTCTCGACCATCTCGCCGATGCCGGTGATGCTTCGCTCCCGCACGGGGCGCGTGATCATGCCGGCCTGGCAGAAACGGCAGCCACGGGTGCAGCCGCGGAAGATCTCGACGGACATCCGCTCGTGGACGGTCTCGGCGAGGGGAACGAGGGGCTGCTTCGGGTACGGCCACTCGTCGAGGTCCATCACCGTGTGCTTCGACACCCGCCACGGCACGCCCGACCTGTTGGGCACGACACGGCCGATGCGCCCGTCCGGGAGGTACTCGACGTCGTAGAAGCCCGGGACGTACACGCCGCCGGTCTTCGCGAGACGGAAGAGGATCTCCTCGCGCCCGCCGGGGCGGCCCTCGGCCTTCCAGGCGCGGACGATGTCGGTGATCTCCAGCACGGCCTGCTCGCCGTCACCGATCACCGCGCAGTCGATGAACTCCGCGATCGGCTCCGGGTTGAACGCGGCGTGGCCGCCGGCCAGCACGATCGGGTCGTCGACGGTGCGGTCCCGGGCCTCCAGCGGGATGCCCGCGAGGTCCAGCGCGGCGAGCATGTTGGTGTAGCCGAGCTCGGTGGAGAAGCTCAGCCCGAAGACGTCGAACGCCTTGACCGGCCGGTGGCTGTCCACCGTGAACTGCGGGACCCGGTGCTCGCGCATCAGCTCTTCGAGGTCCGGCCACACGCTGTACGTGCGCTCGGCGAGGACGCCCTCGCGCTCGTTGAGCACCTCGTACAGGATCATGACGCCCTGATTGGGGAGCCCGACCTCGTACGCGTCCGGGTACATCAGCGCCCAGCGGACGTCGCATTCGTCCCACGGCTTGACGGTGGAGTTCAGCTCACCGCCGACGTACTGGATGGGCTTCTGCACATGCGGGAGCAGAGCTTCGAGCTGTGGGAAGACCGAATCGACAGACATCGCGAACTTTCGAGAGCCGGCAAGGGTGACCATCCAGCGTACCCCGGCGTCCGGTCTCCCAGTGCCCTCCGCCGAGCGCCCCGCGGCCCGCTCCGCCCGCCTCTCCCCCGTCCGCTCCGGCTCGCCCCGCTCAGCCTCCCAGGGCCCTGCGCACCTTCGGTCTCGCGGCCCGCTCCCACACCGCCGGAAGCTGCCGCTCCTCCTCGGCGGCCGTCGCCTCCTCCCGCCCGTGGAGCAGCCCCCAGGTGAACCCCTGCTCACCCGCCGCATGCGCCTGGACGGCCAGGTTCCGCAGGGCGTCACGGGCCACCACGCTGTCCTGGTGGTCCCCGAGAAGGGTCTGCACGGCCTTCATCCGCGAGGCGAACCGCCGGGCCGGCTTGCCCAGCGCGGGGCGGGCCGCCTCCGCCGCGTAGCGGGCGCGCTTGGCTGCCTTGCGGGCGTCGTGCAGGGCGAGGTTCCGGTCGTGGCCGGGCGGAAGCTCCAGGGCGTGGCCGACGCGGGCCGCGAGGCGCCCGTACTCCTTGAGCACGGCGCGGGACAGCGCGCGCCCGGGGGCGTGGGACGCGGCGGACCGCAGCGGCGGGTCGGCGAGCAGGGCGTCGAGGCGGTTCAGCAGGGCCAGGTACCGATCGCCGTCGAGCACCTCGACGGTGGCCCGCCGGGAACCGCCCCGGCGGGCCCCCGACCAGATCCGCAGCCGGGCGCGGACGGGCCCGAGGACCAGGGTGCGGGGCAGGGTGTCCAGGGCCGCGCGCAGCCGGGCGTCGAGGACCTCCTGGTCGCGGTCGATCCCGAGCTCGGCGGCCAGCCATTTCAGCTCGTCGCCGATGGGGTCGGTGACGCCGCGGTCGAGGATCCTGCGGTACGTCCGCAGCGCGCTGCGGAACCTGCGGGTGGCGACCCGCATCTGGTGCACGGAGTCGGGGAGGTCGCGGCGCACGGCCGGGTCGAGGGCGGCGATGGCCTCGGCCTGGGCGCGGAGGTACGCGAGGACGTGATCGCCCGCGGTGACGGGTCCGGCGCCCTCCCGGGTGCCCGGAGCGGTCCCTTCGCGTGCCTTGTCCTTCCGGACGCCCGGAACGGTCTCGACGGCTTCCCGGCGTGCGGTGTCCTCCTGGGAGTCCGTCCGGGCCCCCCGGAGCGCGGCCCGCCCGTCCTCGGTCCCCCGCTCGTCTCCTGTCCCCCGCCCGTTTCCCGGGTCCGTCTCGGCGAGCGCGCGCGCCGCCTTGGACGGGGCCGCGGACGGGCGGACGCCCGCCTTGCGCAGCCGCTTCTCGACGGCGTCGAGGAGGGCGGGGTCGGTGCCGTCGGCCAGTTCGACCTCGATCTCGGTCCAGACGGCCGTGCCGCCACGGCCGGGCCGCCCTCCGGGCTGCTGTCCGGCCTCGCCGCCGATCAGCCGTTCGGCATGCACGGTGTCGACGGAGACCTCGGCGAGCGACGACCCGTCGGCGCCGGTCAGGCGGTGGACGTCGCGGGCGGTGCGCAGCCGGACGACGGGGACGAGCGCGCCGTCGCGCACCCGGGAGCGGACCAGTCCGGCCAGGGAGCGCGGCAGGGTGTCGGAGAGCGGTTCGCGCAGCTCGTCGCGGATGCCGGAGGCGACCGGGAACTTGAGGTGCCACCCGGCGTCGTCGCCTCCGGTGCGGCGGCGCAGGGTGATGGAAGCGGCCGCGAGCCGGAGGTCCTCGGTGTCGTAGTAGACGGCGTCCAGTTCGCCGACGCCCTGGTGGACGACGGACGAGACCCCGGCCACCCGGCTCAGATCGGGGAGCCGGGTCTCCGCGGTGGCTTCGTACTTGCGCTCGATCTCACGCTTCGAGTCCGCCATAGACCGAATCTAGCGCTCCGGCCGGGAAGGTTCACCGGCTCGGAGCCTGCCGGGTGGCTCTCAGGCGCTTATCGGCCGCTGCACCCTGATCGACTGGAGCAGCCCGACGGCGACCCAGACGGCGAACATCGAGGACCCCCCGTACGACACGAACGGCAGCGGGAGCCCGGCGACCGGCATGATGCCGAGCGTCATCCCGATGTTCTCGAACGACTGGAAGGCGAACCAGGAGATGATCCCGGCGGCGACGATCGTGCCGTACAGCTCGCTGGTCTCGCGGGCGATCCGGCAGGCGCGCCACAGGACGACGCCGAGCAGCACGAGGATCAGCCCGGCGCCGAGGAAGCCGAGTTCCTCGCCCGCGACGGTGAAGACGAAGTCGGTCTGCTGCTCGGGGACGAACTGGCCGGTGGTCTGGGTGCCCTGGAACAGGCCCGTTCCGGTGAGACCGCCGGAGCCGATCGCGATGCGGGCCTGGTTGGTGTTGTAGCCGACGCCCGCGGGGTCGAGCGCCGGGTTGGCGAAGGCCGCGAAACGAGCGATCTGGTACTCGTCGAGCAGACCGAGCTGCCAGACCGCGACCGCACCGGCCACACCCGTGCCGAGCAGGCCGAACACCCAGCGGTTGGAGGCGCCGGAGGCGAGCAGCACCCCGAGCACGATGACGGCCATGACCATCACGGAGCCCAGGTCTGGCATCCCCATCACGATCGCCATCGGCACGGCCGCCAGGCCCAGCGCCTTGGCGACGGTCCGGTGGTCCGGGTGGAGATGGTCGCCCGCGTCGACGCGCTCGGCGAGCAGCATCGCCATGATCAGGATGATGGTGATCTTGGTGAACTCGGACGGCTGGATGGAGAAGCCGCCGCCGATGATGATCCAGGCGTGCGCGCCGTTGACGGTGGCACCGAGCGGGGTGAGGACCGCCAGCACGAAGAGCACCGAGACGCCGTAGAGGATCGGCACGGCGCCGCGCAGGGTGCGGTGGCCGAGCCAGATCGTGCCGACCATGAGGGCGAAGCCGATGCCCGTGTTGAGGGCGTGCCGGAGCAGGAAGTAGTACGGGTCGCCGTGGGTGAGCGAGTCCCGTCCCCGGGTCGCCGACCAGACGAGCAGCGAGCCGATGAACGAGAGCGCGAGCGCGGACCCGAGCAGCGGCCAGTCGAGCCGGCGGACGACGGAGTCACGGGCGAGGAGCTTGCCCCAGGCGGAGCGTTCGGGGGTGTAGCGCGAGACGGAGAAGCCGGCCATCAGTCGCGCCTCCCCAGGACGGCCGCGAGGGTCTGTTCCTGCGCGGGCTTCTGCGAGGCGGGGTTGTAGGGCTTGATCTCCGGGGCTTCGATGGAACCGTCCGACTGGATCTTCGGCAGGGACTTCTGCGGCGTGGGCAGCAGCGCCTTCTTCAGGTCCTGCTTGCCGGAGTCGTCGAGGCCGTAGATGGCGTCGTAGATGTTGCGCACGGCGGGCCCGGACGCGCCGGAGCCGGTGCCGCCCTGGGAGATCGTCATGACGATCGAGTAGTCCTTGGTGTACGTGGCGAACCAGGAGGTCGTCTGCTTGCCGTAGACCTCCGCCGTGCCCGTCTTGGCGTGCATCGGGATCTTGTCCTGCGGCCAGCCGCCGAACCGCCAGGCGGCCGAGCCCCGGGTCGCGACTCCCGCGAGGGCTTCGTCTATCTCGTCGCGGGTCTTGCCTGTGAACGGCAGCTTGCCGTGCGACTTGGGCTTGATCTCCTCGACGCTCTTGCCGTCGCCGCTGACGATCGCCTTGCCGACGGTGGGGTCGTAGAGGGTGCCGCCGTTGGAGATCGCGGCGTAGATGGTGGCCATCTGGATCGGGGTGACGAGGGTGTCGCCCTGCCCGATCGAGTAGTTCACGGAGTCACCGGCGCGCATCCTGTCGCCTTCGAGGCAGTTCTCGTACGCGATCTTCTCGACGTACGAGCCGTCCTTCTTGCCCTGCTTGCACCAGGCGTCCTTGTTCGCCTCGTAGAACTTCTGCTTCCACTGGCGGTCGGGGACGCGGCCGGTGACCTCGTTGGGGAGGTCGATGCCGGTCTCCTTGCCGAGGCCGAACTGGTGGGCGGTCTTGTAGAACCAGTCCTTGGGGTTCTTCTTCGGCTTGGTGCCGCCGTCCTTCTGCCACTCCTTGTGCGCGATGCCGTAGTAGACGGTGTCGCAGGAGACCTCCAGGGCGCGGCCGATGGTGATGTCGCCGTAGCCCTGGGACTCGAAGTTCTTGAAGACCTGCCCGCCGATGCTGTACGAGCTGGGGCAGGGGTAGTGGCCGTCGAAGGGGTAACCGGCGTTGACCGCCGCGGTCGAGGAGACGACCTTGAAGATCGAGCCGGGGGCGGCCTGCCCCTGGATGGCCCGGTTCAGCAGCGGGAAGTTGGACTTGGGGCCGGTGAGCTTGGCGTAGTCCTTGGCGGAGATGCCGCCGACCCAGGAGTTGGGGTCGTAGTTGGGCAGCGAGGCCATTGCCACGACGCGCCCGGTCTTCGCCTCCATGACGACGACGGCGCCGGAGTCGGCCTTGTAGTTCTCGCCGGTGTTCTTGTCGAACGACTGGCGGGCCGTCTTCATGGCCTCGTTGAGCTCGTACTCGGCGACGGCCTGGACCCGGGCGTCGATGGAGGTGACGACGGAGGAGCCGGGCTGCGCCTCGTCGTTCTTGGCCTCGCCGATGACCCGGCCGAGGTTGTCCACCTCGTAGCGGGTGACCCCGGCCTTTCCGCGCAGTTCCTTGTCGTAGGTGCGTTCCAGGCCGGAGCGGCCCACCTGGTCGGAGCGCAGGTACGGGGAGTCGGTGTCCTGGGCCTTGTTGATCTCCTCGTCGGTGACCGGCGAGAGGTAGCCGAGGACCTGGGCGGTGTTGGCCTTGCCGGGCGCGGGGTAGCGGCGCACGGCGGTGGGTTCGGCGGTGATGCCGGGGAAGTCCTCGGCGCGCTCGCGGATCGTGAGGGCCTGCTGGGTGGTGGCCTCGTCGGTGATCGGGATCGGCTGGTAGGGCGACCCGTTCCAGCAGGGCTGGGGCGTCTTCGCGTCGCAGAGCCGCACCTTGTCCATGACCTCGCGGGGCTTCATGTCGAGGACGCCCGCGAGCCGGGTCAGCACGTCCTCGCCCTCGTCCTTCATCTTCATCAGCTCGGTGCGGCTCGCGGAGACGACCAGCCGGGTCTCGTTGTCGGCGAGGGGCACGCCGCGCGCGTCGAGGATGGAGCCGCGGACGGCGGGCTGCACGACCTGCTGGACGTGGTTGCTCTTCGCCTCGTCGCTGTACTCCTGGCCGTTGCGGATCTGGAGGTACCAGAGCCGCCCGCCGAGGGTGAACAGCAGCGAGAACACGAGGACCTGGATGACGACGAGACGGATCTGGACCCTGGGGGTCCGGCCGGTCTCGGGGATGTTGCTCACGAGGCGCCCCCGAGGGTGGTCGGGCTGGAGATGCGGTGCGGGCCGCTGTGACGGGACGGGCCGGGGGTACGGGACCGGGCGTGGGACGGGCCCGGGGCGCGGGACGGGGTACGGGACGGGCCGGGGGTGCCGGATGTGCCGGGGGTACGGGGCGCGCCCGGGACACGGTTCGCGCCCGGGGTGCCCGCCCGGTGGTGCGGCCTCACAGTCGCTTGACTCCCTTGATCCGTCCGGTGCGTGTGGCCCTGACGCGCAGTCCGCCGCGCTGGTCGCCGACCCGCAGCCCGGTGCCCGAGGCCAGCCATCCGGAGGACACGTCGCCGCCGCCGGACGCCTCGGCGACCGGGTCGTTCACGGTCCGTCTGGCGATGGCCATGATCAGCGGGACGGTGAACGGGGCGAGCAGCAGGTCGTAGAGGGCGGCGGTGAACAGCAGGCTGCCGAGGCCCACGTGACGGGCCGCCGTGTCCCCGACGAGCGCGCCGACCAGCGCGTACAGCAGGGTCGAGCCGATCGCCGCGCCGACGACCGCGACCATCGGCACGGCGGCCGACCTGAGCTGCCCGTTCTCCGGCTTGACCAGTCCGGCGAGGTAGCCGATGACGCAGAGGACCAGGGCGTAGCGCCCGGCGGCGTGGTCGGCGGGCGGTGCCAGGTCGGCGAGGAGGCCCGCGCCGAAGCCGATCAGGGCCCCGCTGGTGTGTCCGTACACGAAGGCCAGGGCGAGGACGACGAGGAGCAGCAGATCGGGCACGGCGCCGGGGAGCTGGAGGCGGGCGAGCACCGAGACCTGGACGACGAGCGCCACCACGACCAGGACGGTGGAGAGCAGAATCCGGTTCAGACGCATGGGGATCGGCGCTACCTCTGCTCGTCGTCCGCGGCGGTGCGGGCGCCCGGGCTGCCGCTCGGGTCGGGGCCGCCGCTCGGGTCGGGGCTCTCGTGGATGTTGCCGACGACGTTGCCGTCGGTGTCGACGATGTCGCCGTTGGGCGAGATCGTCACGGTGACGGTCGGCGTGGGCTTCGGCTTGGCGGGCTTGGCCGGGGCCTTCGGCAGGACCATGTCGCGGGGGTCCTCGCGCGGGGCCTGGACGACGACGCCGACGATGTCGAGCTTGGTGAACCCGACGTACGGGCGGACGTAGACGGTACGGGTCAGGCCGCCGCCGGACGGGTCGACGCGGACGACCTCGCCGACCGGGACGCCGGGCACGAACGGCTTGCCCTTGCTGGATCCGAAGGTGACCAGGCGGTCGCCCTTCTTCACCTTGGCCTTGCCGTTGAGGAACTGGACCGACAGCGGCCGGGAGCCCTGGCCGGTGGCGAAGCCCAGTTCGTCGGTCTTCTCCATGCGGGTGCCGACGGTGAAGTCGGGGTCGTTGGCGAGGAGCACCGTGGCGGTCTCCGGGCCGACGGTGGTGACCCGGCCGACGAGCCCGTCGCCGTTGATGACGGTCATGTCGCGCCGGATGCCGTCACGGGAGCCCGCGTCGATGGTGATCGTCCAGGAGAAGCCCTGGGCGGCTCCTATGGCGATGACCTCGGCGGCCTTGATGCCGTACTGCCCGGTGGCCGACTTCTTGAGCAACTTGTCGAGCTCGCGGACCCGGTTGCGGTTGCGGTCGTCGCTGCCGAGCGCGGTCTTGAGCGCGGCGTTCTGGCGCTCAAGCTCGGCGATCCGGTTGTGCCGGGTGCCGGAGTCGCGCACCGCCCCTATGGCGTTGCCCACCGGATCGACGGCGGCCGCGACGCCGTTCTCGACCGGGCCGAAGACGGCGGCGGCGGCCCGCCTGGCGCCGTCCACCGGTGATCCCTCGCCGCCTCGGATGTCCACCGTGATCAATGCGAACGCGATGGCGATCAGCAGCACCAGGAGCAGCCGGCTCTCTCGTGTGTCCCTCACGTGCGGCGGCCGTGCCTTCCTCGTCGGAATGTTCGTGCCTGTATATCAGCGATCCGCCGTACGGAACTCAGGGGGCCGTACGACGGACTGCCGGGTTGTCCACCCGCGTGCGCCCGTCCGCCCGCGGGCTCGTGCCCTGCCGTCTACCGGCGGGGCTGGGCGTCCAGCACCTGCTGGAGCGCCTCGAATTCCTCGACGCACTTGCCGGACCCGAGCGCCACCGAGTCCAACGGGTCCTCGGCGATGTGGATCGGCATACCCGTCTCGCGGCGCAGCCGCTCGTCCAGCCCGCGCAGCAGCGCGCCGCCGCCGGTGAGGACGATGCCGCGGTCCATGACGTCGCCGGAGAGCTCCGGCGGGCACTTGTCGAGCGTGGTCTTCACGGCGTCGACGATCGCGTTGACCGGTTCCTCGATGGCCTTGCGGACCTCGGCGGCCGAGATGACCACGGTCTTGGGCAGTCCGGAGACCAGGTCGCGGCCACGGATCTCGGTGTGCTCGTCCTTCTGCAGGTCGTCCGCCGAACCGATGGTGATCTTGATCTGCTCGGCCGAGCGCTCGCCGAGGAGGAGCGAGTACTCCTTCTTGATGTGCTGGATGATCGCGTTGTCCAGCTCGTCGCCGGCGACCCGGATCGACTGGGCGGTGACGATGCCGCCGAGCGAGATGACCGCGACCTCGGTGGTGCCGCCGCCGATGTCGACGACCATGTTGCCGGTGGCCTCGTGGACCGGCAGCCCGGAGCCGATGGCCGCCGCCATGGGCTCCTCGATGATGTGCACCTGCCGGGCGCCGGCCTGCGTCGACGCCTCGATGACGGCGCGGCGCTCGACCCCGGTGATGCCGGAGGGCACGCAGACCACGACCCGCGGACGGGCCAGGTAGCGGCGCTTGTGGATCTTCAGGATGAAGTAGCGGAGCATCCGCTCGGTGATTTCGAAGTCGGCGATCACGCCGTCCTTCAGCGGGCGCACGGCGACGATGTTGCCCGGAGTGCGCCCGATCATCTTCTTGGCCTCGGAGCCGACCGCCAGGATGCCGCCGGTGTTGGTGTTGATGGCCACGACGGACGGCTCGTTCAGTACGATGCCGCGCCCCCTGACGTACACCAGCGTGTTGGCAGTCCCGAGGTCGATAGCCATGTCACGACCGATGAACGACATTGAGTTCCCCTTGTTCCCCATGAGGATGCGTCGGGCCTCCCAGGAAAGCGATGATGGCTTGTTCTGGTCGGCGAGGTGAGCGCTGTGGGCGTGGAAGATTCCATCGTAGTGCCGTGTGCACGGACACCGTGCGAGGGTCCTTCGCCATTGTGGGCGGAACGGGTGGCCGTTCCACTCATGGTGACGTTACGTCGGAGTGATGCGTTCCCGCGACCCCGACTCGTACGCCGAAGGGCGACCGAATTAATTCGGTCGCCCCGGGGCATGAGCGCTGTTCGGCTGATTCGAGGTCAGAAAAGTCCGGGAAAGAAAAGCTTCAGTTCCCGCTCCGCCGACTCCTCCGAGTCCGACGCGTGGATGAGGTTCTCCCGGACGATCGAGCCGAAGTCGCCGCGGATGGAACCGGGCGCGGCGGCGATCGGGTCGGTGGGCCCGGCCAGTGTACGGATGCCCTCGATGACCCGCTCGCCCTCGGCGACCAGTGCCACGACCGGACCGGACAGCATGAACTCGACGAGCGGCTCGTAGAACGGGCGGCCCACGTGCTCGGCGTAGTGCTGCTCCAGGGTGGCGCGGTCGAGGGTGCGCAGCTCCAGCGCGGTGATCCGCCAGCCGGCCTTGCGCTCGATCCGCCCGACGATCTCGCCGACCAGTCCGCGCCGGACGGCGTCGGGCTTGAGCAGAACGAGGGTGCGCTGGGTCATGGTGTGCGGCTCCTTGCGGGCATGCGAGTGCGGTGAGGCGAGGCTACAGGGCGGTGGGGGCAAGGCCGCGACCGGGTTTGGCCAAAGGATGACGGATCAGCCACCGGCGGGGGCCTCTGCCGACTCCTCCGCGGCCGCCCACCGGGCCTTGGCCTCGTCGATCTTCCGGCCGTAGTGGACGGAGGCCCACCACAGACCGCCGAAGACCAGGCCGAGAACGAACATCATCGGGACGAAGAAACCACTGGCCACCAGGGCGATCTGGAGGACCCAGCCGAGCTGTGTGCCACCGGGGCGGCCGATCATCCCGCAGAGCAGCACGGAGAGCACCATGCCGATGCCGCAGACCGTCCAGACCGTGGAGGTCGTGAGGTCGTCCGATTTCATCGCGACGAGGCCGGCGAATCCGATCACGAAGAATTCACCGATCAGCGTCGACGCGCAGAGCATTCGCACGGGTCAGCGCCTTCCCAGAAGCAGTCGGGCCTCGCCGACCGTGATCACGGAACCCGTCACGAGCACGCCCGCGCCCGAGTATTCGGCCTCCTCCTCGGCGAGAGTGATCGCCGCCTCCAGCGCGTCGTCGAGACGGGGTTCGACCTGGACGCGTTCGTCGCCGAAGACCTCGACGGCGACGGCGGCCAGGGCGTCGGCATCCATCGCACGGGGAGTGGAGTTCTGGGTGACGACGATCTCGGCGAAGATCGGTTCGAAGGCTTCGAGAAGGCCCTTGACGTCCTTGTCCTCGCTGACGCCGACGACCCCGATGAGCCGGGAGAAGCCGAACGACTCGGTGATCCCGTCGGCGGTGGCGCGGGCGCCCGCCGGGTTGTGGGCGGCGTCCAGGACGACGGTCGGGCTGGAGCGGACCACTTCGAGACGGCCGGGCGAGACCACCGAGGCGAACGCCGAGCGGACCGTGTCGGGGTCGAGCGGGCCGGGCCGCTCGGCGCCGACCCCGAAGAACGCCTCCACGGCGCAGAGCGCCACCACCGCGTTGTGCGCCTGGTGGGCGCCGTACAGCGGGAGGAAGACCTCCTCGTACTCGCCGCCGAGCCCGCGCAGTGTCAGCAACTGGCCGCCGACGGCGACCTCGCGGGAGACCACGCCGAACTCCATGCCCTCGCGGGCGACCGTGGCGTCCACCTCGACGGCCTTCTTCAGCATGACCTGCGCCGCGTCGACCGGTTGCTGCGCGAGGACGACCGTCGCGTCCTGCTTGATGATCCCGGCCTTCTCACCGGCGATCTCGGCGGGCGTGGCGCCCAGCCGGTCGGTGTGGTCCAGCGAGATGGGGGTGATCACGGCGACCGGGGCGTCGATGACGTTCGTCGCGTCCCAGCTGCCGCCCATGCCGACCTCGACGACGGCGACGTCGACCGGCGCGTCGGCGAACGCCGCGTACGCCATGCCCGTCAGCACCTCGAAGAAGGAGAGCCGGTAGGGCTGCCGGCTGTCGACCAGCTCCACGTACGGCTGGATGTCCCGGTACGTCTCGACGAACCGCTCCGGGTCCATCGGGGCGCCGTCCAGGCTGATCCGCTCGGTGATCGACTGGACGTGCGGCGAGGTGTAGCGGCCGGTGCGCAGATCGAAGGCGCCGAGCAGGGCCTCGATCATGCGGGCCGTGCTCGTCTTGCCGTTGGTCCCGGTGATGTGGATCGAGGGGTAGGCACGCTGCGGCTCGCCGAGCACGTCCATCAGCGCGGCGATGCGCGTGACGGAGGGCTCCAGCTTCGTCTCGCCCCAGCGCCCGGCGAGCTCCTGCTCCACCTCGCGCAGCGCCCTGTCCACCTCGGGGTCGGCGGGGCGGGCGGGGACGGCCGGGCCCTGTGGCAGGCCCGAGCGGGTGCGCAGCGTACGGCTCCCGGCCTCGATCACTGCCAGGTCGGGGTCGCGCTGGGTCGCTTCGTCGACGATGTCCGCGAAGGCGTCGTCGGAATCGGAGGCGTCGTGCCGGTCGGAAGGGCGGGGCTCACTCACAGGGCCAGTCTACGGATCGGCGACGGCGACACGCGCGGCGCCCGACCGCGGGACGGTGACGGCTCCGGTCGCGGGCCCGTCGACGCGCCGGAGCCCCGGCCCTGCTGTCCCGGACACGGGCCCGGCCTCCGGAGCCCGGCCGTACGACATCCGACGGCCGCCGACGGGCTCCCGTGCTCCCCTCGTACACAGGGACGGCGAAGCCCCCGCCCGCCCGCGCCTCGGCGGGGGTACGGGGGCTTCGTCAGGACTCCGCTCAGCCCTGCGGCAGGTTCGCCAGCTGGGCGGTGATCCGCTCGATGTCCGCCTCGGCCTTGGCGAGACGGCCGCGGATCTTGTCGACCACGTTGTCCGGGGCCTTGGCGAGGAACGCCTCGTTGGCCAGCTTGCCGTTGGCCTGGGCCTTCTCCTTCTCGGCGGCGCCCAGGTCCTTCGTCAGGCGCTTGCGCTCGGCCTCGACATCGATGGTGCCGGACAGGTCGAGGGCGACCGTGGCGCCGGCGACCGGCAGCGACGCGGTGGCGTGGAAGCCGTCGCCGGCGGGCTGGAGGCGCAGCAGCTGACGGATGGCCGCCTCGTGCGGGGCGAGCGCCGTGCCGTCCAGGGTGAGTTCGGCCGGGACCTTCTGACCGGGCTGGAGGCCCTGGTCGGAGCGGAACCGGCGGACCTCGGTGACGACCTGCTGGACGAGCGCGATCTCCTGCTCGGCCGCTTCGTCGCGGAAGCCGCGGTCCTTCGGCCAGTCGGCGACGACGACGGACTCCTTGCCGGTGAGCGTGGTCCACAGCGTCTCGGTGACGAACGGGACGACCGGGTGCAGCAGGCGCAGCATCACGTCGAGGACCTCGCCGAGGACCCGGCCGGAGACCTTCGCCTGCTCGCCGCCCGCGAAGAACGTGGTCTTGGACAGCTCGACGTACCAGTCGAAGACCTCGTCCCACGCGAAGTGGTAGAGCGCCTCGCTGAGCTTGGCGAACTGGAAGTCGTCGTAGTACGCGTCGACCTCGGCGACGGTCTTGTCGAGGCGCGACAGGATCCAGCGGTCGGTCACCGACAGCTGCTCGACGGGCGGGAGGTCGCCCTCGACCGTGGCGCCGTTCATCAGCGCGAAGCGCGTGGCGTTCCAGATCTTGTTGGCGAAGTTGCGGGAGCCCTGGACCCAGTCCTCGCCGATCGGGACGTCGACCCCGGGATTGGCGCCGCGCGCCAGGGTGAAGCGCAGCGCGTCGGAGCCGTACTTGTCCATCCAGTCCAGCGGGTTGACCGCGTTGCCGAAGGACTTCGACATCTTCTTGCCGAACTCGTCGCGGACCATGCCGTGCAGGACGACGGTGCGGAAGGGCGGGACGCCGTCGTTGACGTACAGGCCGAACATCATCATCCGGGCGACCCAGAAGAAGAGGATGTCGTAGCCGGTGACCAGGACGGAGTTCGGGTAGAACTTCGCGAGGCTGTCGGTCTTCTCCGGCCAGCCGAGCGTGGAGAACGGCCACAGGCCGGAGGAGAACCAGGTGTCCAGGACATCGCTGTCCTGCGTCCAGCCCTCGCCGGTGGGGACCTCGTCGTCGGGTCCGACGCAGACGACCTCGCCGTTCGGGCCGTACCAGACGGGGATGCGGTGGCCCCACCACAACTGCCGTGAGATGCACCAGTCGTGGAGGTTGTCGACCCAGTCGAAGTACCGCTTCTCCATCTCCTGCGGATGGATCGCGACCTTGCCGTCGCGGACCGCGTCGCCGGCGGCCTTGGCGAGCGGGCCGACCTTGACCCACCACTGCATGGACAGGCGGGGCTCGATGGTGGTCTTGCAGCGCGAGCAGTGGCCGACGGAGTGGACGTACGGCCGCTTCTCGGCGACGATCCGGCCCTCGGCGCGCAGGGCGCCGACGATCGCCGAGCGGGCCTCCAGACGGTCCAGGCCCTGGAAGGGGCCGGGGGTGGTGATGACGGCGTGCTCGTCCATCACGGTGATGGACGGCAGGTCGTGGCGCTGGCCGATCTCGAAGTCGTTCGGGTCGTGCGCCGGGGTGACCTTGACGGCGCCGGTGCCGAACTCGGGGTCGACGTGCTCGTCCGCGACGACCGGGATGGAACGGTCGGTCAGCGGCAGGTTGATGAGCTTGCCGATCAGGTGCCGGTAGCGCTCGTCCTCGGGGTGGACGGCGACGGCCGTGTCACCGAGCATGGTCTCGGCGCGGGTGGTGGCGACGACGATGGCGTCGTCCCCGTCGCCGTACTTCATGGAGACGAGCTCGCCGTCGTCGTCCTGGTATTCGACCTCGATGTCCGAGATCGCCGTCAGACAGCGGGGGCACCAGTTGATGATGCGCTCGGCGCGGTAGATCAGCTCGTCGTCGTAGAGCCGCTTGAAGATGGTCTGGACGGCCTGGGACAGACCCTCGTCCATGGTGAAGCGCTCTCGGGACCAGGCGACGCCGTCACCCAGACGGCGCATCTGGCCGGAGATCTGTCCGCCGGACTCGTTCTTCCACTTCCAGACGCGCTCGACGAAGGCCTCGCGGCCGAGGTCGTGGCGGGACTTGCCCTCCTTGCCCAGCTCGCGCTCGACGACGTTCTGGGTGGCGATGCCGGCGTGGTCCATGCCCGGCTGCCACAGGGTCTCGTGGCCCTGCATGCGCTTGCGGCGCGTGAGGGCGTCGATGAGCGTGTGCTCGAAGGCGTGGCCCAGGTGGAGGCTGCCCGTGACGTTCGGCGGCGGGATGACGACCGCGTACGGCGGCTTGTCGCTCTTCGCGTCCGCTTCGAAGTAACCCCGTTCTACCCAGCGCTCGTACAGCTTCCCCTCTACCTCGGCCGGTGCGTACTGGGTCGGCAGTTCGGGGTTGCTGGCTGGCGTCTGCTGAGTGTTCTCGGTCACGGGGGACAGTTTACGGCTGTCACAGTCGTGCGCCGAAACCGGTTTGTTCGGTAACGGTGTGCCACCCGGTCGCCCGTACGGGCGCCCTTTCCGTCAGGATGTTCGGAACACATAAGCAGTCACGACACCTCCGGTGAGCACTTCGTCCGAACAGGGGACACCGCACATGAGCCACAACCAGCCCGGACCGTACGGCCAGCAGCCTCCGCAGGGTCAGCCCAACCCCTACGGGGCCCAGCCGCCGCAGGGCCAGCCGGGTCCGTACGGGCAGCCCCCGCAGGGCCAGCCCGGTTACGGCCACCCGCAGCAGGCCCCGGGCCCGCAGGGCGTCCCCCCGCAGCAGCCCCAGCCGGGCTACGGCCCCCCGCAGCCCCAGCAGCCCGGCCCCTACGGCCAGCAGCCGCCCGCTCCCCCGTACGGCCAGGCCCCGTACGGCGGCCAGATGCCGGTACCGCCGGCCCAGCCGAAGAAGAAGACGGGCCTGATCGTCGGCGGCATCGTGCTGGCGCTCGCGGTCATCGGCGGCGGGGTGTACTTCGTGCTGTCGGGCGGTGGCGGCGCGAGCAACAGCGATGTCGCGGAGTCCACCAAGGGCTACAAGATCACGCCGACGGAGTCGGTGGACGACTACAAGAAGGCCCCGTCCGGCTCGGCACAGACCGAGGGCCCCCTGACCGGCGAGGCCAAGACCAGGGCCGAGGGTCTGGGCATCAAGAACCCCCAGCAGGTCCTCGCTTCGTACCAGTCCGGTTCCGAGAGCGACCTCACGAACATGAAGTCCCTGGCCTTCTCGGGCATCTGGGGTGAGGTCACCGACCCCGCGAAGGTCATCAACAGCGCCTTCACCGACGCCGAGTCGCTGTACAAGAAGGGCGACAAGGACATGGAGGCCGAGCTCGACGGAAGCCCCAGGGCGGTCACCCCGGCGGGCTTCGAGGGCGCGCTGATGAAGTGCCAGGACATGAAGGTGACCAACAAGAAGGGCGACGGCACTCCCCAGAACGGCCCCAAGGAGTTCACGGTCCCCGTCTGTGTCTGGGCCGACTACAGCACGGTCGGCACCGTCGTCGGCATCGACCTGAAGCTCGCCATGGCCGGCAAGGGCATGCCCCAGGACTCGCTGGCAGCCCTGACCGCCAAGCTCTACAACACGTCCCGCACCAAGCTCTGACCGCACCACGACACCACGAGGGGCGCCCGGCAGACGGATCTGCCGGGCGCCCCTCGGGTATGCGGGCCGCTACGCGGACTTCTCGTGGCGACCGCCGTCGTTCTTGCCGATCGTGCGCGGCTCGCGCGGGACCAGTGTCGGGTTCACGTTGTCGCGGACGACGTCCGCGGTGATGACGACGCGGGCGACGTCCTTGCGGGACGGGACCTCGTACATCACCGACTGGAGGACCTCCTCCATGATGGCCCGCAGGCCACGCGCGCCCGTGCCGCGCAGGATCGCCTGGTCGGCGATGGCCTCCAGGGCCGGGCGGTCGAAGTCCAGCTCCACACCGTCGAGTTCGAAGAGACGTTGGTACTGCTTCACCAGGGCGTTACGCGGCTCGACCAGGATCTTGAGCAGCGCCTCGCGGTCCAGGTTGTGGACCGAGGTGAGGACGGGGAGACGGCCGATGAACTCCGGGATCATCCCGAACTTCACCAGGTCCTCCGGCATGACCTCCTGGAACTGGTCGCTCGCCTCGATCTCGCGCTTGGAGCGGATCGTCGCACCGAAGCCGATGCCCTTGGCGCCGGCGCGCGACTCGATGATCCTCTCCAGCCCGGAGAAGGCACCGCCCACGATGAACAGCACGTTCGTCGTGTCGATCTGGATGAACTCCTGGTGCGGGTGCTTCCGGCCGCCCTGCGGCGGGACGGAGGCGGTGGTGCCCTCCAGGATCTTCAGCAGGGCCTGCTGGACGCCCTCGCCGGAGACGTCACGGGTGATCGACGGGTTCTCGCTCTTGCGGGCGACCTTGTCGATCTCGTCGATGTAGATGATCCCGGTCTCGGCCTTCTTGACGTCGTAGTCCGCCGCCTGGATCAGCTTGAGCAGGATGTTCTCGACGTCCTCGCCGACGTAGCCGGCCTCCGTCAGCGCCGTCGCGTCGGCGATGGCGAACGGGACGTTGAGCATGCGGGCCAGGGTCTGCGCGAGCAGCGTCTTCCCGGAGCCCGTGGGGCCCAGCAGAAGGATGTTGGACTTGGCCAGCTCGATGGCGTCGTCACGACCCTGCGCGCCGCCGTTCTCGCCCGCCTGGACCCGCTTGTAGTGGTTGTACACAGCGACCGAGAGGGCCTTCTTCGCGGGCTCCTGCCCGACGACGTACCCCTCGAGGAACTCGTAGATCTCGCGCGGCTTGGGGAGTTCCTCCCACCGCACCTCGGAGGTCTCCGCGAGCTCCTCCTCGATGATCTCGTTGCAGAGATCGATGCACTCGTCGCAGATGTACACACCGGGTCCCGCGATGAGCTTCTTCACCTGCTTCTGGCTCTTTCCGCAGAACGAGCACTTGAGCAGATCGCCGCCATCACCGATGCGTGCCACGAGGTGCTTCCCCTTCGCCTGGGAGCAGCTTGGTTCAGCGGCTCCTGGTGCCTCTATCCGACGGTACCTTGCCTTGCCCCCCGTTCGGGCCCCCCTTGGCGCGGTTCACGCGGTTCGCGCGGTCCAAGCGTTCTCAAACCGCCCGAATCCGCCGCGCCAAGGGCTGAAGGCCGATGTCAGGCGGCCGCTCCGGCCGTGCTCTTGCGGGTCGAGACGATCTGGTCGATCAGACCGTAGGCGAGGGCGTCCTCGGCGGTCAGGATCTTGTCGCGCTCGATGTCGTCGCGGATCTTCTCCAGCGGCGTGGTGGAGTGCTTGGCCAGCAGCTCCTCCAGCTGGGTGCGCATCCGCAGGATCTCGTTGGCCGCGATCTCCAGGTCGGAGAGCTGCTCACGCCCGGTCTGCGAGGACGGCTGGTGGATCAGCACCCGCGCGTTGGGCAGGGCCATCCGCTTGCCGGGCGTGCCCGCGGCGAGCAGGACGGCCGCGGCCGAGGCGGCCTGGCCCATGCAGACGGTCTGAATGTCCGGCTTCACGAACTGCATGGTGTCGTAGATCGCGGTGAGCGCGGTGAACGAGCCGCCGGGGCTGTTGATGTAGACGGAGATGTCACGGTCCGGGTCCATCGACTCCAGGCACAGCAGCTGGGCCATGACGTCGTTGGCCGAGGCGTCGTCGATCTGCACGCCGAGGAAGATCACGCGCTCCTCGAAGAGCTTCGCGTACGGGTCGTACTCGCGCACGCCCTGCGAGGTGCGCTCCACGAAGCGCGGGACGATGTAGCGGTTGTCCACCTGCGGGCCGGTGTAGAGGCCGCTCGCGGAGGCGCCGGGGAAGTTGTTCATGTGGGTGTTCACCATCCTGGTGGCGTTCTGTGGCTGGGTGTCTCGGCGTACGAGAGGTGCGCGTGGCGCGGAGCCGATCCGGTGGGTGCCGGATCAGGCGCCGGTGCCGCCGCCGCCCGGAACGCCCGATGCGAACGAGATGATCTCGTCGATGAGGCCGTACTCCTTGGCCTCCTCCGCGGTGTACCAGCGGTCGCGGTCGCCGTCGCGGATGATCGTCTCGACCGTCTGGCCGGAGTGTCGGGCGGTGATCTCCGCCATCCGCTGCTTGGTGCGCAGCAGGTACTGGGCCTGGATCTTGATGTCGGAGGCCGTACCGCCGATGCCGGCCGAACCCTGGTGCATGAGGATGTCGGTGTTCGGGAGCGCGAAGCGCTTGCCCGCGGTACCGCCGGTCAGCAGGAACTGGCCCATCGAGGCCGCCATGCCCATGCCGATGGTGACCACGTCGTTCGGGATGTACTGCATGGTGTCGTAGACCGCCATGCCGGCCGTCACCGAGCCGCCGGGGCTGTTGATGTAGAGGTAGATGTCCTTGTCCGGCTCGGCGGCGAGAAGAAGCAGCTGCGCGGTGATCTTGTTGGCGATCTCGTCGTCGACCTGCTGGCCGAGGAAGATGATGCGCTCGCCGAGCAGCCGGCTGTAGACCTGGTCGCCGAGTCCTCCACCGATGGACGGCTCTCCGGCGGCGTAAGGCATCAGATTCGTCACGTGTCCACCTGCTCGTCTCTGACGGCTCCGGCCGTCTCAGCGTCTTCGTACCGGGTGGGCGGGGGCTCCCCTGCCCTTCCTATTCATGGACCCTAACGCGCAGGTGGGACAACGCCATCCCGCTTCCCCAACTGTTCGCTGGGAGCGCAAGCTCCGCAGTCCGCACAAGGGTTGTGGGCCATCGCGCCTGCCGCCGACGGCCTCGACCGGTGGTCCGCCGGTCCAAGTCGACGGGCTCCGGACGCACAGCGTCCGGAGCCCGTCGTACGGATCGTGCGAGGCTCAGGCCTCGTTCTTCTCCGCGGCGGCCTCGGTCTTCTCCTCCGCCTTCTCGGCGGCGTCGGTGGCTTCCTCGGCGACGGCCTCGGCGGAGCCGTCGGCGGCCTCGACCGTCTCGATGGCCTCCTCCTCGTCCTCCAGGTCGACGGGCTCACCGTTGGTGTCGACGACCTTGGCGGCCTCGACGACCACGGCCAGCGCCTTGCCGCGGGCGACCTCGCCGACGAGCATCGGCACCTGGCCGCCCTCGACGACCGCCTGGGCGAACTGGTCGGGGCTCATGCCGGAGGAGGCGGCACGGCGCATGAGGTGCTCGGTGAGCTCCTCCTGGTTGACGTTCAGCTTCTCCTTGTTGACGATCTCGTCCAGGAGGAACTGGGTCTTGATGCCCTTGACCGCCTGCTCGGAGGTCTCGGTCTCGAACTCCTCGACGGTCTTGCCCTGGATCTCCAGGTACTTGTCGAGGGTCAGGCCCATCTGACCGAGCTGGTGGTGCTCCAGGTTGTGCCGACGGGTCTGGACCTCGTCCGCGAGGAGCTTCTCCGGGATCGGGACCTCGGCCAGCTCCAGCAGGGCGTCCAGGACGCGCTCCTGGGCCTGGGTGGCCTGCTCGTACTGGCGGCTCTCCTCGAGGCGCTTGCGGCTGTCCGCCTTCAGCTCGTCGAGGGTGTCGAACTCGCTCGCCGTCTGGGCGAACTCGTCGTCCAGCTCGGGGAGCTCACGGGCGGCGACGGCGGTGACCTTGACGGTGACCTCGGCCTCCTTGCCCGCGGCCGAGCCGCCCTTCAGCTCGGAGGTGAAGGTGGCCTCGCCACCCGCCTCCAGGCCGGTGACGGCGGCGTCGATGCCGTCGAGGAGCTCACCGGAACCGATGGTGTACGAGACACCCTCGGCGATGCCGTCCTCCAGGACCTCGCCGTCGACCTTCGCCTGCAGGTCGACCGTCACGACGTCGCCCTCGGCGGCGGCGCGCTCGACCGGGCTGGTGGAGGCGAAGCGCTCGCGGAGCTGCTCCACGGCCTTCTCGACGTCCTCGTCGCCGACCTCGACGGCGTCGACGGTGACCTCGATGCCGGAGTAGTCCGGGATCTCGATCTCGGGGCGTACGTCAACCTCGGCGGTGAAGGCCAGCAGCTCGCCGTCCTTCAGCTCGGTGATGTCGACCTCGGGCTGGCCGAGGACGTTGAGCTCACCCTCGTTGACGGCCTCGGTGTAGAACTTCGGGAGCGCGTCGTTGACGGCCTCCTCCAGCACCGCGCCGCGGCCGAACCGCTGGTCGATGACCCGCGCCGGGATCTTGCCCTTGCGGAAGCCCTTCACCGTGACCTGCTGGTTGATCTTCTTGTACGCCGCGTCGAGGCTGTCCTTGAGCTCCTCGAAGGGCACCTCGACAGTGAGCCGAACCCGGGTCGGGTTCAGGGTCTCCACGGCGCTCTTCACGGTTCGGTCTCCTTGTGGCTGACTTCTTGGGGTTCTGCTCCGCCGCACGGGGGGCGGCTTCGCGGACCGAGCCCGGTACATCAGACACACGGGCACGCATTTTGCATAGTAACGGCAAGGAGACGGACTCCCACAATGCGCTCTCGCCGGTGCTCCGCGATCCCGCCGGGGCGATCCCGGCCGGTGGTCCGTGATCTTGCCGGGTGGTCCGTGTACGTGCCGGTGGTCGGGGTGGCCGGATTCGAACCGACGACCTTCCGCTCCCAAAGCGGACGCGCTACCAAGCTGCGCCACACCCCGTCGGTGCGACACGTAGGGTACATGCAGACAGGCGGTGCATCGGCCGCTTTGCGCGAGCGGCTCGCAGAGGGCGGCTCGCGCGGGTCGCGTTCCGGACGCGACGACCGGTGGAGCGGCTATCAGGTGTGCGGGCAGCACCCACGACCCGCTACGATGCTTCTCGTGCCGCCGGTCGCCGGACCAGCGGTGCGACGTATGCGGGCGTAGCTCAATGGTAGAGCCCTAGTCTTCCAAACTAGCTACGCGGGTTCGATTCCCGTCGCCCGCTCCACGCCCGGGCCCGGCCCGACGAGATCTCGTCGGGCCGGGCCTTTCGCGTCGGACCGTCCACGCCCGCCGCTGCCCGCGGGGCCGGGATTCGAGCCGGGGCGGTGTCAGAAGCTGATCTGGTTGATGGTGTGCGCTATCGAGTCCATGAAGCGCTGGATCGTCGGCGCCAAGCCGGTCGAGGCGAGGAAGAAGCCGAAGAGGGCGGCGACGACCGCGGGGCCGGCCTTGATGGATCCACCTCGGATCATGACCACCAGGATGATCGCCAACATCAGCACCACAGACAGCGAAATGGCCACAACTGATCACACCCTCGGTCGGTCCGCCTTGCCGGCCCGGAGGCGTGCGGCCGAGCACCCCTCCGATCCGTCCATCGTGCCATCAACTCCCCTCCGGCCGCCGCCGAGTGACGGATCACACTGACAGGATCACGCCATCCTTGCGCCCCCCGCGCCTCGCGTGCGCCCCCAGGCGCACAGCCGCACGGGCCCCGCACGGCGGTGATCCGGCCACGGGCCCGCGCCCCTGTGAATCACCTGTGCGTCGAATCGCCTGCGCGCCTGCACGCCGAATCGCCTGTGCACCGAATCACCCGCGAGTCGGAAAATCACAACAGCGCATGACCATAATGGTTTCCGCATCCGCACACTTCATTCACATGCAATTCTCAGATTCGCGCACCGCGAAATTCTCCCCGCCAAAGGATCTTCGATATGCCCCACTCAAGGGGGGTAAATGTGCGCATATCAGACAGTACTCCGCGGTTTCGCCAGCGAGTGGACGCGGACATGTAATTCCAGCAGGCGGTTTTACGAATTGCGATCGGGACGTCTATGGTGCTTTGAATGTTCCAAGCTCCGAACGTATTTCAGAGGGCCCCGCTCCCATCGGCGACCCGGGAGTCGGAGCCCAGACAGCAAGGGCCGATGCCCTCTGCGGCAGCGGCCGGTACCGCGACGGCCGATCCCGCGACGGCCCCGCACGGGAATCCGGCGGCGGCCCCGGCGAAGAAGCGGGATCCCTACTTCGACAACGTCAAATATCTCGCCATCGTGCTCGTGGCGATGGCACACGCGTGGGAACCGGTGATGGAGGGAAGCCGGACCGTCCGCGCGCTGTACATGGTCGCGTACACCTTTCACATGCCGGCGTTCATCGTCGTCTCCGGATATTTCTCCCGCTCGTTCGACATGTCGGCCGCCAAGGTGAAGCGCCTGGTCACCGGAGTCGCCGTGCCGTATGTGGTGTTCGAGACGGCGTATTCCCTGTTCAAGCGATACGCGGACGACACCCCCGACCATCCGATCAGCCTGGTCGACCCCTGGTATCTCACCTGGTTCCTGGTCGCCCTGTTCGTCTGGCGCCTCACCACACCGCTGTGGCAGGCGCTGCGCCATCCGCTTCCGGTGGCGCTCGTCGTCGCCATGCTCGCCTCCTTCTCACCGACCATCGGCGACGATCTCGACCTCCAACGCGTGCTGCAGTTCCTGCCGTTCTTCGTGCTCGGTCTCCGGCTGAGGCCCGAGCACTTCGACCTGGTGCGCCGGCGCGAGGTGCGGATGCTCGCCCCGGCAGTGTTCGCCGCGGCCGCGGCGTTCGCGTACTGGGCGGCGCCGCGGATGCAGCTGGGCTGGTTCTACCGCAGCAACAGCGCGCAGGAGATGGGCGCTCCGTGGTGGTCGGGCGCCGTGATGACCCTGCTCATGTTCGGCTGCGCGCTGCTGCTCACCGTCGCCTTCCTGTCCCTGGTGCCGCGCCGCCGCACATGGTTCACGGTGCTGGGCGCCGGAACCATCTGCGGCTATCTGCTGCACGGTTTCCTGGTCAAGGGCGCCGGATACGCCGGGCTGTTCGACGCCTACGACTGGCTGTCGTCGCCCGCCGGGCTGGTGCTCGTGTCCGTCGCGGCGGCCGGTGCGGTGACGCTGATGTGCACGCCTCCGGTGCGGAGGCTGCTGCGCCCGGTGACCGAGCCGGAGATGGAATGGGCGTTCCGGCGGGGCGGCGCCGGACGCTGATGCGGTACGGGCCGGTCCGGGGCGGACACCTCGCCCCGGACCGGTTCACCGTCCCGGACCGGTTCACCGTTCCGGGTCGGCTCCTCGTCACCGATCGGTTCCGTTCCGGGGTCGGCCGCTCGCCGGATCGGCCCCTTCTCCGGGATCAGTCCTCGCCATGTTGGCTTGAATTCAATGTGTGGTGGGCGATTCGCCCGAGGTGAGGCCGAGCAGTCGCCGGACATGTGCGTACTTCTCGGTCAGCCGGGTACGGGTCGACGGTTCCAATGCGGCGAGGCGGGCCGGATCCGCGTTGTGCGCCAGGTCGGACTCCTTGATCAGCAGGGCGCCCGGGGTGCCGAGAATGCGCCGGGTGTACGCGCCGAGGTCCTCGCCGTCGCGCTTGGTGACGGCGAGGACCATGTCCTTGACCTGCTGCGGAAGTGCGGCCCCGGCCAGCCATTCCTCCGACAGGACCCCGTCCTCGACGGCGTCGTGCAGCCAGGCGGCCGCGATCTGTTCGTCGGTCCCGCCCCTGGCCCGGACCCCCTCGGCGACGGCGTGGAGGTGTTCCGCGTACGGGCGTCCGGCCTTGTCCGTCCGCGTGCGGTGGGCGGCGCGGGCGATCGCCTCGACTTCGGCCAGGTCCAGGTTTCTGCGTGGCGTCGTCACGACCCGACTCTAACGACCTGGGGAGCAAGAGGGAGCGGGCTCCCGACGCCCTGCGACTCCGCCTCCCGCGTCGTCGTCGGTCAACGATGCCCCTTCCCCGAGCTCTCAGCTGCTTTCGAGCAGGACAGACCCCATCCGCCTCCCTCCTCCGCCCTGGAGCCGAAGCCGCACGACGCCGCTCGCCGATCCACTCCCTCTTGTTCCCCAGGTCGTAAGGGCCGTCCCGAGGACAGCCCTCAGGGACGAGCGGCCGCCTTGCGCAGGGCCGCCCGGGCCGCGATCGTCGCGGCGGCGAGCCCGAGCCCGAGGGTCACGGCGACGAAGGTCCCGTACAACACCGGTGGGATGTACGGGGGTTCACCGGTCAGCCCCTTCATCATCGGATTCAGCGTGGCCAGCGCGATGGCGGTGCCGAGCCCGGCCCCGGCCACGGTGACGAGCAGCGCCTCCCAGCGGATCATGCCCATGATCTGGCGGCGGGTGGAGCCGACGAGACGGAGCAGGGTCAGTTCGCGGCGGCGGTCGAGCACGGTCATCACCAGGGTGTTGACGGCGGCGACGGCGGCGAATCCGCCGAGGACCGCGGCCATGACGGTGTTGGCCCAGGCGTTGAACTCGCGGTCGCGGTCCCGCGCGGCGGCGTAGCCGGAGGCGTCGGTGACGGTGCCGAGCGCGGCGAGCTTCCGCGCTGCGGCGGGGGTGGCCCTCACCAGCAGTTCGGAGGCGTACGGCGCGGTGACGCGGGTTTCGAGGTCGGCGGCGGGCAGCGTGACGAGGCCGGTGCCCAGGCCGCGGCCGTAGACGGCGACGATCTTCGGGGACGCCCGGGTGCCGTCCGGGAGGCGCAGTTCGAGGCGGTCGCCCGTCGTCCGGCCGGCGGAGTCGGCGAGGGTGGTGTCGATGGCCACGGTGCCGGGGCGCAGGCCGTCGAGCGAGCCGGTCCGGACGTCGAGGTCCTGGACCTCGGTCAGGGCGTCGCCGGTGCCGATGACGCCCTGTGCGGGGGTGCCCTGCATCATGCGCTCGTCGCCCGAGCCGACGGTCACCAGGACGGAGGTGCGGAGCAGGCCGACGGCGGTGGAGACCCCGGGGGTGGCGGCGGCGCGTCCGGTGGCGTCGGAGGCGAGTCCCCCGGGGGCGGTGACGACGTGGTCGGCGATGACGGCGTCGCGCTGCTGGTGCGCGATCACCCGCTCCTCGCTGGTGTGCATGAACACGAGCGTGGAGGAGAAGGCCATGGCGAGCACGATCGGGGTGATCGCGGAGGCCAGTCGCCGTGAGTTCGTACGGGAGTTGGCGGCGGCCAGCGAGCCGGAGGCGCCGGCGCCTCGCAGCGGGAGGCCGATGACGGCGGCGCAGAGCCGGGCGATCAGCGGGCCGAGCAGGCCGACGGCGAGCATGAAGAGCATGACGACGCCGAGCGCGGCGTTCGCGGCGTCCTCGCCGCTGCCGGCCCCCGCGACACCGGCGAGGACGATGCCGCCGACGAGCGCGGCGATGCCGAGCGGGGTCCGGATCCAGCCGTACGGCGGCTGTTCGACCGCGGACTGCGCGAGGGCGAGCCCGGGTTCGGTCCGGGACGGACGGCGGGCGGCGAAGTAACCGGCGGCGAGCGCGGTGAGCATGGTGGTGGCCGTGGCGATGGACAGCGGCAGCCAGGACACGTGCAGGACGACCGCCTCGGGGACGGCGCCCTTGTCCCGGAGCTGCCCGAACCACCAGTGGGCCAGGACGGTTCCGGGCAGGCAGCCGAGCGCTCCGGCGAGCGGCGCGATGAGCAGCGACTCGCAGGCGATGGCGCGGCGCAGCTGGCCGGGGGTGGCCCCGATGGCGCGCAGCATGGCGAACTCGCGCCTGCGCTGGCCGACGGAGAGGGCGACCGTGCCGGCGGCGGTGAAGACGGCGACCATGGTCGCGACGCCGCCGAAGGAGCCGCCGAGCGCGATGAGGAGTTCCTCGGCGTCCGCGAGGTCCGGGTCCTCGGCACCTCCGCGGTCGTCGCCGGTGTGGACCCGGGCCCCGGCGGTGCGGCCGACGCTCGCGCGTACCCGGTCGGCGAGGGTGGCGGTGTCGGTGCCGGGGGCGGCGAGCACGGCGATGGCGTCGACCCGGCCGGGGTGGCCGGACAGCCTCACGGCCTCGCGGTCTCCGAACCAGACGGTGCCGTTCTCGGTGGTGGCCGGGGCGTCGGCGGTGCCCGAGACACGGAACCTCCCGGCTCCCGCGGGGGTGTCGAGGGCGAGGGTGTCGCCGACCCGCGCCCCCGCACCGGCGGGGACGACGACCTCGCCGGCGCGGGGTGCCTCGCCGGTGAGCAGCCGGGTGCCGGTGAGGGGGGCGGAGCCCCAGCCGTGGGCGGTGAGGGGTGCGCCGTCCCGGCGTACGGGGTAGCCGACGTCGCCGATCGCGGTGGCCGCGCCGGGGACCGCGGCCACCCTGTCCACCAGAGACTCGGGGAGTCGTGCGGTGTCCGGTACGAGCGCGCCCACGTCGACCTCGCTCTCGCCGCGTCCGACCGTCATGTGGACCCGCTGGTCGGCGGCGACCACGACGGGCGCCTTCGCGTAGCGGTCGGCGGGGACGGAGGCGCGCAGGCCGGTCTCCAGCAGGATGCCGCAGGCGGAGACGATCGCGGCGGCCAGCAGGAGGGCGACGAACGTGCCGACGAACGCCGCGGGTCTGAAGCGGACGGCCGCGCGGGCGAGGCCGTTGGGAACGCGTGGGACGAACATCAGGCCGCCGCTCCCGTACGGGCGCGGGCGGTGGCGTCGCCCTGGGTGGCCGGCGCGGTCGCCGTGGTCAGCGCGGTCAGCCGGGCGGCGATCCGTGCGGCTTCGGCGCGCGGCAGGCTGTCCACGATCGACCCGTCGGCCAGGAAGAGGACCTGGTCGGCCCAGGCGGCGGCGGCCGGGTCGTGGGTGACCATGACCACGGTGGCGCCGAGCACGTCCACCGCGTGCCGGAGCAGGCCGAGGATCTCGGCGGCGGTGGTGGTGTCGAGTGCGCCGGTCGGCTCGTCCGCGAAGATCACGTCGGGGCGGGTGATCAGGGCGCGGGCGACGGCGACGCGCTGCTGCTGGCCGCCCGAGAGTTCGCCGGGGCGGCGGGCCCCCTTGTCGCCGAGGCCCACCGCGGCGAGCATCTCGGCCGCGGCACGGCGGCTGCGGGCGCCGCCGGTGCGCTGTCCGGCCAGGCGCAGGGGCAGCAGGACGTTCTGCTCGACCGTCAGGGACGGGAGCAGGTTGAACGCCTGGAAGACGAAGCCGAGTCGGGTGCGTCGCAGTTCGGTGAGGCGGCTCTCCTTCATCCCGGTGATCTCGGTGCCGCCGAGGCGGACGGAGCCGGCGGTGGGGCGGTCGAGCCCGGCCGCGCACTGCAGGAAGGTCGACTTCCCGGAGCCGGATGGTCCCATGACGGCGGTGAAACCGGAGTGCGGGAGGGCCAGGTCGATGCCCCGCAGGGCGTGCACGGCCGCCTTGCCCCGGCCGTACTGCCGCCGGACGCCGCGCAGTTCGACCGCGAACTCCGCGCGGTCCACGCGGTTCGTGCGGTCCGAGCGGTCGGTGACGTCCACGGGCTCCGAGGGGCCCATGAGGTCTGTGAGGTCCGTGCGGTACGCCAGCTCCGTGCCGTCGGTGAAGTCCGTGCCTCCGCTCCGTGTCCGCACGCCCCGCTCGTCCCACGCGTTCCGCTCGTCCCGCTTCTGCGCGCCCTGCCTGGTGCGTCGCAGCGCCATGATGTCCGCCCTCCGTTGCTCACCGGCCGCTTCTCCGGCCGGCGACTCGAACGTACGGATCAGGAGCAGGCGCGGGCCATGACGGCTACCGGCGGATCGGGGGTGGGGCAAACCCGAGGTCGGCGATCGGAAGCCCGGGCCATAGTTACAACGTAAATTGTTCGGTAAACTAATTACTGACGATTCCTTGACGCTCTCTTGACCCGACGAAGGATCAGGCTCATCGGACACGCAGACACGCTCATCGCCATGGGCGGCGCCTTCCTCGCCGCCGCCGTTCTCGCCCGTGTCGGCAGTCGCATCGGACTGCCGACCATTCCCCTGTTCATCCTGGCCGGGATCCTGCTCGGCCCGCACACCCCGGGCATCGTGCTGGTCGCCGATCCGCACGACCTGGAGATGCTCTCGGCACTCGGCCTGGTGCTGCTGCTCTTCTACCTCGGCCTCGAATTCCACCTCGACGACCTTGAGGCAGGCGGCCGCAAGATGGTCGTCGCGGGCTCCGTCTACCTGCTCCTGAACGTGGGGGCCGGGCTCGGATTCGGCTTCGCGCTGGGCTGGGGCACCTCGGAGGCCCTGGTCATGGCCGGGGTCATCGGCATCTCCTCGTCGGCCATCGTGACCAAGATCCTCGTCGACACGAAGCGTCTGGGGAGCCCGGAGAGCAAGACGATCCTCGGCATCATCGTGGTCGACGACATCTTCCTCGCCCTCTACCTCGCCGCGCTCCAGCCGATCCTGTCGCGCTCGGACAGCCTCGGAGCCGCGATTCTCGACGGGGGCAAGGCGTTCGGCTTCCTGCTGCTCCTGGCGCTCACCGCGCGGTTCGGCACGAAGCTCGTCAGCAAGCTCATCCACACCTCGGACGACGAACTGCTCGTCATCTCCTTCCTCGGTGCCGCCGTGCTCGTCGCCGGGGTGTCCGAATGGTTCGGGGTCGCGGACGCGATCGGCGCGTTCATGATGGGTCTGATGCTCGGCAGCACGACGTCGGGCGGGCGCATCCTCAAACTGGTCCATCCGCTGCGCGACGCCTTCGGGGCGATCTTCTTCTTCGCCTTCGGACTGTCCATCGACCCCGGCGACCTGCCGGGCGTGCTGTGGCCGGTGCTGGCCGCCGTGGCGCTGACCGTGGTGATGAACGTGCTCTCCGGGATGGTCTCGGCACGCGTCTACGGCTTCGGCGCGCAGGCCGCGGCGAACATCTCGACCACGCTGACGGCCCGCGGCGAGTTCGCCCTGATCCTCGCCACGATGGCCGCGGGCGCGGGACTGGACGAACGGCTCCCGCCGTTCATCGCCGGTTACGTGCTCGTCCTCGCGGTCCTGTCGCCGCTGGCCGCCGGACGCTCGCACTGGCTGGCCCGCGTCCTGCCGGGCGGCCGGGACGGAGGTCCGGGCCGGGGCAGCGGCGGTGATCATGGCGACGACAGCACCGAAGGAGTCCCGGTCCCGGCCTGAGACGTAAGGGCGGGCGGCCGGTACGTCGGCGGGTACCGGGCCGGTGCCGGAACCGCCGGGCCCGTCGCGCGGACCGCTCGGGTGCCGTACGCGTACGGCTCGGGGTGTCTCCGGCTCGGACGGTCCGTCCGGTACCGGGCGCCGACGGCGGGGTCAGGCGGTCCGCGACAACAGCAGCAGCGCCCGGTCGTCGTTGACGTCCTTGGCGCACGCCTCGATCAGATGCCAGGCCGCGCCCTCGAATCCGGTCGTGACATAGCGGTCGGCCTCGCCGGTCAGCCGGTCGATGCCTTCCGCGATGTCACGGTCGGACGCCTCCACCAGGCCGTCGGTGAACAGCATCAGCACGTCTCCGGGGGCCAGCGAGCCCTTCACGGCGTCGAACTGCGCCCCGTCGTACACCCCGAGGAGCGGCCCCTCGGCGGCCTTCTCCTCCCACTGGCCGCTGCCCGAGTGGAGTTGCAGGGCCGGCGGGTGCCCTGCGGAGAAGAGTTCGTAGTCGCCCGATTCGAGGTCCAGGACCAGATGGATCGATGTGGCGAAGCCCTCCTCCCAGTCCTGGCGCAGCAGATAGCCGTTGGCCGCGGGCAGGAAGCCGTGCGGGGGCAGCGAGCCGAGGAGACCGCCGAAGGCGCCGGACAGCAGCAGGGCGCGCGAGCCCGCGTCCATGCCCTTGCCGGACACGTCGGTGAGGACGGCCTCCAGGGACCGGCCGCCGTTCGTACGGGCCGCGACGACGAAGTCGCCGGAGAAGGACTGCCCGCCCGCCGGACGCAGCGCCATCTCGCGGTGCCAGCCCTGCGGCAGCCGGGGCAGGGCGCTCTGCACCCGGATGCGTTCGCGCAGGTCGAAGAGCATGGTGCTGCCGCGTCGCCACGGCACCCCGACCCTGGCCCGGAACTGGGCGAGGACCAGCCCGAAGAAGCCGCAGGCCGCGACCACCAGGACGATGCCGGGCGTCACCCGGGCCGGGCCGTCCTCGTACGGGCCGAGTCCGAGCGACTCCACGATCAGGGCCAGGGCGGCGGTCGCGTACACGCCGAGCAGGCTCGCGGGGCGCAGCAACAGACCGCCCGCCACGATCGGCAGGCCGAGCGCCGCCGGTGAGAACCACACGGGGTTCACCAGGGTGGCGCAGGTGATGGCCGGAACGGTGAGCAGCAGACCGGCCAGCGCGATCCATTCGGCCCCGTCGCCCCGGAAGTAGTCGACCCCGGATTTGCGCAGCGCGACGCGCGCCCGGTGCACCGATTTCCGCAATCGGGCCGGGTACGTCTCTGCTCCTGCGCGACGGGCCATTGCGGGGACCCTATCCACCCGACGGCTTCCGGTGCAGGGGGACCCCGTGACAATGCGTTCGAAATCGGGTCGACCGGCTGCTGGGCCCCTGATAGGTATGACCCATGACGACCGAGCTTCGCGTACTGCGCCCGTCCGAGTGGAACCAATGGTTCGAGTCCCTGGAACTCGCGTTCGGCGGAGTCGCGGAACCACCGGAACAGCGTGAGCTGGATGAGCAACTGACCGAGCCCGAGCGGTCGCTCGGTATCTGGGACGGTTCCGACGTGGTCGCCACGGCGGGGGCGTTCAGCTTCCGGGTCGCCGTGCCGGGCGGGGCGCTGGTGCCCGCCGCCGGGGTCACGATGGTGAGCGTCGCGTCCACGCACCGCAGGCGCGGGCTGCTGACCTCCATGATGCGCCGACAGCTCGACGACGTCCGGGCGCTGGGTGAGCCGTTCGCCGTTCTGACGGCGTCGGAGCCCGTGATCTACGGCCGGTTCGGCTACGGGGCGGCCAGCCGGCAGATGTCCCTGACGATCGACACGGACCGGGTGCGGCTGACGGTGCCGGAGGGCACCGACGCGGTGCGGCTGCGTCACGCGCGGCCGGACGAGGCGGTGGCCGCGTGCGAGAGCGTCTACGCGCAGTTGGTGCCCGGTCGTCCCGGCACCCCCGCCCACGGCCCCGGCTGGGAGCGCAAGCCGATGGTCGATCCGCCGAGCGAACGCCAGGGGACCTCCGCGCAGCAGTGTGTGCTGGCCGAGCTGGACGGCGAGGTCGTCGGCTATGTGACGTATCGCATCAAGCCCGAATGGGAGATGGCGGGCCCCCGGGGCACGGTGATCGTGAACGATCTCGACGCGCTGGACCCGGCGTCGTACGCGGCGCTGTGGCGGTTCGTCTTCGAGATCGACCTTACGTCGACGGTGGAGGCGCGGAACCGTCCGGAGGACGACGCGGTGCTGCATCTGGTGTCGGACGTGCGGCGATGCGACGTCCGGCTCCGGGACTCGCTCCACGTGCGGCTGGTGGAGCTGGGGGCGGCGCTGGAGGCCCGGACGTACCGGGCGCCGGTGGACGTGGTGTTCGAGGTCAAGGACACGTTCTGCCCCTGGAACGCGGGGCGTTGGCGGCTGACGGGCGACGCGAAGGGCGCGGCGACCTGTCGGCGGACCGAGGACCCGGCCGACCTCGCGCTGTCGGTACGGGAGTTGGGCTCGGTATATCTGGGTGGCGAGTCCCTGACGGCGCTGGCGCGCGCCGGACGGGTACGGGAGCTGCGGCCGGGCGCGCTGGCGGAGGCGTCGACGGCGTTCTCGTCGGACGTGGCGCCGTGGCTGCCCCGCGGGTTCTGAACCGGGGTGCCGTACCCGGGGGGTTTCGCCCCGGGGTGCCGACCCGGCGGTTCCGGGACGGTCCCTTCCGGGGGCTCCGGCTCGCGGGAGGTCCGGCGGCGGGCTCAGAGCCTGTCGGGTGACCTCCGACAGGCTCTCAGGCCCGTTGGCAGCCCGGGCACCAGAAGAGGTTGCGGGCGGCGAGATCGGCGGTGCGGATCTCGCCGCCACAGATGTGGCAGGACTGCCGGGCCCTGCGGTACACGTACACCTCGCCGCCGTGGTCGTCGACGCGCGGCGGGCGGCCCATGGCCTCCGGGGTGTGCTCGGGACGGACCGTGTCGATCCGGTTGTTCCGCACGCCCTCGCGCATCAGCGCCACCAGGTCGGCCCAGATCGCGTCCCACTCGGCGCGCCGCAGGTCCTTGCCCTGGCGGTACGGGTCGATGCCGTGACGGAACAGCACCTCCGCGCGGTACACGTTGCCGACGCCCGCGACGACCTTCTGGTCCATCAGCAGGGCGGCGACCGTGATCCGGCTGCGGGAGATCCGCCCCCAGGCCCGCTCGCCGTCCTCGTCGGTCCGCAGCGGGTCCGGGCCGAGGCGGTCGTGTATCGCGCGCTTCTCGGGTCCGGTGATCAGGGCGCAGGTGGTGGGGCCGCGCAGATCCGCGTGGTGGTCGTCGTTCACCAGACGCAGCCGGACCGTGCCGGTGGGCGGCGGGGCCGGGGCGGTCCCGAAGCCGAGCTTGCCGAAGAGGCCCAGGTGGATGTGGACCCAGCCGATGTCCCCGAAGCCGAGGAAGAGGTGCTTGCCGTGGGCGTCGACGCTGGTGAGGGTCCGGCCGTCGAGCAGCGCGGCGCTGTCGGAGAACTTGCCCTGCGGGCTGCTCACCCGTACCGGCCGCCCGGCGAACCTGTCCCGGTGGTCCGCCGCGAGGCGGTGGATCGTGTGTCCCTCGGGCACTGCGGCGGCTCTCCTCGGTGGCAGTGGCGGTGACGCCGGCGATGACGGTGGCGGCGACCGTGGCGGGCGGCGTCGTGGACGGTCTCGCCGCCGGACGGGGCTGGCGGTGGGAACCGCACCGGCCGGATGCGGCTGTGCCGCCGGGGGTCCCGGCGGCACAGTGGTGGTTTTCGGTCAGCCCTGCTGCGGGTGGTGGGCGGGGATCGGCGGGAGCTCGCCGGTCGTCTCGTACGCCGTCAGCATCTCGATGCGACGGGTGTGGCGCTCCTCACCGGAGTACGGGGTGGCCAGGAAGATCTCGACGAACTTGGTGGCCTCGTCCAGCGAGTGCATCCGGCCGCCGATGGCGACCACGTTGGCGTTGTTGTGCTCGCGGCCCAGGGCGGCGGTCTGCTCGCTCCAGGCGAGCGCGGCACGCACGCCCTTGACCTTGTTGGCGGCGATCTGCTCACCGTTGCCGGAGCCGCCGATCACGATGCCGAGGCTGTCCGGGTCCGCGGCCGTCCGCTCGGCGGCACGCAGGCAGAACGGCGGGTAGTCGTCCTGGGCGTCGTAGATGTGGGGACCGCAGTCGACGGCCTCGTGGCCCTGGGCCGTCAGCCACTCGACGAGGTGGTTCTTGAGTTCATAGCCGGCATGGTCCGAGCCGAGGTACACGCGCATGTTCCGAGTGTGGCACGAGAGACGCCAGGCGGCCGTCATCGGGGTCATGTCACAGACGCCACCGGGCCCGCCGACCCGGAAGGCCACCGCCGACGGCCCCGCGTGACGTACGGCACGCCCTCGTGCGGCACGGCAGGAGGGTGTGTGCGGCACGGCACCGGCCCGCACGTGGCACGGCGCGGATCGGCGTGCGGTACCACGCGCGCGGTGACACGGTGCGACGCGGGCGGGACGCATACGGGGACCGCCCCGCGCGAGGCGGACACCCCTGGCGTGATGCGTGCGCGAGTCCCGTGTGGGAAATGCCTCACAGGCAACTTTTCTGCCAAGAAACCGGAATGAAGTCTTCCGTTCTTGGTGTCCGAGAGGCTTCAATGCACCACGCCCTGCTCGCGGCTTCCGCGGCCGGGGCGACCGCGCCCCACCGCGGTATTCGTGGCCGAGCGACCGCGCCCCACCGCGGCATTTCGCACGGCGGCCGGGGCGTGCACGAGTGATCGGCACACGTAAGGACTCCATCCCATGACGTCGCAGACGACTCCGACCAGGCATGACCGGTCCGACGGGCCGGCCCCGGCGAACTCCTCCGGTGGCCTCCAGGCGGGCCTCAAGAACCGCCACCTCTCCATGATCGCCATCGGCGGTGTCATCGGCGCCGGCCTCTTCGTCGGTTCCGGTACCGGCATCGCCGCGGCCGGACCGTCCATCCTGATCTCGTACGCGCTGGTCGGCCTGATGGTCGTCTTCGTGATGCGGATGCTCGGCGAGATGGCGGCGGCGCGCCCCACTTCCGGTTCCTTCTCCACCTACGCCGACCAGGCGCTGGGCCGCTGGGCCGGTTTCTCGATCGGCTGGCTGTACTGGTTCTTCTGGGTCGTGGTGCTCGCCGTCGAGGCGACGGCCGGCGCCAAGATCCTGGAGGGCTGGGTACCGGGCATCCCACAGTGGGCGTGGGCGCTGATCGTGATGGTCGTCCTGACCGCGACGAACCTGGTGTCGGTCGGGTCGTACGGCGAGTTCGAGTTCTGGTTCGCCGGCATCAAGGTCGTGGCGATCGCCGCGTTCGTGGTCGTCGGCCTGCTGGCCGTCTTCGGGCTGCTGCCCGGCTCGGACGCCCCGGCCCCGGGGTTCGCCCATCTCACCGACTCCGGCGGGTTCTTCCCCGTGGGGGTGGGCGCCATCCTCACCGGTGTGCTGATGGTCGTCTTCTCCTTCATGGGCAGCGAGATCGTCACCCTCGCCGCGGGTGAGTCCGAGGACCCGCAGCGCGCCGTGCGGCAGGCCACCAACAGCGTGATCTGGCGGATCGCCGTCTTCTACCTGGGCTCGATCCTCGTCGTGCTGTGCCTGGTGCCGTGGAACGACCCGTCGCTCGTGAAGGACGGCAGCTACGTGGCCGCCCTCAACGTCATCGGCATCCCGCACGCGGGCCAGGTCATGAACGTCATCGTGCTGACGGCCGTGCTGTCCTGTCTGAACTCCGGCCTCTACACCGCCTCCCGGATGGCGTTCTCGCTCGGCGAGCGCGGGGACGCGCCGAAGGCGTTCGCCCGGGTGAACAAGCGGGGCGTGCCCCAGGCGGCCATCCTGTCGTCCGTCGTCTTCGGCTTCGTCGCGGTGTTCTTCAAC
The DNA here is from genome assembly GCF_042889785.1 of Streptomyces sp. NPDC002476. Classification (NCBI taxonomy): domain Bacteria; kingdom Bacillati; phylum Actinomycetota; class Actinomycetes; order Kitasatosporales; family Streptomycetaceae; genus Streptomyces; species Streptomyces sp. NPDC002476. The sequence goes on along the minus strand of NZ_JBIARH010000010.1, from coordinate 54,725 downwards.
TACCAGTGGCCCGACACCGTCTTCCAGTTCCTGCTGAACTCGTCCGGCGCGGTCGCGCTGTTCGTCTGGCTGGTCATCTGCTTCACGCAGCTGCGGATGCGGGGCATCATCCTGCGCGAGTCGCCGGAGAAGCTGGTCGTGCGGATGTGGCTCTTCCCGTATCTGACCTGGGCGACCATCGCGATGATCTCGTTCGTCCTGGTCTACATGCTGACCGACGACAGCGGGCGTGAGCAGGTGCTGCTCTCGCTGCTCGTCGCGGCGCTGGTGGTGGCGATCGCGCTGGTGCGCGACGTCCGGCAGCGGAAGGCCGCGGGGGCCCCGCAGGTCGTGAACGCCGTGAACGCAGCGGGGGCCGTGAACGCGGCGGAGCCCGCGACCGGCGGGGCCGCGCAGGAGGCCCGGACCTGAGGGCCCCGCGCCGCTCCGGACGTGAGGGCGCGAAGTACATGCGAACCGGAGAGGCTCCCCGGCCGTGACGTGTCACGGCCGGGGAGCCTCTCCGGTTCGCGTCTACGGCGGACGCGGATGGTGAGCCCCGGGCGTCAGCCCCGGCGGCCGGCCAGCTTCCAGGCCGCGGGCAGCGCGCCCATCGCGAGAGCGGCCTTCAGCGCGTCACCGAGCAGGAACGGCACCAGGCCGGCCGCGATCGCGGCGCTCGCCGACATGCCGGTGGACAGCGCCAGGTACGGGACGCCCACCGCGTAGATGATCGCGGAGCCCAGCACCATCGTGCCCGCGGTGCGCAGCACGGACCGGTCCCCGCCCCGACGGGCGAGGGCGCCGACCGCGGCGGCGGCGAGCAGCATGCCGAGGACGTACCCGAACGACGGGAAGCCCATCCCGGACCTGGCCTCGGCGAACCATGGCATCCCCGCCATGCCGACGAGCGTGTACACGGCGAGGGAGAGGAAGCCGCGCCGGGCGCCGAGCGCGGTGCCGACGAGGAGCGCGGCGAAGGTCTGGCCCGTGACCGGGACCGGGGAGCCGGGGATCGGGACGGCGATCTGGGCGGCGATCCCGGTGAGCGCGGCGCCCCCGAGGACCAGGGCCGTGTCGACGGCGTAACGGTGCCTGGCGGCGGGCAGCAGGTCGGCGAGGACCGCTCCGGTACGGGCAGGGGCGGCGGCAGCAGTGCTCATCGGGACTCCGCGGGGTGAGGACAGGTGGGGACAGACTGGACCGACGTTAGCCCACGGGTTGACGACCGATCACCGTCAGCGGCTGACAAGCGGTGATCGAGGCATTGATGGAGTTCACACAAAGACGCCCGGGCAATCATGCGGTGACGTGATACTCGTCACTGAGGCGAGAGCGGATGGCGTCGCCGTTCGCTCGCGCGAGCCGCTCCGGAAGAACTGTAGGTTCCCCCCAAAAGCCGGTTGCCGACGCTTTTCTTCCGGCACGCCCCGCCGAGGGCGCCGCGTGCCCGTATGTGCACGATGTGTGAGCATCGTGCCCGTATGGCGGACAGTGGTTCCCGGCCGCCGGTGCGCACGCTCAGACTGTGCGCGACGTCCCCCACGCCACACCTCGCGTCCTCCATGTGTCACCTACCGAACAGAGCACGTCCATGTCTCGGAATCCCGCTTCTCCCCCCACCGAAGAACCCACGGAACCCCGGGCCGCAGCCGGCTCCGGCTCCCCCGTCGAGTCCCCGGCGACCGTCACCGCCGCCCCCGCCGACGGCGGGCTCACCCACGGCCTCAAGCAGCGGCACCTGTCGATGATCGCGCTCGGCGGTGTCATCGGCGCCGGGCTGTTCGTCGGCTCGGGCGCCGGCATCGCCGCCGCGGGCCCGTCGATCGTCATCGCGTACGCCGTCTCCGGGCTGCTGGTCATGCTCGTGATGCGGATGCTCGGCGAGATGTCGGCCGCGAACCCGGCCTCCGGTTCCTTCTCCGTCCACGCGGAACGGGCCATAGGGCCGTGGGCGGGGTTCACCGTGGGCTGGGCGTTCTGGGTGCTGCTCTGCGTCGCCGTCGGTCTGGAGGGCATCGGCGCCGCGAAGATCGTCACGGGCTGGCTGCCCGGCACCCCGGAATGGGCCTGGGTCGCGCTGTTCATGGTGGTCTTCCTCGGTACGAACCTGGCCTCGGTGAAGAAGTTCGGCGAGTTCGAGTTCTGGTTCGCCACCCTGAAGGTCGTGGCGATCACGCTCTTCCTCGGCCTGGGCGTGCTGGCGGTCCTCGGCCTGCTGCCCGGTACGGACGCGCCCGGAACCAGCAACCTCACCGGCGCGGGCGGCTTCCTGCCGAACGGCGCCGAGGGACTGGTGATCGGTCTGCTCGCCTCCGTCTTCGCGTACGGCGGTCTGGAGACCGTCACCATCGCCGCGGCCGAGTCCGAGGACCCGGTGCAGGGCGTCGCCAAGGCCGTGCGGACCGCGATGTGGCGGATCGCGCTGTTCTACGTCGGCTCGATGGCCGTCGTCGTGACCCTGGTGCCGTGGAGCGACCCGCAGATCGTGGAGGTCGGCCCGTTCTACGCGGCCCTGAAGCATGTCGGAATCGGCAGCGCGGCGCAGATCATGAACGTGGTCGTCCTGGTCGCCCTGCTCTCCGCGATGAACGCCAACATCTACGGCTCCTCGCGCATGGTCTGCTCGCTGGTGGCGCGGGGCCAGGGCCCGCGGCGGCTCGGCCGGATCTCGTCCGGCGTGCCGCGCGCGGCCGTCCTGGTCTCGTCGGTGTTCGGCTTCCTGTGCGTGCTGCTCAGCTACTGGCGTCCCGACGACGTCTTCCCCTGGCTGCTCAACATGATCGGCGCGGTGATCCTGGTCGTCTGGGTCTTCATCGCCGTCTCCCAGCTGATCCTGCGCGGCCGGACCCAGCGCGAGGCCCCGGAGAAGCTCGCCGTGCGGATGTGGTGCTTCCCGGTGCTGACGCTGGTGGCGCTGCTGGCGATGGGCGGGATCTTCGTCCTGATGCTGGGCCAGCCGGACACGCGCGACCAACTGGTCGCGAGCGGCGCCCTCACCGCCGTGCTGATCGTCGCCGGTGTCGTACGCCAGCGGCGGGCCGCGGCCGTCACGGGCTGACGTCGGGTACCAGGGGCGCATCCGGCACGGCGGGCGCGTGCGGCGCGGCGGGGGCGTGCGGCGCGGCGGGGGCGTGCGGCGCGCACGGCACGTTGAGGGAGAGCAGCGCCCCGCCCCGCTCCCCGATCCGTACCTCGCTGATCGCCGTGTTCCGCAGCTTCGGGAAGGCCCGGCGGTAGGCGCCCAGCGGGATCGACAGCAGTTCGCAGAGCACGAGCCTCAGCAGGGTGTTGTGGGCGACGACGAGAACCCGCTGTCCCGGGTGCTCGTCCGCGATCCGGCGCAGTGCCGTCGCGCCCCGGGCCGCCGCCGCCCGGGGGTCCTCGGCCCCGGGGAACGGATGGGCCACCGGGTCGGCGCGGTACTCCCCGCCCCGCCGGGGGTGCTCGGCCTCGAACTCCGCCAGCGTGCGCCCCTCCACCTCGCCGAAGTCGCACTCGCGCAGCTCGTGGTCGAGCCGGGGCGTAAGGCCGAGCGCCCGGCACGCGGCGGGCCTCACCGGCACCCTGGCACCGTGCGGCGGCGGCACCCGCTCCCCCGCCTGGACCCGGCTGTTCGCGGACGTGCTGGGCCGCTCGCTGCGGATCGTCGAGGGCGAGGTGGGTGCCCGGGGCGCGGTCCTGGCGGCGGCGCCCCGCTTCGGCGCTGAACTGGACACCGCCGCGTGGACGGCCCCGACAAGGGTCGTCGAACCGGACCCGGGCCCGCACCTGGTCCCCGCCCCCTCACTTCTCCCCGGGACCGCTCCGGTCGGTCACCTCGCGGCGGACCCGATAGCCACGCTCCGTGTCGGGGTCCCCCTCGAAGTACACCTCCGGCTCGTCCCCGCCCCGAGCGGCCCGGAGCAGGGCGAATCCGGCGTCATCGGCGAACGAGCCGCCCTCGACGAAGCGGAGCTCGACGCCGCTGCTCGGGTCCCGCTGCCCCTCCAGGTCCCACCTCCCCCTCCCGGAAAGGCTGCCCTCCCCGGGAGGGGGTGTGGAGAAGCTGAACTCGATCGCGCTCCGCGGGATGCCTGACATGTCGAACGTGCCGTCCGCCCGGAACTCGATCCGCCCGCCGCCGGAGCCTTTCCAGACACCGACGACCTCCTCGGAGCGAAGTTCCGGGCTCTTCCCCCCGCACCCCTGCATCACGAACAGGGCCACGAACAGCAGCAGAGGAACAGCCACACATATCGCACACCCACGAAAACGTCTCATACCCAGCCCACTCGCTACTTGTAGATCTTTTCCTGCCAGCGGATATCAACCCGGAATCCCGCGAAGTACCCGCCCATATGGCGCGGCGCCTCGTTCGCGGCCTCCTGCCACCCCGGGTCAAGCTGACCTTGCATAGGTCAGCTTGACCTTGCATCTGGGTCTGCATAGGTCCGTTGAATCTTGCATACAGCTGCGGTTCGTACAGCAGAGTGAACCGCCCCGATGACATTCTCGTTTTTAACGACAGCGGGGAACAGCGAGCTACGGGCGCGACCATCGAAGATGCAAGATAGGTCTGCGCAACCGCGCCGTCGGCCGTGCAAGCGGATCTTTCACCTCGCTGGTCACGGCCACTGACGGATGCAGCCTCTAGCTGCACCGAACCTCAAGCGCGTACCTCGGCCGCTTGGAGCGCTTGCTCACAGGGCAATACAACTAGCCCTTCTGTCCGGAGCCGCGCCGGTCGGATGCCTCGCGGCGAACCCGGTAGCCGCGATCCGTGTCGACGTTCAACTCGAAATACATCTCCGGCTCGTCTCCGATCCGGGTGATCTCGAGCAGGGCACTCTCGGTTCCGTCAGCGAAGCTGATCTCGACGCCACTGCTCGGGTCCCGGTCCCACTCCATCTCCCACTCCCCCCTTCCGGAAAGGCTGCCCTTCCCAGGCTGGGTAGTGGAGGAGCTGAGCTCTATGGCGCTCCGCGGGATACCCGACATATCGAACGTACCGTCAGCCCGGAACTCGATCCGCCCACCGCCAGAGCCTTTCCAGACACCGACAACCTCCTCGGAACGAAGTTCCGGGCTCCCCCCCTCGCACCCCTGCATCACAAACAGGATGATGAACAGAAGCGAAGGAATAGCGATAAATATCGCACACCCACGGAAACGTCTCATACCTAGCCCACTCACTACCTGTAGATCTTTTCCTGCCAGCGGATGTCGACCCGGAATCCCGCGAAATACCCACCGAAGTAGCGCGGAAACCCATTCGCATCCTCTTGCCACCCCCAAGGACCCGGCAAGAAGGACTCATTGTTGATCTCGGTCGAGGCATGATAACTGACCGTAAGCGTATTTCCCTTAGACTTCGTCACCGTGTACTTGAGGTCGTAGGAACCGAGAGCCCCCTGGGCCGCTCGGTCCTCCTTTCCAACCAGGAGCCCACCAAAGTCCGAGACGTACATGCCTGCCATCTGAAGCAGATTCAAACTTTTGCCGTCCCTGTTCTTTGTGGTGCTGTACTTGGTCTTCTGCTCCTTATCCAATCCCGTGGCGGCGAAGTGCTCGGCGACCTCTACCCGTGCGTCTTTCATGCTCGAGGACTTGATCAGCAACTGGGTCAGTTCGTCGTCCTCGTCATAGCTCTGGTTCGCTGAACGGTTCGTGCCGTTGACGTCTCCCCAGATCCAGCGGAAGGCCAGGCTCCATGGACCGCCGCTCTTGACCTTTCCATCACCACCGAAGGAGTCGATCAGCCCCCCGGACTGCGGTCGGCACATGGCCTGAGCCTCCATCAGCATCTTCTGGACCTTCTTCATCTCCGGACTCTGACTGAACTGAACGGGGAGCGGGTCCGGGCCCATCAGCAACGGCGGCGGCTGGAGCAGCGACGGTGCCGTCGGCAGGAAGCCGGTGAGCCCCTGGCTGGATGTCGGTGCGCTGCCGTAGTTCCCGCTTCCGGGGAACGGGGGAGCGGCGAACATGTCCGACATCATCGCGCCAACGCTGCAGTCCACTCCCACGGTGCACTCCGACGCACGGCCCGTGGGGTCCGAGAAGGTCGCAGGGTTGTTCTCGGCGTATCCGTAGCCGTTGAGGGACTGGTGCTTGGCCGGCTCCAGCAGCGGGTCGGCGCTCAGGAAGAGCCCCAGCGCAGGGTCGTACTCGCGGGCATCGAGGTGGGTGAGTCCGGTGCCGAGGTCATGGGTCTTGCCCAGGAACGCCCGGTCGTCGATCCAGGAGCCCACCGCTCCGGCCTTCCGCTCGGCACCGAAGACGGTCATGTAGCGCTTGGTGACGGCCTGGGTGTCGGACACGATAGCCACGCTGGAGGTGCCGTGCTCGTCCCCGGCGAGGTAGTAGAGCTTGTTGGCGCCGGTCTGGTTGGTACGGACGGCGACGGTCAGGTTCTCGGTGCCGTAGTAGCGCTGTGCCCAGGTGGTGCCGTCCTTCTTGAGGTGGAGTTCGGTGGCGCCGGCGTACAGGATTCGTTCGCCGTTGTCCGCGTCTCGGATCAGCAGGTTGCCGTCCCCGTCGTAAAGGTAGTTGGTCGAGTCGGCGCCTTCGGTGAGCTTTGCGAGCTTGCCCTCGGGGGACCATGCCAGGCTCTGGGGCCCCTTCGCGCCGGGCCGGGTGGTCATGTTGCCCGCGTCATCGTGGACGTACTTCTCCTCGACGCTGTCGCAGGTGGCCGCCGCGGTCGTCGCGATCAGCGTGTGCTTCTGGGACGATGCGTAGCAGTATGTCGTCCTGGTGTTGCCAGTGCTCTGATGCTCGGTCTCGCTGGTCCGCTGCCCGGCGTCGTTGTAGGTGTAGCCGGTCCAGTACGGAGCCGGGCCGCCGAGCGCGTCGGCGCTCCGGGTGTCACCGCACTGCTGTGAGGCGGGGGTCCATGCCTCGGTGAGGCGGCGGTGGCCGTCGTAGGCGAAGCACTGGGTCTCCGCCTTGCCCGCCCCGCCGAGCGTGGCCGGATCGCTGATGGAAGTGACGTTTCCGGCTTGGTCGTAGCTGTAGTTGAGGTCCTGCAGCGCGTACGGGTGCGTCTGGTCGGTGACCTTGCTGCCGGTCAGCCGCCCGGTCCCCTCCTCGTACGTGTAGGTCACGTACGCCTTCTTCTGGGCTTCCGTGTTCGCCGTGCCGAGGATGAGCTGCTGCGGTTGGCCGAGGGCCGAGTAGTCGGTGTCCAACAGGTATCCGGTACTTCCGGTGATGGCCTTGACCTGGCCGAGGCCGGTGTAGCCGCGGGAGACCGTCTCGGCGGAGAGCCCCCCCAGTGCGGGTTCCCGCGCGGACTGGAGCGTGCCATCGATGTTGTAGTAGCTGCTGAACTCCAGAGTGGACGGCGCGCCCGCCTTGACGAGCGGGTCGCCTGCCGGGAGTTCGAGCTGGGTGCTCACGGGGCGGTCGAGACTGTCGTACTCGGTGACTCGCCGGGTGTAGGTGTCACCGCCCGCGCCGTTCACATACCGGATCGAGGCGGCCGGCTTTCCCTTGAGCACGGTGTCGTAGGTCTGCTCGGTAAGGCGGTTGGCGTCCGTCTTCGATCCGACCCAGGTCCCGGTGATGCGACCGAGCTCGTCGTACTCGGTCACGATCGGCTCGGTGCGCCGCCCGTCCGTGGTCTTGATCGCCTGGTCGAGCGTGTTGTACTCCGTGGTCGCTTCGCCCTTGTCCGGGTCGAGTGTGCGGGTGCGGCGGCCGAACAGGTCGTACTCGTAGGTCCACTTCGCGTTGTCGGGGCCGACGATGGTTGATTCCTTGTCGTCCAGTGTGAAGGTGGTCCGCACCGAGGTGTAGGCGGCTCCCAGTCCCCCGCCGAACTCCTTGTCCTCGGGGCTCGGCCCCGCGTACTCCCGGGTCTCGACAGTTCGTCCGCGCGCGTCGACGATGGTGCGCTTCGCCGAGCCGTGTTCGAGCGCGGTGGTGGCGGTCGAGTCGCCCGTATAGGTCGTCGTGCTGGTCCACCGCTTCTGTCCGTAGAAGGACACGGTGCGTTCCGTCTCCCGACCCGCGCCGTCGTGGCCTATGGCCGTCTGGGTGGCGGACTCGCCGTACTCCGCTCGGGTGTAGGTGCCGGTGGGCGTGCTGCCGCTGTCGAAGATGTCCGCGTAGGTCTCGTAGACCAGGCCACGCGAGTCGTAGCGGGTGTCGGTGAGGATCCGGCCGCCCAGCGGAGTGGGCGACTGGGTCTGCAGCGGACGCAGCTGCGCGTCATAGAGGTTGTACGTGGTGTTGTACGTCTTGCCGTCGGCCTTCAGCGTTGAGGTCGACACCCAGGACGCTTTGGTGGTGTTCAGCTGGTAGGCAAAGGTGTTGCTCGGCGCGTCCCCGGCGGCCTTGCTGCGGTTGGGCAGCCAGACCGACACCAGGCGGCCGAGCGCGTCGTACTCAAGCTCCGTCTTCTTCAGGTTCGCGTCGTAGGTACGTTCCGCCAGGCCGCGCCGCGGGTCGATGAAGTTGGTGGTCCGGTAGTTCTTGGGGTTGGTGACGACCGTCTTGGTCAGCGGCCCCGCGTCGGCGGGTGTGTATTCCGTGACGGTCGACTTCTTGTTCGCGTCGGTCACGCTGGTCGGGCGGCCCAGCCCGTCGAACGCCGTCGTGCCGATGGTCTGCCAGCCGCTGGGCAAGCGCTGCCCGTCGGCCTCCGCCTTCGCCGAATACCCGGTGGCCCGTCCCGACCAGGTGGCGTTCCCCCTGGTCGGGACCTGGCCCGCCGTCCACCCGGTGGCTTGCGGGTTATCGAACACGGTCGCGGTGTCGGACAGCACATCACCACGGGACCCGGAACCGGTCGGCAGGGCGAGCCCTGCATCGGTGACGGAGCACGGCCTGCCCACCCGGCGCACCCGGGACTTCAGGCTGGTGATCCCCGCCTCGTCGTTCCGGGCGTACCACGTACGGGCACAGGTCTCATCCCCGCTCCTGCCTGCGTCCCCGGAGTCGTCGACGGTGACGGGCATGCCGTAGTCGTCGTAGGTGGTGGTGACCGCACGGGTCCGCCAGGTCTTCGACCCGGTGAGGTACGTGTAGGTGGTTGTCCTGCCAGCCCGTACGTACCGGGCAATGTGGTCCGCAGCGTCCGGCACCGTCTGCCGGGCCGTCTCCCTCGACCAGGGGTCGGTCACCATGACCGAGACCGCTTCGGTGCCCGCATAGACGATCTGCTGGCGCAACTGGCCCACGTACTGGTCGCTGTCGTCGAACGTCGCGATGCTCAGACCGCTGACGGGCACCGGAGTGATGGTCACCTGCCGGGTGGTGCCGTCCGCCTTCTTGTCCTTGTCCATTCCCTGCATGTAGAGCGAGACGGTCTTGGAACGGGTGGTGCCCTTCGCCCCCGTGTACACCGTCACCTGCCGGTAGCCGCGCCAGTCGGCCCAAGTCCGCTCCGCCTTCGGGGTAAACGGATCATCGCTGTAGTGCCATGCCGCTCCCGCATACTCGTAGGCGTGCTCGACCGCATCGTTCTGGCCTGCGGGATCGGTGGTGACCACGGCCAGCACCCGGTACTTGTGGAACCAGTCCACGGACGCGTTCTCCGCCCCGTTGATATTCCAGTACTGCGGGTAGCAGGACCGGGTGTTCGTGTCCTCCGCGGCGTCCTTGACGTCGCTTCGGAGGCACTCCGGCGAGGAGAGGGTCACCGTGGTGAGAGCGCCGGTCTCCGAGGTGACGGTGGAGATGCGCGGCCTGGTGAGGGGCAGGACGTCCTCGGTGCCGTCCACCCGGTTCGGACGCATCTGGTAGGTGAAGGAGATCGGGTGCGAGGTGATGCTCGTGCTTTTGGCCTCGGCAGTCCGCTTCAGCGACTTCAGCGTCAGCGTGTGGTCACTGCTGTCGCCGATGTCGCCGCCGTCGAGGTACTCCTGGGTGAATGCCCAGGAGTCGACGGGCTTGTAGGTCTTGTCGGCCGCCGACCAGGAGAAGGTGTGGACTCCGGTGACCCGCTTGCGCGTGAAGAACGCCGGCCCTGCGGCGTTGCACTCCTTGTCGCCGTCCGAGCAGATCGCGTCGAAAGGCACGTCCGGCCAGTTGCGAGCGGTGTCCTTGTTCAGTTCCGAGCAGTCCGACGCGGTGCAGCGCTCCGCATGGTCGAAGGTGACCTTGGCGTCGGCGTCATCGGTGAACAGCGCGCCCTTCCGTAGCCCGTACTTGATCTCCTTCAGGTAGCCACCTCTTGTGTAGGCGGCGTTCGCGGTTTCGGACTTGTTCTTCTTGTAGTGATTCGTCTCCTTGGCATACCAGTAGGTAGCGGCGTTGCCCTGGGCGCTCTCGACATAGTCGAGGTTCCAGCGCCAGGCCTGGACCAGTGCGCGGTCGGCGAAGCCGCTCCCCTTGTCGTAGCCGGGCTCCCCGGAGTCGTCGCCGTAGACCGGAACTGTCCATGTGGAGTTGGTGCGCTGGTCGGAGGCTCCGTCGAGCTTGTCCAGGCCGAAGACGTACTTGGTGCCTTCTCCGGTGACCACGGTCCAGTACTCGCCGTCGTTGTCGCCGTTGATGGCGCCCGTCGACCGGGTCACCTTCGACGCATCGTCGTCCTGGAGCCGCCACTGTCCGGAATCGTCATCCTTCACCAGCCGGGACGACTTTCCGTTCAGGACCAGGCGTGCGTTGTCGTACGTCCAGCAGCGGTCGAAGACATCCTTGTGCCCGTCGTCGTCGCAGCTGCCGTAGGAACGCTCGATGTACGAATCGGTCAGGCCGAACCCCTCACCGACCGGTGTTCCCTGGTTGTTGGTACCCGAGGTGCGGCCGTCCACGCTGCCCGAGTCGTAGGTGAGCGACAGCGTGGGCGTCGGGTCGGCGGCGGCGGGGGGCAACGGGAACTTGTGCGACCACGTGAAGGAACCCGTGCTGCCGCCGGCCTCCCACGACGAGGAGGCGGCGAGTTCGGTCGCCGAGTAGTCACCCATACCGGACGGCGAGGCTCCGGAGCCTGCCGAGAGTGCGGTGACCGCCAGGACCGTGGATGCCGACGAAGCAGCCGACGGCCGGGCGGGATCCGTTACGGTGAAGGAGACCTGCGCCGCAACGGACTGACGGGTGAGGTCGTTGTCGGACTTCAAGGGGCTCTGCCGACGGCACTCGGCCTTCTCGGGCGTCGTCAGCGCGCAGGCCGGGAGCCGGACGAGGCGCAGCCGCCCAGCCCAGCCTCCGCCGACGACGCCGGCGAACTCGCTGTAGTCGACGGATACACGAGCACGCCCCGGGGCGTCCGCTACCGCGGACAGCACGACTCCGAGGACACCGGCCTTCCGCGCGGTCCGCTGGTCGTGCACCGAGACCTCCGCTTCGGCCACCGTGTCGGCGAGCGATCCCGACTGCGGCTCGATCGTTACCGGCACACCGGACGGCGCGGCTGCGCCGCGGCCCTTGGCTCGGAGGGCGATGACCGCCTTGCCGGGGGTCGGCCAGGTCGCCTTCCGCTCGGCCGTCGCTCTCTTCGCCTGCTCCTTGTTCACCGCGCGGCGGGCAGCAGCATCCTTGCTCGCGCGCCCGGCTCTGGAGCCGTCGACGGCGTAGACCTCGCTGGTGCGTTGAGCGGGCAGGTCGGGGCGGCCGAGCCCCTTGCCGTCCCCTGCCTGTGCGACCGGTGTGACCACTCCGGTCGCCAGCAGAGCCAGTGCCAGTGCTGTGATCAGCGAGCGCGCACGGCGGTGTCTGCCGCCACCGCTCGTTGGTCTCGAAGTACCTGTGCCAAAAGCCATGACTATTCCGTCCCCACCCGAAAGTTCCGCAGGCCGAAAGCCTGAGAGCGCGCTCGTGATCACGGTCACGGTGGGGTGCGGCACCGAGGCACGGCCCGCACCCCACCTGTTCGCCGTCAGTCGCCGTCAGTCGCCGACGTTGTAGTCGATCTGCTCGTTGCCGGCCATCGCCCCTGCCCACAGCCGTACGTCGGTGATCCTGGCAGGCAGGTAGTGCTTCCACACGCCGCCGCTGAAGCCCTTGCCCACAGCGAAGTCGCCGGTTCCCACCGCGGCGGTGTACGCCATCGCGTCACCCATCTGATTACGGCCGAGATAGAGGCTAATCGTCCCGTCCAGGGGATCGTAAACACCGGTCAGCCGTACGGGGCTGTCGAACTCGGCAACCTGGTCGGAAACGACCGAGGAGAAGGTGCCGTCGGCGTTCAGGCGGCCGAAGTGCCACTTACCGGACGGCACAAGGCGCTCCTCCAGCGTCTCCTCGTCCAGCACCGTGTCCTTGCCGGTCAACTCGTACCAGAAGCCCCAGGCCGAACCGTCCGCGGTCCGCTGGCCCAGTACCTGTCCGGTGTATCCCACACTCTTGGACACGAGCTTGGAACCGTCGAGTTCCACCAGGGTCGAGACGGTGAAGGCGCCCTGGTCGGACATGAGCGGCCCTGGGGTGGTGGCGGCGCCGTCCACCCCGTCCAGGACGATCGTGCCGCTGTCCAGCGAGGCACCACCGCTCAGCGTCAGGGCCCTGTCGTATCCGGAGCTGTCGGGGATGGTGGCGGCGCTGCCCTTCTCCGGCGACCACTCCGCGACCAGCTCGGTGCCCGCGAAGCCGTCCGAGATCAGCAGCCGCGCCTCGTCCGCCACCTCCTCGGCCGTCAGCGCCCGCTGCCATACGGCGACCTCGTCGATGCTGCCAGGGAAGTTGTACTGGTGGACGTCGGCCCACTTGTAGCGGCCGATCTGCAGGGCGCCGGCTGCTTGCCAGGCTCCCTTGGCCGTCTTCGTGCCCTGGGGAACACCGTTGATGTACAACGTTGCTTGTTGCGTAACGGGATCGTACGTACCCGCGAGGTGCGTCCACGCCCCGATGACCGCCGGACTCTTCGCTCCGACGCCGTAGTAGCCGGCCGTCGTGGCCTCGGTCTCCTTCACACCGAAGAACCACCTGCCCAGGTCCTTCGAATAGCTGAGGACGAATGGCGAGTCGTGGGCTCCGTCCTGAGAGAGCACAATGCCGACACCGGTCGTGCGGTCGATCCGGGCCCAGGCCGAAACGGTGTAGGCGGACCGGGTCTCCAGCACGGGACCACCGGTCGCCGCGTACCCGGTAGTGCCGTTCAGCGCCAGCCCCTTGTCCGTGACCGGGGTCTCCAGGGGAGCACCCGACGCGTCGTGGGTGAGCAGTCCGCGGCGCCCACGATTGTCCCGCACCGCCCCTCCGGCCAGCACGGCGTCGTCGATGCCGTCAGCCGTGGCAGCGTCCTTGGCGGCACCGTCCGCCTCGTCGAAGTGCCACCGGCCGACCGGCCCCTCGCCGGTCGCGACGAGGAAGTCCACCAGATTCTGCGCACCCCAGCGGCCGACCGTGTCCTTCGCCCGGACGTACAGCCTGAACGTTCCCGACTTCGACGGCGTGATCGTCTCCTTGACCGTCGCACCGGCGCGCTCCGCCGACCATGCGGCATTCTGCGAGAGCCGGTACTGGTATGCCGTGTTGGTGTCACCCGTCGCGGCGGAGAAGGTGAACGTGTCCTTCACTCCGGGGCCGCCGCCGGGCGCACACACGTTGGTGGTGCACTCGGTGTAGGTGGTACCGAAGGCGATCTTCGGGGCCTTCGGAGCGGTCGGGTCGACCTTGAAGTAGCACCAACCCGTCGTCGAGGCATTCGACGGACCCGGCAGCTGACTCTTTCCCCCGTTGTAGTACGAACGCGTCCACGACCGGTACCGGTACAAGATGCCCTCCGCGAGGGCCGGCGCCGACGCCGAGAGCTTCACGTTGTCACCGACGTAACCGGTGGTCGGGCGCTCCATCTCGGCGAACGCGTTCGACCACGTCCCGTCGGCCGCCTTCTTGTCCACGTCCATCGCGACCCGCAGCTGTGCGTCCTTCTCACCGCCGGACGCCGTCTGCGGCGTGGACGTCAGCGTCGGCGTCGGGTCGGACACGATCGCTGGATCGGACTCCTTCGTCTCGCAGACCGTTCCCGATCCGGTCACCAGCCCGATTCCGGTCGGCTTGGCCGGCAGTCCGACGAAGTCCACCGCGAGCACCGCGTCGTTCTTGAACCGCTTCCAGGCGCCGGTGTCACCCTCGTCATGCGCCTTGAGCATCAACGTCAGCCGGGAGAACTTCCCCGCGGCGAAATCACGCACCGTCGGCGTCAGGTTCTCGTTCGTCTCATCCGGGTTGTCCTTGAACTCGATGGGTGCATCCGGCGAATCCGGGTCACACAGCGAACCTCGCCCGGCGGACACGTTCCGGTCCACCATCAGGTCCAGGTCCTTCGGCCGCGACGACCACGTGGTGGACGAGGAAATGTTGTTCGTACGGACCAGATCCACCCAACGCGGGTCGCACTGGAACGCCCACGGCTCCGTCACCCGGAACGTCGCGTCCAGCACCTGCTTGCCCTTCAGACTCGCCGGGGAGAACTCGAAGTACAGCCGCTGCACATACCCCGGCCCGCAGTAGTACCCGTTCCACGTACCACACTTGCCGGCACCCCTGCCCTGGCCGTCGTCCCCGTTGCCCCACCCGTAGGACTCGTACCCGTCCGAACGCAGCAGCGTCCGCTCCGACTCCCCCCACGTCACCGTCGGGTCGATGAACAGCGGAAACGCCTTCTCGTCGGTCTTCGCCAGCATGTCGGCATCCGGTACGACGGCCAGGGCGTCCTTCGCGAGCTCCACTCCGATGCGGGAGACGTTGTCCCCCTGCCCGGGTTCCACACCCGTACCCGACGGCGCCGCCTCCGCGGCGTCGCCCGCCACGGCCGGACCCTCCGCCGCGGGCCGCACGGCACCGTGCTTGAGCGACGCGGACGGGCCGGTGGCCGCCGCACCCGCCGAGTCCCACATCCGGGCCGGCGGCGCACGGAAGACCGTCTGTCCGTTCCCGTCCACCGCGGTAAGGTTCCCGGCGGCGCCCGTGCGGACCTCCAGTCCCTTCGCCTTCAGCCCGAACGACAGCTTCTTCAATTCCGGGGCCGCGGCCGCCTCGGGCGTCCTGACCACCAGCACCTGCTGGAAACTCTCCACGGTCGCCGTGACCATCAGATCCACACCCGGCAACACGTCGCCGTAGACCGCGCTCGGGCCATCGATCCGAGGTACCGGAAGTTTCACCGGCCAGTCCAGTTCCAGCGAACGGCCCCGATCCGAGATCTCGGCCAGCGAATCACCGGCCCCGCCGGAGAACGACATCTCCACCGCGGCCGCCTTCGGCCCTACCGAACCATCCGCGCGACGCTCCAACGTCGCGTCCGGGTCCTGCCACCCGCCCCCCGGCTTCGCCACCCGCACCGGAACCACCGACTGCTCAAGGGTGAACGTGAACCCGTCCGGATTCGCGAACACCGTAGTCCGCTCCGAACGCTCTCCCAGCACTTCGACCCGGGTCCCCAACTCCACCGCACGGGCCAGCGCCAGCTGCCCCTCCGTCTGCTTCTCCGCGTCTGTGACCGGTTCGGCGGCGGCTGCACCAGGTAATGGCGACACCACCATCGACAACAGAACCGAAGCAGCCACCACCGCGTATCGGCTGCGCTGTCTTCGAGCACGCCAGAACGCCATCCCCATGCCCCACCCCAGAGTCGCAAGTTGCTCACAAGTCGCTCACAAGTCACCGAGATCTAAATGGCATCTCCATGCATCCGTCAAGAACCTTTGGCGACCGTTCAGTTGCGCCTTGCGGAGAGGGCCTCAGCCAGGACCACCAAGTTCGGAGAACGTGCCGACCGGGGCCTGCGGAACGGCACCTCCGGAGCAGCACGTCACCGTTCCCGCCGAGACCCTGACTGGGCCGAAGGGCTGACCACCTTCCAGCCCTCCTGCTGTTAGCCTGCTCTTGCATATAGATTGCAATAACCATAGGAAAGCAGCTGGAGGGTTCGAACCATGGCCACGTACACGCTTCCGGAACTCCCGTACGACTACGCGGCGCTCGAACCGGTCATCAACCCGCAGATCATCGAGCTCCACCACGACAAGCACCACGCCGCCTACGTGAAGGGGGCGAACGACACCCTGGAGCAGCTGGAGGAGGCGCGCGACAAGGGGGCATGGGGTGCGATCAACGGGCTTCAGAAGAACCTGGCTTTCCACCTCTCCGGCCACATCCTGCACTCGATCTACTGGCACAACATGACCGGCGACGGCGGCGGCGAGCCCCTCGCGGCGGACGGCGTCGGCGACCTCGCGGACGCGATCACGGAGTCGTTCGGTTCGTTCGCCGGTTTCAAGGCCCAGCTGACGAAGGCCGCGGCCACCACGCAGGGCTCCGGCTGGGGCGTCCTGGCGTACGAGCCGGTCAGCGGCAAGCTGATCGTCGAGCAGGTCTACGACCACCAGGGCAACGTCGGCCAGGGCTCCGTCCCGATCCTGGTCTTCGACGCCTGGGAGCACGCCTTCTACCTCCAGTACAAGAACCAGAAGGTCGACTTCATCGACGCCATGTGGGCCGTCGTCAACTGGCAGGACGTGGCGAAGCGTTACGCGGCGGCCAAGGAGCGCGCCGACGTGCTGCTGCTCGCCCCCTGACCGGGCGGCGCGTGAACGTCCTGCCTCGTGATCGTCTTCTCAGCCTTCACCGGGCAGGCGGATGAAGGGAGGACCCCCGCCAGGACGTGACTGGCGGGGGTCCCTCTGTCGTGTCGCCGGGCGGGACGTCAGGGCGCGGGAACGTGCTTCAGCAGGGTGCTCAGCACCTGCTCGGCATGGGTCCAGAGCAGGGATCCGCCCGCATCCGGTACGAGGTGCCGGACGGCGCCCGGGATGCGCCCGGCCAGCCCTTCGCCGTGGTCGGGCGAGTGGCCGGTGTCCTGTTCCCCGTACCAGAGGTCGACGGGCACGGCGATGTCCGACAGCACGATCCCCCAGTGCCCCATGGCCAGGACGGTGTCCCGGGCGTATCCGTCCGCACCCTGCGCGAAGGCTTCGTCGAGGGCGCGGCGGTAGGCGGCGGCGAACGCTGGCTGCCGGTAGACGGCGAGGTCGCGGTCCGGGCTGCCGGACATGACCATGTCCCACATCGCCCGCGGGGTGAACCCGGCGAAGATCTTCTCGGCGGCGGCCGCATCGGACACCGCCAGGTCCACGAGACCCCGCAGGTCCTCCGGAAGCGCCTCGGCGAACCGCGGCTCGGCCACCTCGTCCGCCCCGGAGACCACGGCGAGCGCGCCGACCGTTCCGGCGGCGGCACAGGCGAGGGCGAAGGGCGCCCCCTGCGAGTTGCCGACCATCGGCGGCCGGCCCAGACCGCACAGGGCCGCGAACGCCCGGACGTCGTCGGCGAAGTCCCCGAACGTACGGCCGGGCAGCGGCGAGGAGGCGCCGAGCCCGGGGCGGTCGACGGAGATCAGCCGCACACCGAGCCGGTCCACCGCGTCGGCGCCGAACCCGAGATGCCTGCTGGTGGCCGCGCCGGGCGACAGCAGCACCGGCACACCGTCCTCCGGCCCCCATTCCGCCCACCCCAGCAGCCGCCCTCCCGGCAGCCGTTCCGTACCGATACGAACCGGGTCGATCACGCGCAGATCCATGCGGCTCATCCTGAGCGGGTCCTTCGGGCCTGTCGAACGGATTACGCCGACCGGTGAACCTCCCGGTCACCACACCGGACCTGCCCGGTGACCAGGGCCAGCATCAGTCCGTCGTAGCCCTTGGCGCCGACGGTCTGCAGCGCGGTCGCACTCAAGGTCGGTTCGGCGGCGACGAGTTCGGTGAACCGGCGCACGCCCCGCACCTTCGGGTCGTCGCTCCCGCCGTCGACCACCTCGCCGTCCCGCACCACGTTGTCGGCGATGATCAGGCTCCCGGGGCGGGTCAGCCTCAGCGACCAGGCCAGGTAGTCGGGGTTGCTCGGCTTGTCGGCGTCGATGAACACGACGTCGAACGGCCCCTGCCCCTCCGCCGCGAGCTCCGGAAGCGTGTCGAGCGCCGGGCCGACCCGTACGTCGACGACGTGCGCGAGCCCCGCCCGCGCGATGTTGGCCCGCGCGACCTCGGCGTACGCCGGATCGGCCTCCAGCGTGACGACCCTGCCGCCCTCAGGCAGCGCCCGGGCCAGCCAGATCGTGCTGTACCCGCCCAGGGTGCCGATCTCCAGCACGGTCCGAGCCCCGCGCAGCCGGGCCAGCAGATGCAGCAGCTTGCCCTGATTGGCGGCGACCTGGATGGCCGGGAGCCCGGCCTCGTCGCTCGCCGCGACCGCCGCGTCCAGGGCTTCGTCCGGGCCCAGGAGCAGGCCGTTGAAGTAGTCGTCGACCTCGGTCCACCGTGCCGATTCCATGTGCGTTCCCCTCCGAAGCTTAGAGTTCCCAAAAGGAACTTACCCCAGACGGCCGGATGCGATGATGGGGGCCATGAGTCCCGCCCCCGACAACCCCACCGCCCCTGCGGCCCCTGCCGATCCCACCGTGCTCCATCCGATGCCGGGACAGCCCAGGGTCGTGCTGCTGAAGCCCCTGGTGAAGTCCGGACTGATCGAGGTCGGGGACTTCTCGTACTACGACGACCCGGACGACCCGACCGCTTTCGAGACCCGCAACGTGCTCTACCACTACGGCCCGGAGCGGCTCGTCATCGGGAAGTTCTGCGCGCTGGGCACCGGAGTGCGGTTCATCATGAATGGCGCCAACCACCGGATGGACGGCCCGTCCACGTTCCCGTTCCCGTCCATGGGCGGTTCCTGGGCCGAGCACTTCGACCTGCTGACCGGACTGCCGAACCGGGGCGACACGGTCGTCGGCAACGACGTCTGGTTCGGATACGGCGCCACGGTGATGCCCGGCGTGCGGATCGGACACGGCGCGATCATCGGCGCCGGTTCGGTCGTCACCTCCGACGTGCCCGACTACGGCATCGTCGGCGGGAACCCCGCCCGGCTGATCCGCACCCGCCACGACGAGGAGACCATCGCCCGGCTGCTCGCCGTGGCCTGGTGGGACTGGCCCGTCGACCATCTCACCCGCCACATCCGCACCATCATGTCCGGCAGCGTCGACGAGCTCGAAGCGGCCGCCCCGGAGGGGACACCGTGACCATCACCGTTCGCGAACTCACCTACTACCCGGTCAAGGGCTGCGCCGGAACCGCCGTCGATTCCGCGCGGGTGCTGGGAACCGGTCTCGAACACGACCGCACGTTCATGGTGGTGGACGCGACAAACGGCGCGTTCCGCAGCCAGCGCACGCACCCCGCGATGGCCGCGATCGGGGTCGAAGTCCTGAACGGCGGCGCGGCGTTGGCGCTCTCCGCCGAGGGCGTCGAGCCGCTGCGGGTGGACGTCGTCCCGGACGGCCCGCGCCGCGAGGTCAGCATGTTCGACCGCCCGCTCGGCGTCGCCGCCGACCAGGGGGACGAGGCCGCGGAGTGGTTCTCGGACGCGCTCGGCGCCACGTCCCGCCTGGTCCGGGTGGCGCCCGGCTTCGACCGGGACGGCTGGGGCGACACCCCCGGCAAGGTCAACTTCGCCGACGCGCACGCGGTGCTGGTCGCCTCGACGGCCTCCCTGGACGGTCTCAACTCCCGTATCACCGCCCGGGGCGACGCGGCGCCCGTCCCGATGGACCGCTTCCGCGCCAACATCGTCCTGGCCGGCGACGACGAGCCGCACTTCGAGGACCGGGTGCGCCGGATGACCCTCGGCACGGTGGAACTCGCCCATTCCGTACGGGCGACGCGGTGCGCCGTCCCGATGGTCGACCAGCGCACCGGCCGCCGCGCGGGCCCGGAGCCGATCCGGACCCTGTCGACGTACCGCCGCGAGCCCGAGTACAAGAACAAGGTCAGCTTCGGCGCGAAGAACGCGGTGGTGTGCGAGGGCGTGGTGAGCGTCGGGGACACCGTCGAGGTCGCGGAGTGGCTCGGTCGCTGAGAGTCCATACGGTCGCCCCGACCTGGGCCGGAACGAACCGGACCGGGTCGGGGCGAGGCGAGGCGAGGCGAGGCGAGCGAAGGAGTGGTCAGGGCAGGAGGTAGCCGAGCGTCCCGCCCATGATCTGCCCCTCGCAGTCGGCCTGGTGGGACTCGAAGATCTGCCGATTCTCCTTGCGCAGGCAGCGCAGCAGCGGCAGGCTCGGCGTCCCGGCGGGCGGTGCGGCGTACAGCCAGCCGAGGCGCGTCACATACGTCTGGCCCTCGCAGCCGACGTCGGTGGTGGCGAAGTGGTCGCCGCGCACCTGGCAGAGGTAGAGGGGCATGGTGTCCGGGTTGGGCGCGGTGAACAGGGTGCCCAGCGGGCCCTGGAGGTCGTAGCCGACGGGGGCGTCCCACGGGGTGCTCAGGGTGTCGGACTTCTTGTGGTAGCGGTAGAGCACGAAGGTCGGGGAGCCCACATTGGGCTCCCCGGTGCACAGGTACTCGATGTGCACCTGCACCCACCCGTTCGGGAGCGAGTTGACGACGGCGGGGCCGGCGCTCACCCGGCAGTCGGAGCGCGCGAAGCCGCGGGCGACCGCCGCATCGAGTCCGCTCTGCCGGGCGGACTGCTCGGCGACGTTCAGCGGGCCGCTGCCGAAGCCCTTGACGTAGAGCTTGACGGGCCCGACGGCGGTGGTGGATGCCTGGGCCGCGACGGATGCGGGTGCGGCCCCGGCCGCGACGGCGGTGCCGCCGAACGCGGTCAGGGAGAGCGCGGCGGCGAGCGCTGTGGCGAGAGTGGCGGCGGACCGGCCGACGGCGCGGCGGAACAACCTCACGGGCATACCTCGTTCCGGCAGGCCGATGCGCGCCCTTCCTACGAGGCCATGCGCACCGGCGGGGTCAGTACGACAGGCCATGACTACCAGGCGGAATAGTCACTGTTGACGCACCTCACACGGTATGTCCGGTTCCGTGAGGATGCTGGCCGAATGGTTACTCTTGACCGCACGCCAGCTGCCCGGGCAGGGGCCGGGGCAAGTTCCCCGCCGGGCACGCATAGAGGGTCGTTCCGGGGTATGGGCCCCGCCCGCGCGCCAAGCCCGGCACCCTCTCGTGTCAACCACGCCCACCCCTTTCAGTCCGAGTCAGTCGCTTCCGGTGCCGTCTCGCGCGCATAGGAGAAGG
Organism: Streptomyces sp. NPDC002476; assembly: GCF_042889785.1. Classification (NCBI taxonomy): domain Bacteria; kingdom Bacillati; phylum Actinomycetota; class Actinomycetes; order Kitasatosporales; family Streptomycetaceae; genus Streptomyces; species Streptomyces sp. NPDC002476. The sequence continues at coordinate 33,786 of NZ_JBIARH010000010.1, read as the reverse complement.
CGACGAAGGAAGGTGACTGCGCACGCCGTCGCTGGACGACCCTTCGGGCCGGGGCCTGGTCATCGTCGACGCCCTCGCAGCGAAGTGGGGCGTACGACCGCGTGATCCGGGCAAGACCGTGTGGGCCCAACTGCCCATCGGACAGCGCGAATCGCCCTGAGGGCCGGGCTCCCCGGCCGTGGACCGTCCGTCCGCACCCGCAGCACGTACGTACGGGTGCGGACGGGGCCCTGCCCGCAGGTGCGGGGCATGTCACCGGCTCAACGGGCCCCTGTGTCCACGCTGTTGTCCCGGCCCGTGTCGAGGGAGTCCGCGATGTGGGTCATGACGGACCAGATGATCTCCTTGCGGCACCGGCTCATGCCCTTGGACCCGATGTACAGGGTGTTGTCCCTGCCGACCCGGTAGTGCTCCCGGCTGCCGTCCGCCTTGAGCTTGACACCCTCCATGCGGCGCAGGAGGTGGGGGACGGTGATGGCGATCTCGTCGTGCCCCACGCCGATCCGGGTGACCTCGTCCCAGGGGATCTCGTCGGCGGCGCCGTCGAGGTAGAAGTACGTGGCGCCGATCTCGAAGGGGCTGTACCTGACGTCGCCGCCCTCGGCCAGTTCGCGCAGGACGAGCCGCACCCGCGCCTCGACGACGCGGTCGATGATCCCGGCGAACATCGGCGTGAGGTTGTCCGCGGACCGCAGATACGTGCGCAGGAGGCCGCCGCCGAGGTCGGGGAGGAAGTAGTTTCCGGACAACTCCTCGATCCCCGGCCCGGGCGCCGTCTCCATACGGGCGACGACCTTGTCCGACAGCGGTCGCGACGACCCGTTGACGTACGTGGCCTCGCGGGTCAGCGTGACGTCGTGGAACTCCTCCCACTTGTACGCCCACCGCACCTTGTGCCGCCCCCGGCAGACGATCCCGTCCTCGTACAGGTCCAGCCAGGAGGCGAAGGAACGGACCAGTCCGACCGCCCCCCAGCCGGACAGCAGCACGCAGACGGCGTCGAACACGAGGTGACCGATGCCGTGCGTGGCGAAGGATTCGCCCAGGAACAGGAAGAACGCGACCGCCGGGACGACGGTCATGGCGACCTTGCCCATCGTCGGGCGTTCCCGGTAGCGCGCGATCACCCGGCCCAGCTCTGCCGGGTCCGCCGTCCGCCGCCCCTTTCCGCCCGTGCCGCTCCCGTCGCCGCTGCCGCGCCGGCCGCTCCGGTCCGCCATGCTCTCTCCCCCTCGCTCGACCCCTTGTCGTCTTCGTTCGCTCAACGGCGGTTACGGCGACCGGCGTTCGGCGCCCATCACCTCCCGGCTCCGATGTGCTGGCCGCAGCCTATGCCCGCCCCGCGCGGGCGGCGGGCCCGCCGTCTCCGCAGCCTTCCCGCCCCGCGTCCACCAGCACGTCCCCCGCGTCCGTACGGAAGTACAGCACCGACCGCCCGGCCCGGCGCCGGTCCACCAGACCGGAGTCCAGCAGCACCTTGAGGTGGCGGCCCACCGAGCCCAGGCCCTGTCCGGTCAGCGCCACGAGCTGGGTGGTGCTCTTGGGCTGCGCGAGGAGGACCAGGACCGCCGCCCGCGCGGGGCCGAGCAGCCGGCCCAGCGCGTCCGGCACCCGTACCCGGTCCGCGTCGGCCAGGGTGCCCGAGCACGGGTAGACGATCGCGTACCGCAGGGCGTCGTCGGCCCAGGACACCCAGCCCGCCTTCTGCGTGACCGGTACGAGGAGCAGCCGCGCCCCGGACAGTCGCTTCGGCGGGTAGTCGTGCGCGTTGATCCGGAGCCGGCTGCCGCCGAGCCACCGCATCCCCGGGCGCAGACCGCTGAGGGCGGCGGCCCAGCCGTCCCGGCTCAGCTGCCCGGTCCGTGCGACCACGTCCGCCTCCATGATCCGGCGACGACGCGGCCAGTCCGGCAGGACGGTGCGGTGCCAGACCCAGTGCAGGACGTCGGCGGCGCGCCCGGCCAGGTCGTCGCGGTCCAGGAGCGCGGGAAGCGGACGGCCGCCCAGGGACACCATCAGGTCGGCCCGAGCGCGCTCGGGCGAGGTGGCCCGGACCGGGGCCAGCTCCTCCTCGAAGGACGGAGTGTCCTCGCCCGTCGGGGTGGGCGTGATGAAGTCCGCGTTCCAACTGCCGCAGAGCGCCACCGGGACCAGCAGCGCGGCCACCGGGTCGGCGGCCCGACGGGCGCGGTAGGCGGGCAGATGGGTGTCGAGCCAGGCGCGTTCGCCAGGGTGCTGGGCCTGGCCGCGTTCCAGGGACTGAAGGGCGGCGACGGTCTCGGTGAGCGGCGAGACGACGAACCGGCTCCCGGCGAGCGTGTCCGTGTTGATCTCCCACAGGCCCATGACGTTTCGCCTCCGCGCGAAACAGTATCGGCCCACGCCGACGCCTGCCGAGACTCCCCGCATGCGCACCTATCGGGAACTCTTCCGGGTGCCCCAGTTCCGGCCGCTCTTCGCGTTCAGCGCCATCCACGTCGCTGCCTCGACGGTGAGCGGGCCGGCCCTCGGCATCCTCGTCTACTCCGCCACCGCCTCGCCGCTGCTGGCCGCCCTGTCCATGTTCGGATCCTCGCTGGCCCAGATGATCGGGGCGACCCTGCTGATGTCGGCGGCGGACCGGCTGCCACCTCGGGCCGCGATGACCGGCATGGCGCTCGCCTTCGGGGCGGCGACCGCTGTCCTGGCCGTTCCCGGGCTTCCGCTGCCGGCCGTCTTCTCGATCATCCTGGTGGTGGGGGTGGTCGCCGCGGTGGGCGGCGGGGTGCGGTACGGGCTGCTCAACGAGATTCTGCCCAAGGACGGCTATCTGCTGGGGCGTTCGGTGCTGAACATGTGCACCGGTCTGGCGCAGGTCGGCGGGTACGCGGTCGGCGGGCTCCTGGTGGCGGCGCTGTCGGCGCGCGGTGCGCTGCTGGTGGCCGCCGCGCTGTACCCGGTCGGGGCGGCCGTCGCCCGGTTCGGACTGGCACGCCGCCCGCCCCGGGCCGCGGGACGGCCGTCGATCGCGGCGACCTGGCGGGTCAACGCCCTGCTGTGGTCCTCGGGCCCGCGCCGCCGGACGTATCTCGCGCTCTGGGTGCCGAACGGGCTGGTCGTCGGCTGCGAGGCGCTGTTCGTCCCGTACGCCCCCGGGCACGCGGGGCTCCTCTTCTCCTTCGCCGCGCTGGGGATGCTCGTCGGGGACACGGTGGTGGGGCGGTTCGCCGCTCCGGGGCTGCGGAGGCGGGCGGCCACACCGCTGCTGCTGCTCCTGGCCGCGCCCTACCTGGTGTTCGCCGCGCGTCCGGGGCTGCCGTTCGCGCTCGCCCTGGCCGCGCTCGCCTCGGTCGGGTTCGCGGCGAGCCTGCTGTTCCAGGAACGGCTGATGGCCCTGACCCCGGACGGGATCACCGGCCAGGCGCTCGGGCTGCACGCCTCCGGCATGCTCACCATGCAGGGGGTCGCGGCGGCGCTCGCGGGCTCCGTCGCCCAACTGACCTCGCCGGGAACGGCGATGGCCGTGATGGCGGGGGCTTCTCTCGTGGTCACCCTGGCCCTGGCGGCGGCCGGGCGACGGGACAGGGAAGCGGCGGACATCGGGCCGACGGGCACCGGGCCCGCGGCTCCCGGTCCGGCCGATCCCGGTCCGGCGGACGCGGGGCGTGGGAACCCCGGTCCCGCCGATCCCGGTCCCGTGGACCCCGGTACGGCTGGCGCGGAGCCCGGTACGCGGCGGGGTGTCAGCGCGGAGTGAGCACGTACTCCATCAGCGGCAGCACGCGCCCGGGGATCGAGCCCGACGGGGTCTCCCCGATCCGGACCGCGCCCATCGCCCGGTAGAACGGCTCCGCGTTCGGGTCGGCGTCGATGGTGAGGCGGGCGAATCCGAGGCGTCGGGCCTTTGCCGCAGTGTGCTCGAACAGGCGCCGCCCGATGCCCCGGCCGATCGCGTCGGGGGCGATGAACATCATGCCGAGGGCGCCCTCGGGCGGGATGCCGTCCAGAGTGGTGAAGCCGAGGACACGCCCGTCCTCCTCGGCGACCGTCGTGCGGCGGCGCTCGATGTCGGCGGGAATCAGGGTGAGCTCGTCGCGGCAGGCGGCGAGGAACGCCTCGTCGTAGTCCCAGTACCCCTTCGACTCCCGTGCCAGTTCGGTCAGCAACCCGGCCTCGTGCGCCCGTGCCGGTCGCAGGTCCATGCGTCCACCCCTCCGTCGTCCCCGTGCCGTCCGGTCCATCGGCCCCCTTGCCCGGGGGCACCGGGGTGTGCGGAGCCGGCTCATGGCCCGGTCCCGCACACCCCCGTCGTCACCTCGTCGTCGCGCCGTGGTCGGCGCCGCCGTCGCCGGGCGGTCACCGGGCCGGCGCCGGACTGCCGCCGGGCTCAGTCGAAGACCGGGCCCTGCGTACGCGTCCGCTTGATCTCGTAGAAGCCGGGGATCGACGCCACGAGCAGCGTGCCGTCCCACAGCTTCGCCGCCTCCTCGCCCTTCGGGGCGGGAGTGACGACCGGACCGAAGAAGGCGATCTGCTCGCCGTCCGCGCCCGGGACGGCGATGACCGGGGTGCCGACGTCCTGGCCGACCTTGTCGATGCCCTCCTTGTGGGAGGCGCGCAGCTCGGTGTCGTAGGTGTCGGAGTCCGCGTGGTCCGCCAGCTCGGCGGGCAGGCCGACGTCCTCCAGCGCGCCCACGATCGCCTCGCGGGTGGCGCCCTCGCCCCGGTTGTGGAAGCGGGTGCCGAGCGCCGTGTAGAGCGGGCCGACGATGTCGTCGCCGTGCTTCTGCTGGGCGGCGACGACCACGCGGACCGGGCCCCACGCCTGGTTCTCCAGCATGTCCCGGTACTCCTCGGGCAGCTCGTCGAGCTTGTCCTCGTTGAGGACGGCCAGGCTCATCACATGCCAGCGGACCTCGACGTCACGGACCTTCTCCACCTCCAGCATCCAGCGGGAGGTCATCCACGCCCAGGGGCAGAGCGGGTCGAACCAGAAGTCGACAGGGGTCCTGCCGGTCGCCGTGCTGTTCTCGGACATCTCTCTCCTCATCGGGACCTCATCGCATGTGATGCGGGCGTGCGCCCGTGCCGCATACGCGCATGCGGGCGTGCGCACATCTCCGCACAACGCCGTCGTGCGCACCGCTCATTCCCGCGCGCGGCCGGTCGACGACGTGGCCGCCCGACCGGACGACGGCATGGGAGGATCAAAGTAATCGAACGTACACAAAGGAACGTGACACAAAGGAGTGTGCCCGTGCCCGGTGAGAACCTGTCCCGCGACGAGGCCCGCGAGCGGGCCGAGCTGCTGAGCGTCGACGGTTACGAGGTCGTTCTCGATCTGCGTTCCGCCGTCGGCGGGCCCGACGGGGAGGGCGGGTCCGAGGGGACCGGCGACGGTGCCTCCCCCGGCCCGCTGACCTTCCGCTCGGTGACGACGATCCGGTTCCGCACCGCGCGGGCGGGGGCGTCGGCCTTCGCGGATCTGGTGGCGCCGAGCGTGAACGCGGTGACGCTGAACGGGCGCCCGCTCGACCCCGCCGCCGTCTTCGACGGCACGCGGGTGGCCCTGGAGGACCTGCCGGAGGGCGAGAACCTCCTGGTGGTCGACGCGCAGTGCGCGTACAGCCGGACCGGCGAGGGCATGCACCGGTTCGTCGACCCGGAGGACGGCGAGGTCTACCTCTACACGCAGTACGAGCCGGCCGACGCGCGCCGGGTCTTCGCGAACTTCGAGCAGCCCGACCTGAAGGCCCCCTTCCGCTTCGAGGTGGCGGCGCCCGAGGGCTGGACGGTCTGGAGCAACGGGCCCGTCGAGTCGCAGGACGACGGGGTGTGGCGGTTCGCCGAGACGAAGCCGATCTCGACGTACATCACGGCGGTCGTCGCCGGTCCGTACCACTACGTCACCGACTCCTACACCCGCGCGTTCGACGACGGCACCACGCTGGAGATCCCGCTCGGCGCCATGTGCCGCAAGGGGCTCGCCAAGCACTTCGACGCGGACGACGTCTTCCTGATCACCAAGCAGGGCCTGGACTTCTTCCACGACCACTTCGACTACCCGTACCCCTTCGGGAAGTACGACCAGGCGTTCGTGCCCGAGTACAACCTGGGCGCGATGGAGAACCCGGGCTGCGTGACGTTCCGCGAGGAGTACATCTTCCGCGGCAAGGTGACGCAGGCGTCGTACGAGAGCCGGGCCAACGTCATCCTGCACGAGATGGCGCACATGTGGTTCGGCGACCTGGTCACCATGCAGTGGTGGGACGACCTGTGGCTGAAGGAGTCCTTCGCGGACTTCATGGGCGTCTTCGCGATGGTGGAGGCGACCCGGTTCGAGGACGGCTGGATCACCTTCGCCAACAACCGCAAGGCGTGGGCGTACCGAGCCGACCAGCTGCCGTCCACGCACCCGATCACGGCCGACATCCGTGACCTGGAGGATGCCAAGCTGAACTTCGACGGCATCACGTACGCCAAGGGCGCCTCGGTGCTCAAGCAGCTGGTGGCGTACGTGGGCCGGGACGCGTTCCTGGAGGGCGCCCGGCGCTACTTCAAGAAGCACGCCTACGGCAACACCCGGCTGGACGACCTGCTGTCGGTGCTGGCCGAGACCTCCGGGCGCGACATGACCGCCTGGTCCCGGTCCTGGCTCCAGACCGCGGGCGTCAACTCGCTGACGCCGGTGGCGACCTACGACGCGGCGGGGCGGCTCACGGAGCTGGCCGTCCTCCAGGAGGCGGCCGAGTCCCACCCGGAGCTGCGCCCGCACCGGGTCGCGGTCGGGCTGTACCGGCGGGCGGCCGACGGAAACCTGGTGCGCTACGCGCGCGTCGAGGTGGACGTGGCGGGGCCGCGCACGGTGGTCGAGGAGCTGGCCGGTGCGGAGCGCCCGGAGCTGATCCTGGTCAACGACGACGACCTGACGTACTGCAAGGTCCGCTTCGACGAGATGTCGCTGGCGACGCTGCGGGAGCACCTCGGTGACCTGACCAACCCCCTCGCGCGGGCGCTGTGCTGGTCGGCGCTGTGGAACATGACGCGCGACGGCCTGATGCCGGCCCGCGACTTCGTCTCCCTCGTGCTGGCCTTCGCCGGCCGGGAGTCCGACATCGGCGTCCTGCAGATGCTGCACGCCTGGACCCGGACGGCCCTGACCCACTACGCGGCGCCCGAGTGGCGCGAGGAGGGCGGCCGGGCACTGTCCGAGGGCGCGCTGCGCGAACTGCGGGTCGCCGGTCCGGGCAGCGAGCACCAGCTGGCCTGGGCGCGGTTCTTCGCGTCGGTCGCCGACTCGGAGGCGGACTTCCGGCTGTTGTCGGGGCTGCTCGACGGCTCGGCCGCCATCGACGGTCTGGACGTCGACCAGGAGCTGCGCTGGGCGTTCCTGTCGCCGCTGGCCGCGCACGGGGTGGTCGACGCATCGGTGCTCGACACCGAACTGGCCCGTGACGACACGGCGTCCGGGGAGCGGCACCAGGTGCGGTGCCTGGCCTCGCGCCCCTCGGCCGAGGTGAAGGCGCGCGCGTGGGCGGACGTCGTGGAGTCGGACGCGCTGTCCAACGCGCTGACGGAGGCCGTGATCACGGGCTTCGGGCAGCCCTCGCAGCGCGAGCTGCTGGCGCCGTACGCGGAGAAGTACTTCGCGGCGATCGAGCGGGTGTGGGCCGAGCGCTCGATCCAGACCGCGATGAACGTGGTGCGGGGCCTGTTCCCGGCGCTCCAGGACAATCCCGCGACGCTGGAGGCGACGGACGCCTGGCTGGCCGCCCACGCGGACGCGGCACCGGCGCTGCGGCGGCTGGTGCTGGAGGCGCGGGACGATCTGGCGCGGGCGCTGCGGGCCCAGGCGTGCGACGCGAGCACGACCGCGCCGACCGGAATCTGACGGGACCGGCGGCGGCCTGACGGACCGTCCGGGGCGCCCGGAGGTCGTCGGGGGCCGTCCAGAGGGCCGTTCCGGCGGAGACTTCCGCCGGAACGGCCCTCTGCCGTCCGGCCGCCCGAGGCGTGCTTTTTCGGCCGTGGGACACGCATGCTCCAGGACTGCGTCGTCCCGGTTCGCCGACGGGTGTGTAACAGCGGGTTGGTGCCGGGGCCGGGTGCGGCATACCGGGAGACATGACACCGAATTCCCCGTGCGCCCCGCCCTCCCTCCGCCGCCTCCGCATCACCGACGACGTCCGTCGACGCGTGCTGTCCGCAGCACAGTTGAGGGCGTACGGCGTGTCCGCGGCCGAGGCCGCCGCGCGATGCGGCGCCGGTGGCCCGTGGCAGCAGCCGCTGCCCGGTGTGTACGTCCTGCACCCGGGGCCGCCGTCCGACGAGGAGCGGCTGCGCTCCGCCCTGCCGTACGCGGGCCGTCCACCGGCCTCCCGCCGCCGGGGCACGCACGACCTGCCGCACGGACGAACGGGCGCGGGCAGGCCGTCGGGCACGGGCGGACGGACACGAGCGGCCGGGCGGGCGGGCGCGGAGGGGCCGCCGGGCATGGCCGGGCAGGCGCGGCCGGGCTCGGACCCCGGGTACGGGGAGGCCATGCTCACGGGACTCGCCGCACTCGCCCTGCACGGGTTCACGGCGGCGCCGCCCGGCTCGCCGGAGCGGAAGAAGCTCCTCGCCGCGGCCGGACAGCAGGCGGTCGTGGTGCGTACGGCCCTGTCCGCGGCGGTGGACCGCGCACCGGCGGCCCCTGTGATCATCCTGCCCCGCTGACCATGCGCGCATCGCGTGCCGCGCACGCGCAGCCAGCACCCGCGCACACCCCGTTCCGTACGCGCGCCGGACTCCGCCCGCACCATGCCGAACTCCCGCCACAGGCGCCGCTATCCACCGTTTCATCCCTGATGGCATATCAGCCCCGGTGGCGGGATACCGCCATGTCCACATCTCACCCCCTACAACTCTCCACAAACCCCTGTCATTTACGAAAGGGTGAGCGGTCATTCGGTACCGAATTCCGGACCTTCTTCTTTCACTTTCAGGGATGCAGATGACCACCGAGTCCTCCAGCCTCATACCCGGGGCGAGACGCGCGGCCCGAGTCGCGGCTGCCGCCGGCCTGGTGGCCGCGCTCGCCGCCACCGGCGCGGCCCCCGTCTTCGCCGTCGACAACCCCGCGCCCGGTCCTGTCAAGTCCGCCGCCGAGGACGCCTCGAAGGACAAGCTCGGCGCGAACGACGCCGAGGTTCTCGCCAAGGCCAAGGCCAAGGGCGAGAAGAACATCACGATGATGGTCGCCACCGCTCCCGGTGCGACCGCCCAGGTCACCAAGCAACTGGACGCCGTCAAGGGCTCCGTGCTGGGGCGCGCGTACGACAAGCTCGGCTACGTACGGGCCACCGTGCCGACCGCGAGCGCCGAGGCGACCATCAAGGCCGCCTCCAAGCTGTCCTCCGTCCACGGCATCGATCTCAAGCAGGAGATCAAGCTGGACGACCCGACGCCCGCGGGCGACCGCGCCGCCGGGGCCACGAGGACGAAGGCGACCGGCAGCTACCCGGCGCCCGACAGGAAGACCCCGGCGAAGAACCCGTACAACCCGTCCTTCGAGACGGGCGCGGTGGACTTCGTCGAGCGGCACCCGAAGGCCGACGGCCGCGGGATCACCATCGGCGTCCTCGACTCCGGTGTCGACCTCGGCCACCCCGCGCTGCAGAAGACCACCACGGGCGAGCGCAAGATCGTCGACTGGGTGACCGCCACGGACCCGGTCAGCGACGGCGACGGCACCTGGCTGCGGATGACCGACTCGGTGTCCGGCCCGGCCTTCACGCACCAGGGCCGCACGTACAAGGCGCCCAAGGGCGACTACCGGATCAGCCTGTTCGCCGAGGCCGCCACCAAGGGCGGCGACATGGCGGGCGACCTGAACCGCGACGGCGACACCACCGACGTGTGGGCCGTGCTGTACGACCCGGTCACCGGTGACGTGCGCGTCGACCTGAACGACAACGCCGACTTCACCGACGACGCGGCCCTGAAGCCGTACAAGGAGAAGCACCAGGTCTCCTACTTCGGCAAGGACGACCCGCGCACCGATGTCGCCGAGCGCATCCCGTTCACCGTGGAGACGCGCAAGAACGTCGTCCACAACGCGGCGGGCGCCACGGCCGACTTCGTCAACATCGGCGTCATCGAGAGCGAGCACGGCACCCACGTCGCGGGCATCACCGCCGCGAACGGCCTGTTCGGCGGCAAGATGAACGGTGCCGCGCCCGGCGCGAAGATCGTCTCCTCGCGCGCCTGCACCTGGTCCGGCGGCTGCACCAACATCGCGCTCACCGAGGGCATGATCGACCTCGTCGTGAACCGCGGTGTCGACGTCGTCAACATGTCGATCGGCGGCCTGCCGCCGCTGAACGACGGCAACAACGCCCGCGCGGAGCTCTACAAGCGGCTCGTCGACATCTACGGCGTCCAGCTGGTCATCTCGGCCGGCAACAACGGCCCGGGCGTGAACACCATCGGCGACCCCGGCCTCGCCGACCACGTCATCTCCGTCGGCGCGTCCATCTCCAAGGAGACCTGGGCCGCCAACTACGGCTCGAACGTCACCAAGAAGTACGACATGATGCCGTTCTCCTCGCGCGGTCCGCGTGAGGACGGCGGCTTCACGCCGACCTTGACGGCCCCGGGCGCGGCGATCAACACCACCCAGACCTGGCTGCCCGGCGGTCCGGTCAAGGAGGCGGGCTACGGCCTGCCGGCCGGCTACTCCATGCTCCAGGGCACCTCGATGGCCTCGCCGCAGGCCGCCGGCGCGACCGCGCTGCTGCTCTCGGCCGCGAAGCAGAAGCACATCGAGCTTCCGCCGGCCGATCTGCGCACCGCGCTGACCAGCTCCGCCACCCACATCAAGGACGTGCCCGCGCACGCCCAGGGCTCCGGTCTGATCGACATCGTCGGCGCCTGGAAGCTGATCGAGAAGCAGGGCACCCCGGCGCACGAGTACAAGGTCAAGGCCCCGGTCGACACCGCGATCGACTTCGCGCTCAAGACCCCGGGCTTCGGCACCGGCCTCTACGACCGCGAGGGCGGCCTGAAGGCCGGCCAGAAGAAGACGTACGACGTCACGATCACCCGCACCACGGGTCCGGACAAGGCCGTCAGGCACCAGCTGTCGTGGAAGAACAACGACGGCACCTTCAAGCTGGTCGGCCCGTCCGTCGTCTCCCTGCCGCTGGACCGGCCGGTCACGGTGAAGGTCCAGGCGAAGCCGGGCAGCAAGGGCGTGCACAGCGCGATCCTGCGCGTCGACGACAAGAAGACCGTCGGCGTCGACCAGCAGATCCTCACCACGGTCGTCGTCTCCACGGAGCTGGCAAAGCCCTCCTACGCGTTCAAGGCGTCCGGATCGGTGCAGCGCAACAGCAGCACGTCGTACTTCCTGACCGTCCCGGAGGGCGCCAAGACCCTTGAGGTCGCGCTGAGCGGGCTGCGCTCCGGCAGCCAGACCCGCTTCATCTCGCTCCACCCGTACGGGGTGCAGATGGAGAACAGCTCCACCATCAACTGCTACCCGAACTACGAGAACCCGGCCAACACCTGCCGCCCCGACGTGCGCTCCTACAAGGACCCGCAGCCGGGCGTCTGGGAGATCGAGGTCGAGGCGCGCCGCACCTCGCCGCTGCTGGACAACCCGTACAAGCTGGACGTCTCGCTGCTCGGTGCCACCTTCGACCCGGCGGTGCGGACCCTTCCCGAGGCGAAGATCGGCACCCCGGCCGCGGTGACCTGGAAGGCCACCAACAACGCCGGTGACCTGGTGGGCTCGCTCAAGGGCGGTTCGCTGGGCTCGGCCAAGGTCGCCAAGCCGACGATCAAGACGGGTGACGAGCAGCTGCACACGGTCACCATCGGTGAGGGCGTCGAGAAGCTGGACGTCGCCATCGGCGGCACCTCGGACGCCAACGCGGACCTGGACCTGTACGTCTTCAAGGGCGACACCCAGGTCGCCGCGTCCACCACGGCCGGCTCCGAGGAGGCGGTCAGCATGGAGAAGCCCGCCGCCGGCACGTACACCGTCCTCGTGCACGGTTACAGCGTCCCCGCCGGAACCAGCACCTACGACTACCGCGACGTGTACTACGCGCCGTCGCTCGGCACGATCGAGGTCGACGAGTCGAAGGCCGTGAACCTGGCGGGCGGCACCTCCACCGAGATCGCCGCCGAGGTGACGGTCGCCGGCGCGGCCCCCGCGGGCCGGCAGTTCTTCGGCGAGGTGCACCTGGTGAACAGCCGCGGCACCATCGCGGGCACCGGCAGCGTCGTGATCGAGAAGGTCACGCCGTAACGGACACCGTGTCCGGCATGTGATCCGTACGACAGTGGGGCGGGCGCTCGGCGGAGCGCCCGCCCCACTGTCGTACGCGCCGCGTCCCCGCTCCCGCACCCCCGCGCACGACCGGGCGGGCGTGCACTGTCCACACCCCGGACAATGGATTGGACAAGGAAGCCGTCGCCATACACATCATGGAGCGGCAACCGTGCCAGTTCGTACGTTCGAAGGAGTTCCCGTGAAGGTCGGAATCGTCGGGGCGACCGGTCAGGTCGGCACAGTCATGCGCGGGATCCTGGCCGAGCGGAAGTTCCCGGTCGACGAGCTGCGGCTGTTCGCCTCCGCGCGCTCCGCGGGCTCCACCATCGTGTGGGAGGGCCGCGAGATCACCGTCGAGGACGCCTCGACGGCCGACTACACCGGACTGGACATCGTGCTGTTCTCGGCCGGTGGCGCGACCTCGAAGGCACTGGCCGAGAAGGTCGCCTCGCAGGGCGCCGTCGTCATCGACAACTCCTCCGCCTGGCGCAAGGACCCCGAGGTCCCGCTGGTGGTCTCCGAGGTCAACCCGCACGCGGTCGCCGACCGCCCCAAGGGCATCATCGCCAACCCGAACTGCACCACGATGGCCGCCATGCCGGTGCTGCGCCCGCTGCACGAGGAGGCCGGCCTGGAGGCGCTGACCGTCGCCACCTACCAGGCGGTGTCCGGTTCCGGGCTGGCCGGTGTCGCGGAGCTGCACGGCCAGGCGTCCAAGGTCGTCGCCGACGCCGACAAGCTCACCCACGACGGCGGGGCCGTCGACTTCCCCGAGCCCGCCGTCTACAAGCGCCCGATCGCGTTCAACGTGCTGCCGCTGGCCGGTTCGATCGTCGACGACGGCTCCTTCGAGACGGACGAGGAGCAGAAGCTCCGCAACGAGTCCCGCAAGATCCTGGAGATCCCGGAGCTGAAGGTGTCCAGCACCTGCGTCCGGGTCCCGGTCTTCTCCGGCCACTCGCTCCAGGTCAACGCGCGCTTCGCCCGCCCGATCGGCGTCGAGCGCGCCTACGAGCTGCTGAAGGACGCCCCGGGCGTCGAGCTCTCCGAGATCCCCACCCCGCTCCAGGCGGCGGGCAAGGACGCCTCCTACGTGGGCCGGATCCGGGTCGACGAGACCGTGGACAACGGCCTCGCGCTCTTCGTCTCCAACGACAACCTGCGCAAGGGCGCGGCACTCAACGCGGTGCAGATCGCGGAGCTGGTGGCGGCGGAGCTGAAGAACGGCTGACGCGTCACACGTGAGGGGGCGGCCACCGTACGCGGTGGCCGCCCCCTTCGCGCGCTCGCGTCCATCCGCGCTCCACTCGCGTTCCTCCGCACTCCGCCCGGACCCGCGGCGTGGAAGGATGTCCGAAAACGTCACACCCAAGGAGATGACCGCGTGCCTGGCACGAATCTGACCCGCGAAGAGGCACAGGAGCGGGCGCGCCTGCTGACCGTGGACGCGTACGAGATCGATCTCGACCTCTCCGGAGCGCAGGAGGGCGGCACCTTCCGGTCCGTGACCACGGTGCGCTTCGACTCCGCCGAGGCCGGTGCGGAGACCTTCATCGACCTGGTCGCGCCGACCGTGCACGAGGTCGAGCTGAACGGCAGGACGCTGGACGCCGCGGCCGTGTTCCACGACTCGCGCATCGCACTCCCGGGCCTGGTCGCGGGCTCCAACGAGCTGAAGGTCGTCGCCGACTGCGCGTACACCAACAGCGGGGAGGGCCTGCACCGCTTCGTCGACCCGGTCGACCAGCAGGCATATCTCTACACCCAGTTCGAGGTTCCGGACGCCCGGCGCGTCTTCGCGAGCTTCGAGCAGCCCGACCTGAAGGCAACGTTCCGGTTCACCGTGAAGGCCCCGGAGGGCTGGACGGTCGTCTCGAACTCCCCGACGCCCGAGCCGCGCGACAACGTCTGGTCCTTCGAGCCGACGCCCCGCATCTCGTCGTACATCACGGCCCTGATCGCCGGCCCGTACCACGCGGTGCACAGCAGCTACGAGAAGGACGGCCGGACCGTTCCGCTCGGCATCTACTGCCGCCCGTCGCTGGCCGAGTACCTCGACGCGGACGCGATCTTCGACGTGACGCGGCAGGGCTTCGACTGGTTCCAGGAGAAGTTCGACTACGACTACCCGTTCGCCAAGTACGACCAGCTGTTCGTGCCCGAGTTCAACGCGGGCGCGATGGAGAACGCGGGCGCGGTGACCATCCGCGACCAGTACGTGTTCCGCTCGAAGGTGACGGACGCGGCGTACGAGACGCGGGCCGAGACCATCCTGCACGAGCTGGCCCACATGTGGTTCGGCGACCTCGTCACCATGGAGTGGTGGAACGACCTGTGGCTGAACGAGTCGTTCGCCACGTACACGTCGATCGCCTGCCAGGCGTACGCGGAGGGCTCGAAGTGGCCGCACTCCTGGACGACGTTCGCCAACTCCATGAAGACGTGGGCATACCGCCAGGACCAACTGCCCTCCACGCACCCGATCATGGCGGACATCCGTGACCTGGACGACGTGCTGGTCAACTTCGACGGGATCACGTACGCCAAGGGCGCCTCGGTCCTCAAGCAGCTGGTGGCGTACGTCGGCATGGACGCGTTCTTCAAGGGCGTCCAGGCGTACTTCAAGGCGCACGCCTACGGCAACACCCGTCTGTCCGACCTGCTGGGCGCGCTGGAGGAGACCTCCGGCCGCGACCTGAAGACCTGGTCCAAGGCGTGGCTGGAGACGGCGGGCATCAACATCCTGCGCCCGGAGATCACCACCGACGAGAACGGCCACGTCACCTCGTTCACGGTCGTCCAGGAGGCCCCGGCGCTGCCCGCGGGCGCGAAGGGCGAGCCGACGCTGCGCCCGCACCGGATCGCGATCGGCGCCTACGATCTCGACGAATCCGGCAAGCTGGTCCGTACGAACCGGATCGAGCTGGACATCGACGGCGAGCGCACCACCGTGCCGTTCCCGGCCGGCACTGCCCGTCCCGCCGTGATCCTGCTCAACGACGACGACCTCTCGTACGCGAAGGTCCGGCTCGACGAGGAGTCGCTGCGCGTCGTCACCGAGCACCTCGGCGACTTCGCCGAGTCCCTGCCCCGCGCCCTGTGCTGGGCTTCCGCGTGGGACATGACCCGCGACGGCGAGCTGGCCACCCGCGACTACCTCTCCCTGGTGCTCTCCGGCATCGGCAAGGAGTCGGACATCGGCGTCGTCCAGTCGCTGCACCGCCAGGTGAAGCTGGCCCTGGACCTGTACGCGGCGCCGGAGTGGCGCGAGGCCGGTCTGGCCCGGTGGACCGAGGCGACCCTCGCCCACCTGCGCGCGGCGGAGCCGGGCAGCGACCACCAGCTGGCCTGGGCCCGTGCCTTCGCGGCGACCGCCCGCACCCCGCAGCAGCTGGACCTGCTGTCCTCGCTGCTCGACGGCAAGGAGACCATCGAGGGTCTGGCCGTCGACACGGAGCTGCGCTGGGCGTTCGTCGAGCGGCTCGCCGCGACCGGCGTCTTCGAGGAGGACGAGATCGCGGGCGAGTACGAGCGCGACCGGACGGCGGCGGGCGAGCGCCACGCGGCGACCGCCCGCGCGGCCCGCCCCACCCAGGCGGCGAAGGCGGAGGCGTGGGCCTCGGTCGTCGAGTCCGACAAGCTGCCGAACGCCGTCCAGGAGGCGGTCATCGCCGGCTTCGTCCAGTCCGACCAGCGCGAACTGCTGGCCCCGTACACGGAGAAGTTCTTCGCGGCGGTCAAGGGCGCCTGGGAGTCCCGCAGCCACGAGATGGCCCAGCAGATCGCCGTCGGCCTCTACCCGGCGGTCCAGGTCGCGCAGGAGACCCTGGACGCCACGGACGCCTGGCTGTCCTCGGCGGAGCCGAGCGCGGCCCTGCGCCGCCTGATCTCCGAGTCACGCTCCGGCGTGGAACGCGCCCTGAGGGCCCGCGCGGCGGACGCGGCGGCGGCCACGGCGTAACACCCGTACGGGAGAACGGAGACGCCCCGGACCGCGGCCGCGGTCCGGGGCGTCTCCGTTCTCCGTTCCCGGACGTACCGGGGCACGGGCCCCGGGGACGGGTTACGCCAGGGCCTGCTCGTAGCGGCGGGCCAGATCGGCCGCGCCGGTCTCCGTGAGGCTGCCGTGCAGGCGCATGCGGGCGACGCCGCCGTCGGGGAAGGCGTCGAGGCGGACGTGGGTGACGACCGCCCGGGCGCGGAGCGGGAAGCGGTGGAGCGTGTCGGGCTGGAGGCGGGTGCGGGGGATGATCTCGAACCATTCGCCCGTCTCGCCGTTCCGGCCGTGCAGGGCGATCCAGCCGGCCGCGTTGCCCTTGAGGCAGGCGGTGTCGATCTCGACCGCCCGGACCGCGCCCTGGGCGGGGAGGCGGAAGCGGACCCAGTCGTTCGTGTCGCGGACCCGGCGACGGCGGTTCTCCCAGCCGTCGTCCATCCTGCGGGAGGTGCCAGGCAGGATGATCTGGGTCGGGGAGGAGTAGAAGCGGTCCGAGGCGTCCTCGTGACTGCCGCCGTTCAGCACGGACACCAGGTCGAAGGTGCCGAGCGCGGCCAGCCAGGAAGGGTCGGGCAGGACCTCGCCGTGGACGCGGAGGCGGGCGATGCCGCCGTCGGGGTGCTGGCAGAGGCGCAGGTGGGTGTGGCGGCGGTCACTGGTGATCTCGAAGCCGTTGGCGGCGTGGCCGCGCACCGGGGTCGGCGGGACGATCTCCTCCCACTTCACGTCGTCCGCGAGGAGTTCCTCGGGGCCGGGGGCGCCGTCGACCGCCGTCGCCTGGATCGAGACGCGCTGCGGGTAGTTGCCGCGGAAGTGGGCCGTGTCGACGACGATGCCGCGGATGACGCCGGGGGCGCCGAGGCGGATCAGGGCCCAGTCGTGCTCGTCCGGGGCCGGGAACGGATGGTGCGCGTCCGCGCCGCGCCGACGGCGGGTCTCCCAGCCGTCCATGACCTTGCCCTTGTGGCCGAAGCGCTCGGGGTCGAAGACCGCGCGCTGCGGGACGAGGAGGTTCTCGCGCTGGGCGAAGAACTCGTCGTTGGCGGCGATCACACCCGCGCCGAGGCGGCGGTCGGCGAGGTCGACGAGATGGGTGAACGGGAGGTCGGTGGTGCGGTAGTCGGCGTACGGGTCGCCGCCGCCGTACGGGGCCGCGTCGTTGGCGCGGGGGTCCTCGGCGGCGTTCTCGTGGTGGTTCTCGCGGGACTTCCCCTGCTGGTTCTCGTTCTGGTCGAAGGTCATGGGGCTACTGTCGCCACCACCGACCTGTCAGGTCCATCGAAAGTCACTGCACACTCCGTGCAGTGGAAGTGAAGGATGCGGCCGTCCCGACGAGCGCCGCGAGGACCGGGACACCGCGGGCCCCCGCTCGGCACCCTGCCGCACCGCCGTCGGCACGTGGCGCCGCGGCTGGTCCGCCTCCGGTACGCGCATCACCACGCCGGCATGGGCGGCGAGGGACAGTGCGAGGTCCGGGAACGGCCCGGGGCCTTCGCCGTCCGGACACGCGTGCGCGCCGCTCGGCACGGGGTACCGGCGGCGCACTCGGCGGGGGCGGGGCGTCTCCCCGACATGGGTCGATCGCCCGGGCACGGGTCCGTCTCCCGGACCCGTCGGACCTGCCCCCCGGGGTTCGTCAGGCCTGCTTCTTGGACTTGTCGAAGATCATGACCAGGCCCGCGATGACCACGAACAGGGCGATGGGGGCCACGACGTACAGGCCGACCGTCTCCATCACGCTCAGGCCCGGACCGGGGTCGTCACCGTCGTCGCGGGTGAGCGCGAGCGCGGGGGACGACATGAGCAGCATCATCAGCGTCGTTCCGGTCGCGACGGCGCCGGCGCGCATAGCGTTCTTCTTGTCCACGGTGCAAACGTAGCGAACGCCCCCGGCGGGCGCGCGCCCGGGGGTGCCGTACGGGCCTCGTGACCGCGGGCGGGCGGCGTACGGCCCTCGTACGAACCAGGCGCGAGCCGCGTACGAGCCGCCCGCGCCCGAGGCCGGGACGCCTCAGGATCAGGGCGGGGTCACGGCCGGGGCCCCGGCCCCGTGCGCGTCATCGGCCACTCCGTCCCGCGCTCCTCGCGCGGACGGAAGACCTCCATCAGCCGGTGCAGCCGGGGCGCGGCGGCCAGTCCCTCCAGGGTGACCGCGTCACCCTCCGCGTCGGCGAGGGGCAGCCGCCAGTTGGGGTACTGGTCCCAGGTGCCCGGAACGTTCTGCGGGCGGCGGTCGCCGAGCGCGTCGGGGAGCCAGACGCCGACCATGCGGGCGGGGGTGCGCAGCAGGAAGCGGTGTACGGCGCGGACGGCGCCCTCCTCGTCGCCCTCGCCCTCCGGGAGCAGCCGGAGCCGGGCGAGGTGGCCGAGCCACTCGGCGGTGTCGTGGGCCTCCGCGGCCCGCTCCTCCGCGAGGCCGCGGGTGAGCAGGCCGAGGCCGTGGCGCAGCGCCACGTGGTCGCCGGTCAGCCGGGCGGCGGTGGGCGGCAGGTCGTGCGTGGTGGCGGTGGCCAGGCAGCTCTCGCGCCATTGCTCGGGGGCGAGCGGGCGGCCGGTGCCGTCCCAGTCCCGTTCGAACCAGAGCACGGAGGTGCCGAGCACGCCGCGGCGGGCCAGCGTCTCGCGCACCCACGGCTCGACCGTGCCGAGGTCCTCCCCCACGACGACGGCCCCGGCGCGGTGCGCCTCCAGCACCAGGACGGCGAGCATCGCCTCGGCGTCCTGGCCGACGTACGTGCCCTCGGTGGGCGGGCGTCCCTCGGGCACCCACCAGAGCCGGAACAGGCCCATCACGTGGTCGATGCGCAGGGCCCCCGCGTGGGCGAGGAGCCCGCGCAGCAGTGTGCGGTACGGGGCGTAGCCGGACGCGGCGAGGGCGTCGGGGCGCCACGGGGGCAGCCCCCAGTCCTGGCCGTGGGCGTTGAAGGCGTCCGGGGGCGCGCCGACGGACATGCCGTGCGCGAAGGCGTCCCGCAGGGCCCAGGCGTCGGAGCCGCCGGGGTGCACGCCGACGGCGAGGTCGTGGACGATGCCGACGGCCATCCCCGCGTCCCGGGCCGCGCGCTGGGCGGCGGCGAGCTGTTCGTCGGTCAGCCAGGCGAGCCGGCAGTGGAAGTCGACCCGGTCGGCCAGGGCGCGGCGGGCCCGTGCGGTCTCCTCGGAGCGGGGGTCGCGCAGGGCGGTCGGCCAGGTGCGCCAGTCGGGGCCGTGCACCTCGGCGAGGGCGCACCACAGGGCGTGGTCCTCCAGGGCCTGCCCCTGTTCGGCCAGGAAGTCGCAGTAGGCGGCGCGGCGGCCCGGGGTGAGGGGGACGGCCCGGACGAGTTCGAGGGCCCGGCGCTTGAGCTCCCAGACGGCGTCCCGGTCGATCAGGGCGCCCTTGTCCAGGACGGTGTCGCCGAGCGCGGCGGCGCCCTGCCGCAGGTCTTCGAGGGTGGCCCGGTCGGGTACGTGGCCGTACTCGGGGATCGACTCGACGTGCAGATGGACGGGGTCGGGGAAGCGGCGGGACGAGGGGCGGTACGGGGACGGGTCGGTGGGATCGCCGGGCACGGCTGCGTGGAGCGGGTTGACCTGGATGAACCCGGCGCCGAGGGCGCGCCCGGACCAGGCGGCCAGATCGGCGAGGTCGCCGAGGTCGCCCATGCCCCAGGAGCGGGTGGAGAGCAGCGAGTAGAGCTGTACGAGGAAGCCGTGGCAGCGCTCGGGCGGGCCCGGCGCCCGGGGCGGGGCGACGACGAGCGTGGCGCCCGCGCTCCCGCCGCCCGGCGTACGCACGGACAACCGGTGCACGCCGAGCGGCGGTTCGCTCCACCAGGCGGGGGTCGTCGGCCCGCCCGCGCCGCCGCCCGCCTCCGTGCCCGTACCGGCCGCCCCCGCGCCCGTGCTCGTGGTCCTGCCCGGACGGGCGCCCCGGCCCGGGGCCGTACCGCCGCCCGCTCCGGCGGGCCTGATCCGCACGGGGAGCGGCGGGGGCGCACCGGCGTCCTCAAGGGCGATGTCGAGCGTGCTGCCGGGCGGCAGGGCGGTCAGCGCCGCGGGCGGCGGCTCCCCCGACCACACCACGAGCGTCGGCGGGAGGAGCGCGGAGCGGGCGGCGGACTCGGCGGCGACGAGCGACTCCCGTACCGAGTCGGGGGTGGCGGCGTCCACGCCGAGCGCGGCGAGCACGGCGACGAGGGTGTCGTCGGGGACGGACACCGTGACACCGGCGGACGGGGAGTAGGAGGTGGCGACGCCGTGCAGTGCGGCGAGCCGGGACAGGCCCATTCAGACTCCTGGGGACTCCATGCCCCACGTGCTGCCGGCGGTGGCCGGCTCGCTGGTCAGCGGGGCATTGACGGCGAGCGGGGGTTCGCTGGTCAACGGGGTGGCCTCGGCGAGCGGGGGCTCGCTGGTCAGGGGTATCGCGTCGGCGAGCGGCGGCTCGCTGGTCAGCGGGCCGGGTCCGGGCGCGGGGAACGCGCCGGGCGACGACGGGCCGGGGAGCGGATCGGGACCGGATGCCTGTCGGGAGAGGGCGGAGAACAGGAACTGCGCGGCAGCGGGCATTGGTGGCCTCCTGGCCGTGGCGGAACAGGGCACAGCACGCCTACCCAGCGGCCCCGGCCGCAGACGCAGGCGTTGTCGCAACGAGTTCAACGTGCCCCGAGTCACATTCCGTTCCCCTGGGCCCGGTTCTCCGCAAGTCGTCCGTCGATTTCGGCCATTCGGCGTCATCCTTGGTGCCCACGCCGATGGCCGATCCTCCCTCACCACCTCCACCGCATCGGGCATTTGCGGCACAACCGCCCCGTGCATTGACACCCTCGCGCGTGGGTGGTGGGCTCGGAAGCCACCGGTGGGACCACGGAAGCACCATCGGCGAGAACGAGGCGAACGCCGGCCGGGGCGAAGGAAGCGCCGTCGGCGGGAGCCGGGGAAGCGAGGGAGACGGGCGATGCGGCTCAGGTACGGGAAACGGGCGACGGCCGTCGCGGTCGCCGTGCTCGGCGGGCTGCTCTCCACGGGAACGCCGGCCGCGGTCGCGGCCCCCTCGGCGCCCGGCTCCCCCACCGTGACCACGCCGGACCGCACGGACGAGGGCGCGCCCCCCGCCGTGTGGCCGCGCCCCCAGTCGATCGAGAGGTCCGGCCCGTCCGTCCCGCTCACCGCGGAGGTCACGCTCGTGGCCGGCGCGGACGCCGATCCGTACGCCGTGGAGGCGCTCCGGGAGGTCCTGCGGGGTGCGGGCGTGCGCACCGTCCACGAGACGCTGCCGGGCCGCGGCCCCGTCGTCCGGCTCGGCGGCGACAGCGCCGGGGACGCGCTGCGCGCACTGCGCGTCCCGGACCGCGGCGATCTGCCCTCCGGCGGCTACCGGCTCGCGGTCGGCCGGGTCGCGGGCCGCGACACCGTCGCCGTGGACGGCGTCGGCGAGGACGGCCTGTTCCACGGGGTGCAGACGCTGCGTCAGCTGCTCCGGGACGGCGGTGTCGCCGGGGTCACGGTCCGGGACTGGCCCGGCACCGCCGTGCGCGGGATGACGGAGGGCTTCTACGGGGAGCCGTGGACCCGGGCCGAACGGCTGGCGCAGATCGGCTTCATGGGGCGTACGAAGCAGAACCGGTATCTCTACGCGGCGGGTGACGACCCGTACCGCCAGGCCCGTTGGCGCGACCCCTACCCCGCCGACCGGCGGGCCGACTTCCGGGCGCTGGCCGAGCGGGCCCGTGCCGAGCACGTGACGCTGGGCTGGGCGGTCGCCCCCGGTCAGAGCATGTGCATGGCGTCGGACGACGACGTGCGGGCGCTGACGAAGAAGCTCGACGCGATGTGGGCGCTGGGCGTGCGGGCGTTTCAGCTGCAGTTCCAGGACGTCAGCTACAGCGAGTGGCACTGCGGCGACGACGCCGACACGTTCGGCAGGGGCCCCGAGGCGGCAGCCCGGGCGCAGGCGCGGGTGGCGAGCGCGGTGGCACGGCACCTCGCGGAACGCCATCCGGGCTCGGAGCCGCTGTCGGTGATGCCGACGGAGTTCTACCAAGACGGGGCGACCGCGTACCGCACGGCGCTCGCGAAGGAGCTGGACGACCGGGTGCAGGTCGCCTGGACCGGTGTCGGGGTCGTGCCCCGGACCATCACCGGCGGCGAACTGGCCGGTGCGCGGGCCGCGTTCCGGCATCCGCTGGTCACGATGGACAACTACCCGGTGAACGACTACGCGCAGGACCGCATCTTCCTGGGCCCGTACACCGGCCGGGACCCGGCGGTGGCGGCCGGTTCCACGGCGCTGCTCGCGAACGCCATGGAGCAGCCGTCGGCGTCCCGCATCCCGCTGTTCACCGCCGCGGACTTCGCGTGGAACCCGAAGGGGTACCGGCCGCAGGAGTCCTGGCGGGCGGCGATCGACGACCTCGCGGGCGGCGACGCCCGTGCCGGGGACGCGCTGCGCGCGCTGGCCGGGAACAGCGCGACGTCCGTCCTGGGCGGCGACGAGTCGGCGTACCTGCGGCCGCTGCTGGACGCGTTCTGGCGGTCGCGCACGGCGGAGGACGCCGCGGCACGGGACGGCGCCGAGCGCGCGCTGCGCAACGCCTTCACGGTGATGCGCGAGGCCCCGCAGCGGCTGAAGGGGCCGGCCGGCGGGCGGCTCGACGAGGAAGTGCGGCCGTGGACCGAGCAGTTGTCCCGGTACGGCCGGGCGGGCGAACTGGCCGTCGACCTGCTGGGGGCCCAGTCGCGCGGCGACGGCGCCGCCGCGTGGCGGGCGTCCCTGGCGCTGGAGCCGTTGCACCGGGCGACGAAGAGGAGCGGCGCGACGGTCGGTGAGGGGGTGCTGGGCCCGTTCCTGGACCGGGTGCGCCGGGAGGCGGACGCCTGGACCGGCGCGGACCGGAAGGCGGGCACGGCGACCCGGGCGCCGGGCAGTTACACGGTGCGGCTGGACCGGGCCCGTCCGGTGGAGACGGTGACGGCGATGACGGTGCCCGGGAGCGGCACGGCGGCCGGAGCGACGCTGGAGGCGCACGTGCCCGGCGAGGGCTGGCGTCGGCTGGGCCCGGTGTCGGGGACGGGCTGGACCCAGACGCCGGTGCGGGGGCTGCGCGCGGACGCGATCCGGATCAGCTGGCCCGTCGGCGGTCCGGCCGCTCCCCCGGTCATCACGGGTGCGCTGCCGCCGATCGTCCCGGGGGCCACGACCGGGAGCGACACCTCCGGGGTCTTTGGAGGCGATGCGTCCGGGACCGGACCGACGGCCGGCGGTCCCTCCGCGTCCGGGAGCGGAAACGGTGCCTCCGGGGACGCGACGGCTCCGCGCGTACGGGCGCTCGTGCCGTGGTTCGGCGACGAACCGGCCGCCCGGCTCGACCTCGCGCGCGGCGAGACGGACGCCGAGATCGGCGGCGGACCGCAGCGGGTCCGGGCCCGGCTGGCCGCCCGGCGCCCCGCCGAGGTGCGGGGCAGGCTCACCGCGCAGGCTCCCGAGGGCATCGAGGTGAGCGTGCCGAAGCAGACGAGGGTGCCGCGCGGCTCCCGTACCGATGTCCCCGTCGAGATCACCGTCCCGGCGGGCACCCCGGCGGGCGAGTACGAGGTGCCGATCGGCTTCGGCGAGGAACGCAGCACGCTCACCGTCCGGGCGTATCCCCGCACCGGGGGCCCCGACCTGCTGCGCGCCGCCACCGCGTCCTCCTCGGGTGACGAGACCCCGGACTTCCCGGCCTCGGCCGCCTCCGACGGCGATCCGGAGACCCGCTGGTCCTCACCGGTCGAGGACGGCGCCTGGTGGCAGGCGGAACTGTCGAGTCCGGCCCGGATCGGCCAGGTGGTGCTGCACTGGCAGGACGCCTACGCCTCCCGCTACCGCGTCCAGGTCTCCCCGGACGGGCGGACCTGGCGCACGGCGGCGACCGTGCGGGACGGCCGGGGCGGGCGCGAGTCGGTGCGGATGGACGCGAAGGACACCCGCTTCATCCGCGTCCAGGGCGATGCCCGGGGCACCGGGTTCGGCTACTCGCTCTGGGCCGTGGAGGCGTACGCCGTCGCCGCGACGGAGTAGCGCGGGGACGGAACGACGCGGAGCGCCGGTCCGCACGCGGAAACCTCATGCGCGGGCCGGGCCCGGCCGCGTTGCCGCGGGCGCACCCGATGTCGTCCCCAAGCCCGGCCCCGGGGACGACGAAGGCCCGGATCCTAGGCTGATATGCCGTCGATCCGGGCCATCGCGTCGTCCGCGCCGAAGGGTTGCAAGTACGGCAACCAGCGCGGGTCGCGATGGCCCGTACCGATGATGCGCCAGGCGAGGCCCGTGGGCGGGGCGGGCTGCTGATGCAGCCGCCAGCCGAGCTCGGGCAGGTGCCGGTCGGCCTTGACATGGTTGCAGCGGCGGCAGGCCGCGACCACGTTGTCCCAGGAGTGCTGACCGCCGCGGCTGCGCGGGATGACGTGGTCGACGCTGGTCGCGGCGGCGCCGCAGTACATGCAGCGGCCTCCGTCGCGGGCGAACAGCGCCCGGCGGGTCAGCGGTACGGGCCCCCGGTAGGGAACCCGTACGAACCGTTTCAGCCGGACGACACTGGGCGCCGGGACGACCCGGGTGGCACTGTGCATGAAGGCGCCGGACTCCTCGAGACAGATGGCCTTGTTTTCGAGCACGAGGACGAGAGCGCGGCGGAGCGGTACGACGCCGAGCGGCTCGTACGACGCGTTGAGAACCAGGACATGCGGCACGGTGGACGCCTCCTTGTACGCCGGCGGCGCGTGGCTCGCGCCGGGACGATCCGATCCGATTTTCTCCTCACGCCTGGTCGAAGCGCCACCACGTGCGGGTAACGGGCCGGAAGGATTTTTCGTCGTCGCCGGCCGCCCGGCCCCGTCGACGCCCGTCGGAACGGGCTCCTCGGGGCCCACCGCGGCGGAGACGGCCGTCCGGTGTGCGATCGGCCACATGTGCGCCCCGGCGCCCCCGTAATGCCTCCGTCCGCTCGGTCGCGACGGTGGTGCTCGTTCGCTGCCCCGTTAGTGTGGTGGGCCTGTCGCACCCCACCCGGAGGTCCCGTCGTGTCCCTGTCCGCCCTGTTGACCGCAGCCCCGTCACCCGGGGCCGGCAGCTCGCTCGACGAGGCCGCCGAGCAGGCCGGGAACGCCGCGAGCTGGGTGGAGGAGAACTGGTCCACCTGGCTGAGCATCGGTCTGCGCATCGTGCTCATCATGACGATCGCGATCGTGCTGCGGACCGCCGTCCGGCGCGCTCTCACCAAGCTCATAGAACGGATGAACCGCAGCGCCCAGGCGGTGGAGGGCACCGCCCTGGGCGGGCTGCTGGTCAACGCCGAACGCCGCCGTCAGCGCTCCGAGGCGATCGGTTCCGTGCTGCGTTCGGTGGCGTCGTTCCTGATCCTCGGCACGGCCTGCCTGATGATCCTGGGCGCGTTCCAGATCGACCTCGCCCCGCTGCTGGCCTCCGCGGGTGTGGCCGGTGTGGCGATCGGTTTCGGCGCGCGCAACCTGGTCACCGACTTCCTGTCGGGCGTCTTCATGATCCTGGAGGACCAGTACGGCGTCGGCGACACCATCGACGCGGGCGTGGCCAGTGGCGAGGTCATCGAGGTCGGCCTACGGGTCACCAAGCTGCGCGGCGACAACGGCGAGATCTGGTACGTGCGCAACGGCGAGGTGAAGCGGATCGGCAACCTCAGCCAGGGCTGGTCGACGGCCGGCGTCGACGTGATGCTGCACCCCTCGGAGGACCTCGACCGGGTCCGCACGGTGATCGACGAGGCCACCGCCGCGATGGCCAAGGAGGACCCGTGGAACGAGCGGCTGTGGGGCCCGGTGGAGATCCTGGGCCTGAGCGACGTGCTGCTGGACTCGATGTCGGTCCGGGTCGCGGCGAAGACGATGCCCGGCAAGGCGGTGGGCGTGGAGCGCGAGCTGCGCTGGCGGATCAAGCGGGCCTTCGACGAGGCGGGCATCCGGATCGTCGGCGGCGTCCCGGCCCAGGTGGAGGAGGAGCCCGCCCCCGACCCGTCGGCCGCCGTGGCCGCCCCGTCGGCGTTCGCGTCGGCGACCTCGCCGCAGTCCCTGGCCGCGAACCCGATCACCCCGTCGTCGAACCTGTCGAAGTAGCCGGGGCTTCCCGAACACGCCCGAAGGGGCACGCGTGGATCCGTTGATCCGTGCGTGCCCCTTCGGCCGTCCCGCGGCCCGCGCTGCGGCTGTCCGGAATGCCGGCCGCCGTCCCGCTCCCCCTGACCCCGGCTCCGCGGCTCCACGGCTCCCAGGGGGACCGGAGGCAACCGAACGGCCGCCTCCACGTAACGCTTTGATTGCCTCGGCGATGCTGACCATTGACGACCCGGCCGCGGCGCCATACCGTCCTCTCACCGAATAGGAAAGTTTCCTAACAACTTTCCCAGCAACCTTTCCGAACACAGGGCAGGTGGAGCTCATGGCCGGAACCACACCGGGTACCCCCCGCGTCCTGCGAGCCATGAACGACCGGGCCGCCCTCGATCTGCTGCTGGAGCACGGACCGCTCTCCCGCACGAGGATCGGCAAGCTGACCGGGCTCTCCAAGCCCACCGCCTCGCAGCTGCTGGCGCGGCTGGAGGCGGCCGGGCTGGTCGTCGCCACCGGGACGGTGGCGGGGCGGCCCGGGCCCAACGCCCAGCTGTACGCGGTGAACGCGCGGGCCGCGCACGTCGCGGGGCTGGACGTGAACGGCCGGCGGATCCTCGCCGCGGTCGCCGACGTGACCGGCGAGACGGTCGGGGAGTTCGAGCTGCGCACCTCGGGCCGGCGCACCGACTGCGTGGTACGGCAGGTGGCGGACGCGCTGGACGGGGCGGTCAAGGACGCCGGGCTCACCCGCTCCGAGATCCACCGGGTCGTCATCGGCACCCCGGGCGCCTTCGACCCCGGCACCGGACGGCTGCGGTACGCCTCGCACCTGCCGGGCTGGCACTCCCCCGCGCTGCTGGACGAGCTGGCCGCGGCCCTGCCGATGCCGATCGAGTACGAGAACGACGTGAACCTGGTCGCGGTGGCCGAACAACGGCTCGGCGCGGCGCGGGGGCACGACGACTTCGTCCTGTTGTGGAACGAGGAGGGGCTCGGCGCCGCCCTCGTGATCAACGGGCGGCTGCACCGCGGCTTCACCGGCGGCGCCGGCGAGGTCGGCTTCCTGCCGGTGCCGGGCGCACCGCTGGTCCGGCAGGTCACCAAGGCGAACTCGGGCGGGTTCCAGGAGCTGGCGGGCGCCCAGGTGCTGGCCCGACTGGCCCGGGAGCTCGGCATCGACGACGACACGGTACGCGCCCCCGGCACCCATCACGAGGTGGCGTCCCGGCTGATCGCCAGGGCCGCCGAGGTCGCGGAGGCGGGCGAGGAAGGCCCGTACACGCGGCTCCTCGACCGGTTCGCCACCGCGCTCGCCACCGGGCTGGCGTCCATGGTCGCCGTGCTGGACCCGGAACTCGTCGTGCTGTCCGGCGACGTGATCGCGGCCGGCGGGGAACCCCTGCGCGGCCGGGTGGAGTCCGAACTCACCGAACTGTCCGCCTCCCGGCCCCGGTTGATCGCCGGTGCCGTGACGCATCGCCCCGTCCTGCGCGGCGCGCTGGAGAGCGCCCTCGTCACCACCCGCGACGAGGTCTTCGACACCTCGCGCTGACCGCGCACCCCGCTCCGACGTCCGCCCGCCCCTCCGAATCCGCTCCTCACCGCCCCAACTCCGTACGTCACCCCTCCGCACCTCGTACTCGGGAGACACCGTCATGTCCGCAGTCCGCCGGAAGCCGGCCGCAGCGCTCGCCGCGACCGCCGCGCTCACGCTGTTCGCCTCCGCCTGTACCGGCCAGAGCAACTCCGGTGCCACGGACGACGCGTCCAAGGAGACCACCATCACCTTCTGGCACGGCTGGGTCGACCCGGGCGAGGTCAAGGCGATCCAGGACACGGTCGACGCCTTCCGGAAGAAGCACCCCAACATCAAGGTGGACGTCGTCGGCAACATGACCGACGACAAGATCAACCAGGCGCTGCGGGCGGGCGGTTCGAAGGCTCCGGACGTCGTCTCGTCCTTCACCACGAACAACGTCGGGAAGTTCTGCTCCTCGAAGACGTTCGTCGATCTGAACCCGTTCCTGAAGCGGGACGGCATCGACCCGGACAAGACGTTCCCGAAAGCGATGAACGAGTACACACAGTTCGACGGCGTGCGCTGCACGGTTCCGCTGCTCGGCGACGCGTACGGCCTCTACTACAACAAGGACGCGTTCAAGGCCGCCGGGATCGCCGAACCGCCGAAGACCTGGTCCGAACTGGCCACAACCGCCAAGAAGTTGACCAAGACCAAGGGCGACTCGTACGAGCGGCTCGGGTTCATGCCGAACTACCACGGCTACGAGTCGACGACCGAGCACTACCTCGGCGGCTGGGACCCGAAGTACTTCGACGCGGACGGCAGGTCGAACATCGCCGAGGACCCGGCGTTCGCCGCGATGCTCACCACCCAGAAGAAGCTGGTCGACGGCCTCGGCGGGTTCGAGAAGCTGGAGAAGTTCCGCACGTCGTTCGGTAACGAGTGGGGGGCCAAGCACCCGTTCCACACCGGCCAGGTGGCCATGCAGCTGGACGGCCCGTGGCGGCTCGGGATGGCCGAGCAGAGCAAGCCCGGGTTCGAGATCGGTGTGGCCCCGATGCCCGTCGCCGACGACCAGGCCGACACCTACGGCAAGGGCTACATCACGGGCACCGTCGCGGGGATCGCCGCCACCTCGGAGAAGCAGAACGCGGCCTGGGAACTGGTCAAGTTCATGACGACCGACACGGACGCGGTGGTGAACTTCTCCAACGCCATCCACAACGTGCCGTCCACGCTGGCCGCACTGAAGTCGCCGAAGCTGAAGTACGATCCGCGCTTCAAGACGTTCCTGGACATCGCCGCCGACCCGAACAGCACCACCACCCCGCCCTCGGTGAACGGCGGCGCGTACCTGGTGTCCCTGCAGAACCTCGGATTCGACATCGAGAAGGGCGTGCAGAAGGACATCGGGGCGGGCCTGAAGAAGACCGCCGCCGAGATCGACGCGGCGATCGCTCAGGCGAAGTAGCGCCGCGATGAGCAAGCGTACGGACGCACTCGCACCGCCGGTGAAGCGCCGGGGGCCGGCCCTCGGCGCGAAACGCGGAAGAGCGGCACTGTGGACCGCGGCCTTCATGTCGCCGTGGCTGATCGGGTTCTGCTTCTTCTTCGCCTACCCGCTGATCTCCACGCTCTACTTCTCCTTCACCTCCTACGACGGTTTCACCGCCCCCGAGTTCAGCGGGCTGAAGAACTGGCAGTACGTCTTCGGCGACTACCCGCTGTTCTGGCCGGCACTGCGCAACACGCTCTGGCTGGTCGTGGTGATGGTGGCCTGCAGGGTGGTGTTCGGCCTCGGCGTCGGACTGCTGATCACCAAGATCAAGACGGGGGCCGGGGTCTTTCGCACCCTGTTCTACCTGCCGTACCTGGCGCCGCCGGTCGCGGCGACGCTCGCCTTCGTCTTCCTGCTCAACCCCGGTACGGGGCCGGCCAATTCGATCCTCGGGGAGCTGGGACTGCCCACGCCCGGGTGGTTCACCGACGCCACCTGGTCCAAGCCCGCGCTGACCGCGCTCGCGGTGTGGGGGGTGGGCGACCTGATGGTGATCTTCATGGCCGCGCTGCTCGACGTGCCGAAGGAGCAGTACGAGGCGGCGGAGCTGGACGGGGCGGGCCCGTTCCAGCGGTTCCGCTTCATCACCCTGCCGAACATCGCGCCGATCGTGATGTTCGCCGTGGTCACCGGGATCATCCAGGCGATGCAGTACTACACCCAGCCACTCGTGGCCGGGAAGGTCGCCTCGGGCGTGATCGGTGACTCCGGCCAGCCGTTCGAACCCGGCTATCCCGACAAGTCGACACTGACGCTTCCGCAGCTCGTCTACAACCTCGGCTTCCAGCGCTTCGACTACGGCTCCGCCTGTGTGACCGCGCTCGTTCTGTTCGTTCTCGCCATGGCGTTCACCGCACTGCTGATGCGGCGCCGCGGCGGGCTGATCCAGGCAGGTGAGTGACGTGGCCCAGGCACTGGACACCCGAGCGACGGCGGCCGGCACGGCACCGGCGCCCGACCCGGTCACCCCGGCCGGTCGCGCGGCGCGCCGCAAGGCGCTGCTGAACTGGATCGCCGTGCACGCGCTCGGCGTCGCCGCGGCGCTGTTCTTCGTGCTGCCGTTCGTCTTCCTGGTGCTCACCTCGCTGATGAGCGACCAGCAGGCGCTGACCCGCGATCTGTGGCCGCACCCCTTCGAGTGGGGCAACTACAAGAAGGTGTTCGACACCCCGGGCTTCCTGACCTGGTGGAAGAACACCCTGCTGTACGCGGGGCTCGGCACGGCCTTGACGGTCGTCTCGTCGGTGCCCGTGGCGTACGCGCTCGCCAAGTTCCGCTTCCGCGGCCGGCATCTGTCGCTGATGCTCGTCATCTCGATGATGATGCTGCCGCCGCAGGTCGTCGTCATCCCGATGTACCTGTTCTGGGCGAAGCAGCTGGACCTGTCCGGCACGCTCTGGCCGCTGATCGTCCCGATGGCGTTCGGCGACGCGTTCTCCATCTTCCTGCTGCGGCAGTTCCTGCTGACCATCCCGGACGAGTACCTGGACGCGGCGAAGGTCGACGGCTGCGGCGAACTGCGCACCCTGCTGCGGGTGGTGCTGCCGATGGCCAAGCCGGGCATCGCGGCCGTCGCACTCTTCCAGTTCTTCTACGCCTGGAACGACTACTTCGGCCCGCAGATCTACGCCTCCGAGAACCCGGCCGCCTGGACCCTCAGTTACGGACTGGAGTCGTTCAAGGGGGCGCACCACACCGACTGGAACCTGACCATGGCCGCGACCGTACTGGTCATGGCCCCCGTGATCCTCGTCTTCTTCTTCGCCCAGAAGGCGTTTGTCGAGGGCGTCACACTGACCGGAGTAAAGGGCTGACCATGAAGCTCGCTGTAGTGGGTGGCGGGTCCACCTACACCCCTGAACTGATCGACGGATTCGCCCGGCTGCGGGACACGCTGCCCATCGAGGAGCTGGTGCTCGTCGACCCGGCGGCCGACCGTCTGGAACTCGTGGGCGGCCTCGCCCGGCGGATCTTCGCCAAGCAGGGCCACCCGGGACGGATCGTCACCACCGCCGACCTGGACGCGGGCGTCGCCGACGCCGACGCGGTCCTGCTCCAGCTGCGCGTCGGCGGCCAGGCCGCCCGCAACCAGGACGAGAGCTGGCCGCTGGAGTGCGGTTGCATCGGCCAGGAGACCACCGGCGCGGGCGGCCTCGCCAAGGCGCTGCGCACCGTCCCGGTCGTCCTGGACATCGCGGAGCGGGTCCGCCGTACCAACCCGAACGCCTGGATCATCGACTTCACCAACCCGGTCGGCATCGTCACCCGGGCGCTGCTCCAGGCCGGGCACAAGGCCGTCGGCCTGTGCAACGTGGCGATCGGCTTCCAGCGGAAGTTCGCCCGGCTGCTCGACGTCACCCCTGACCAGGTGCACCTCGACCACGTCGGGCTCAACCACCTGACCTGGGAGATGGGTGTCCGCCTCGGCGGCCCGGACGGTGAGAACGTCCTGCCGAGGCTGCTCGCCGAGCACGGCGGCACGATCGCGGGCGACCTGCGCATGCCCCGGGCGATCGTCGACCGCCTCGGCGTCGTCCCCTCGTACTACCTGCGGTACTTCTACGCGCACGACGAGGTCGTGCGGGAGCTGGGCACCAAGCCGTCCCGGGCGGCCGAGGTGGCCGCGATGGAGAAGGAACTCCTCGCCATGTACGGCGACCCGGCGCTGGACGAGAAGCCCGCGCTGCTCGCCAAGCGCGGCGGCGCCTTCTACTCCGAGGCGGCCGTGGACCTGGCGTCCTCGCTGCTCGGCTCGGGCGGATCCCCGGTGCAGGTGGTGAACACGTACAACCGCGGGACGCTGCCGTTCCTGCCGGACGACGCGGTGATCGAGGTGCAGGCCCGGGTCGACGGCACGGGGGCGACCCCGCTCGCCGTGCCGGAGCTGGACCCGCTCTACGCGGGCCTGATCGCCAACGTGACCGCGTACGAGGACCTGGCCCTGGAAGCGGCGCTGCGTGGTGGGCGAGCCACCGGGCGGGCGGGCGGGAGAGACGCGGTGTTCAAGGCGCTGCTCGCGCATCCTCTGATCGGCCAGTTCGAGTACGCCGAGGCGCTCACCGACAAGCTGATCGCGCACAACCGGGAGCACCTGGCGTGGGCGTGAACGCTTCGGTCCTCGCGATCGACGCCGGGAACAGCAAGACCGACGTGGCTGTGATCAGTGCCGAAGGGACGATTCTGTCGGCCGCTCGTGGCGGCGGTTTCCAGCCACCGGTGGTGGGCGTGGAGGCGGCCGTCGACGCGCTCGGCGCGATCGTCGGCCGGGCCCTGGAGCTGTCCGGCGTCCCGTCCGGCGGCGTCACGCACGTGTCGGCCTGTCTCGCCAACGCCGACCTCCCGGTGGAGGAGGAGCAGTTGGCGACGGCGCTGCGCGCCCGGGGCTGGGGCGAGTCGGTCGAGGTGCGCAACGACACCTTCGCGATCCTGCGCGCGGGCGTGGACGAGCCCCGGGGCGTGGCGGTCGTCTGCGGTGCGGGCATCAACTGCGTCGGCATGCTGCCGGACGGGCGGACCGCACGCTTCCCCGCGATAGGCCGCATCTCCGGTGACTGGGGCGGCGGCTCGGGGCTGGCCGAGGAGGCGATGTGGTTCGCCGCGCGGGCCGAGGACGGTCGCGGCGAGCCGACCGAACTGGCCCGCGCGCTGCCCGCGTACTTCGGGCTCGACTCGATGTACGCGCTGATCGAGTCGCTGCATCTGGGCCGGATCGAGTCCGAGCGGCGCTACGAGCTGACCCCGGTGCTCTTCGCGACGGCCGCGGCCGGGGACGCGGTGGCGGGTGCGCTGGTGGACCGGCTGGCGGAGGAGGTCGTCTCGATGGCGTCGGTGGCGCTGGGCCGACTGGGTCTGCTGGCCGAGGAGGCGCCGGTGGTGCTGGGCGGCGGAGTGCTGGCGGCCCGTCACCCCCGGCTGGACGAACGGATCGCGGACCTCCTCGCGGTACGGGCCCCGAAGGCGGTCGTCCGGGTGGTGACGGAGCCCCCGGTGCTGGGGGCCGCGCTGCTGGGCCTGGACCGGACGGGGGCACCGGCCGAGGTGCACGAGAGGCTGCGCGCGCTGTACCGCCGCTGACCGACCGGCCGGGCCCCTCTCCCCGGGGAGCGCCCGGGCTTCCGGGCTTCCGGGCTTCCGGGCTTCCGGGCTTCCGGGCTTCCGGGCTTCCGGCAGAGCGTGTCCCGCCCTTGTTCCTTGGCTGAGGCGTCCCGCGGTGTTCCGTGCCGCGGGACGCCTCTCGCGTAAGAGGTCGCGCGCATAGGTGGGGCGGAGGAAGGAGCGGGGCGAGGGGCAAGCCCGGCAAGGCG
>NZ_JBIARH010000009.1:0-240724 GCF_042889785.1 Streptomyces sp. NPDC002476 | reverse complement strand
ATGGGGTCTGTCCTGCTCGAAAGCAGCTGAGAGCTCGGGGAAGGGGCGTCGGTGACCGACGACGACGCGGGAGGCGGAGTCGCAGGGCGTCGGGAACCCGCTCCCTGTCGCTCCCCAGGTCGCAAGCCCGTGCGGCGGCCCGGGACGGGGCCGGCGGCCCCGGCAAGGAGTGGTCGGCCCCGCCGGTCAGCGCTCGGCGAACCGCTCCCCGCACCTGCTGCAGAACACCGGCTCCGGGTCCGCCGAGAGCCGGCCGCACGCGGGGCAGACCAGGTCCAGCATGCAGGGCGCCTCGCCGCCCTCGTCCGCGGCCGGGCGCACGGCGTACGGCCCGGCCGACTCCGCGACCGGCTCAGCACCCGGCTCCGTGACCGGGAACGGCGCCGAGGTCCCGGCCGGGGATGTGATCGTCAGTCCGGGGCGCCGGCGGTGGACGGTCAGATACGCCAGGCCGCCCGGCCCGGCGACGAGCGCGCGGCGGGAGGTGCGGGGCAGCCAGAGGACGGTGGTCGGTGTCAGGTCCAGTTCCTCGCCCGCGACGACGGCCCGGCCGCCGCCCGCGACGACGACCAGGAGCACGTCCAGCACGTCCTCCTGATGCTCACCCACCTCCGCGCCCGCCGGGAGACGCACCAGATTGGCGTCCAGCTCCCGGCCCGGCTCGGCCAGTTGCCACAGCGCTCCGCGGTCGTCGGGCGCCGCGACGGTCAACAGCTCGTCGAGTACGGCCAGTACTCGGGGTACGGAATTCACGGCGCTCAGGCTACGCCCCGCCCTACGATGCTCCCTTTGCCCGCCGGAGCCGAGGGAGCGACGACACCATGGACCACGAGCCCGATGAGAAGTACCCGCCGATCGAACCGTACGCGCACGGGATGCTCGATGTCGGCGAGGGCAACCACGTGTACTGGGAGGTGTGCGGCAACCCGGCCGGCAAACCCGCGGTCGTCGTGCACGGCGGCCCCGGTTCGGGGTGCACCGAGCGCGCCCGGCAGTACTTCGACCCGGACCGGTACCGCGTCGTCCTCTTCGACCAGCGGGGCTGCGGCCGTTCCACCCCGCATGCGAGCGACCCCGCCACAGAGATGCGGTACAACACGACCGACCGGCTGATCGCCGACATGGAGCGGCTGCGTCGGCACCTCGGGATCGACACCTGGCTCCTGTACGGCGGGTCGTGGGGTTCGACGCTGATCCTCGCGTACGCCGAGCAGCACCCGGAGCGGGTCTCCGAGATCGTGATCCCGGCGGTCACGACGACCCGGCGTTCCGAGATCGACTGGCTGTACCGGGGCGCCGGACAGATCTTCCCGGAGGCGTGGGACCTGTTCCGGGCCGGGGTGCCGGAGGTCGAGGGGAATGCCACGCCCGATGTCCTCGCGGCCTACGCGCGGCGCATGGAGAGCCCCGACCCCGGTGTACGGGAGCGGGCGACGGCCGACTGGTGTGCCTGGGAGGACGCGGTGGTCTCCCTGGAGCAGTACACCGGACCGCCCCCGTACAGCGGGCGCCCCGGCCGGGCGAGGCAGGCGCTGGTGCGGATCTGCTCGCACTACTTCTCCCACGGCGCCTGGCTGGAAGAGGGGAAGCTGATCCGGGAAGCGGGGCGGCTCACGGGGATTCCGGGCGTGCTGGTGCACGGACGGTTCGACCTGGGCGGACCACTGATCACGGCATGGGAATTGGCGAAGGCATGGCCGGACGCCGAGCTCACGGTCATCGACGGGGCCGGGCATCTGGGCGGTACGGCGACGCGCCGGGCGGTGCTGGCGGCGCTGGACCGGTTCGCCTGAGGGCTGTCCCGTAATCCGTGGCGGACCAGCGCGCGGCGTCGGATGCGGTGCATCGCAAGGCGGAGGGGCGTCCGCATACTGGACGTATGCGGACACTCCGACAACGCGGCGAGGGGCCGCAGCCGTCGTCGCGCGCCCGCCAGGAATTACGGGACAGCCCTGAGGTGAACTGACCGGCGCCGGACCGGTTCACCGGGCGGTGTCCACGACGCGGAAGGCCCGGACCGTCGCGAGACCGGCGGCACGGGTCCCTCCGAAACCGGCTCACCGAGCGGTATCGACCGCTCCGTACCGGTTCGCCGGGCGGTGAACGAACGCGGAATTCATCGCATCCCGGGGCGTCACGGGCGGGGGCAGGGGTCCGGCCGCCGGAACGGCATGGCAAGCTGTGTCCTCGCAGCACGCACGCGGCAGCACGCGACAGCACTCGTACCCCCCACTGGTCTCGTCATGAACCAGTGCTGTCGTCGGACACGCGCTGACGCGTTCATGTCCAACACCATCCCGTGGGGTACGACTTGAGATCGAAGAAGAGAATCTGGCTCACGGCCGCCCTGGCCACCACCGCTGTGGCAGGGGTCCTGGTCTTCGAGGGGGTCACGGGCGACTCCCCCGCGGACACCGACGCCAAGTCAGGGCCGGCCGGGCCGGATGTGCACGCGACCGCGCTGAAGGTCGCCGACGACGGCACGTCGGCCACCCTCGGCAAGCGGGACACCGCCCCCTTCAGCATGCTGGGCATCACCTGGACCGACCCGGCCGCGAAGGTCACCGGCGTCGTGGAGGTGCGGACCCGGTCCGCCGCCGACGGGACCTGGACGCCCTGGCTGCCGCTCGACACCGACGTGACCGGCCGCGCGGAGACCGGCCGGGCCGGCGTGCGCGGGGGCACCGAACCTCGCTGGGTCGGCCCGTCCAACGGTGTCGAGGCACGGATCAACGCGGGCGGCAAGGTCTCCTCGAAGCTGCCCGCCGGGCTGCGGCTGGACACCGTGGACCCAGGGCGCGGCACGCTGAACGCGGAGCCCGCCGCCTTCGCCGCCGACCTGCCCGGGGCGGAGGACCCCGCGGCCACCCCGACCGCCGAACCTTCGGACCCGGTCGTGCCCGAGCCGACCGCGCCCGATACCGGCACGGAGCCGTCCGGTGAGGCG
The DNA here is from genome assembly GCF_042889785.1 of Streptomyces sp. NPDC002476. NCBI lineage: Bacteria > Bacillati > Actinomycetota > Actinomycetes > Kitasatosporales > Streptomycetaceae > Streptomyces > Streptomyces sp. NPDC002476. The sequence continues at coordinate 237,777 of NZ_JBIARH010000009.1, read as the reverse complement.
ACCCCGACCACCGACCCCACGCCCGGCGCCTCCGAACCGGCCGGTCAAACGCCCACGCCGACGGCGAGCACCAGCCCCTCGCCCTCCGCGAGTACGCCCCCGGCGCCGACGCTGCCGCCCGCCCCGCCGTCGACCGTGCCGAAGCCGCCGATCGTCTCGCGCGCCGGCTGGGGCGCCGACGAGTCGATGAGCCCGGAGGCGCCCGAGTACCTGAACGGCGTCAAGGCCGTCTTCGTCCACCACACCGCCGAGACGAACACCTACTCGTGCGCCGACTCCGCGGCCATCGTGCGCGGCCTGTACGCGTACCACGTCAAGGCCAACGGCTGGAAGGACCTCGGCTACAACTTCGTGGTCGACAAGTGCGGAACGGTCTTCGAGGGCCGCAAGGGCGGCGTCGACCGGCCGGTCTTCGGCGCGCACACCTACGGCTTCAACCGCGACACGGCCGGCATCGCCGTCATCGGCACCTACACGGACGCCGCCGCGCCCACCGCGGCCACCACCGCCGTGGCCCGGCTCGCCGCGTGGAAGCTCGGCCAGTACAAGGTCGACCCGGCGGGCACCACCACGCTCACGGCGGGGGCGACCGGCGGCAACTTCGCGGGCACCAGATTCACCTCCGGCACGGCGTACACGTTCAACACCGTCTCCGGTCACCGCGACGGCTTCAACACCCAGTGCCCCGGCACCAAGCTGTACGGGCAGCTGCCCGCGATCCGCTCCCTCGCCGCGGGCCCCGTCACCGGGCTGACCGTCAAGTCCGTGACCGGCGCCGGGCTCTCGGGCACGACGTACTACACCAAGTCCGCCGTCACCGTCGGCTGGTCGGCGTCGACCCCGAGCGTGTTCGTCTCCAAGTACGAGCTGCTGGTCGACGGCAAGTCCGTGGCCACCGCCGCGGGCACCGCCACCTCCGCCAAGGCGACGCTCGCCGTCGGCACCCACAAGGTCCAGGTCCGCGCCACCCACCAGTCCGGCAAGGTCACCACGTCCGCCGCGGTCACCGTGGTCGCCGACCAGAGCGCGCCCTCCTTCGCCACCAAGCCGAACCTGGCGCTGCGCACCGGCACGGTGAACACCGCCGCCGTCCCGCTCACCCTGAAGTGGAAGGCCACGGACACCGCCGCGCTCAAGGAGGTCCGGCTCACCGCCCCGGTCGCCAGGACCTACGGGCCGACGACGACCAGCGCCTCGCACACCGCGAAGTCCGGGGCCGCCACCTCCTGGCCGATGACCGCGTACGACTGGGCGGGCAACACCGCCGCCGCGTCGGTCTCCGGCACCCCGGTCATCCTCCAGGAGAGCTCGGGGCAGAAGACCGGGACCTGGACGACGAAGTCCTCCACCAGCTACCTCGGCGGCAAGTCGTACTCCAGCTCGTCCAAGGGCGCGTCCCTGAGCTGGACGTTCACCGGCCGCTCGGCCGCCCTGGTCGTCTCCAGGGCCGCCACCTCCGGCCAGGTGCACGTCTACGTGGACGGTCTGAAGACGTCGACGGTGGACCTGAAGTCCAGCAGCACCAAGTACCGCGACGCGCTGTGGACGAAGACCTGGTCCGGCAGTGCCAAGCACACCGTCAAGATCGTCGTCGTGGGCACGTCGGGCCGCCCGGCGATCACCACCGACGGGCTCGTCTACCTGAAATAGCCGAACGGCCCCGGTCCCGCACGGACCCGCGTCCCCTGCTCGCCGCCCCCGCACCCCGCCGGGCGGCGGGCAGGCCGCGTCCCGGCCGCCCTTTCTTCGAGCGGATTCGAAGGCGTTTCTTGGTGCCCATGAAGTACACAGCTCGGACGCACCGGGCTCAAGGTCGGCCGACTCGTCCTCGGCACGATGAACTTCGGCCCGGCGGACCGACGAGGCGGACAGCCACGCCATCATGGACGCGGGCCTGAACCTCTTCGACACCGCGAACGTCTGCGGCTGGGGCGAGCGAGATCTTTCCGGGGCCGGGCCCGTCGCCGGAGGCGTTCACCTGGTGACACCGGCCCGACGCGCCGCCGCCGTTCCCGTATCCGCATCCACGTCCGCGTCCGTCCGCCGCACGCTGTCTCCCGGCTCCGCAGATGCTCAGGACGAGTGGGCTTCGGCTCCCGGGTACTCGCGGGCCATCGCGAAGGCGCGGCCGGCGAAGCGCAGTGTGGGGGCGGACACACCCGAATCGCGGAGGTGTTCGGCCGCCTTGAGCGCCAGCCGCCACGCCATGAGGTTGTCCCGATAGCGGCCCCGTCTCAGCCGGAAGGGCTCCGAGACCCACGCCAGTTGCCAGACCAGCGCGTACCACCCGCGCTTCGCGGCGAGTGACTGGACATCCGCGATCAGGCCGTGCTCGGCCTCGAACCACGCCAGTGCGCTCGCCGCGTCGTGGACCACGTCGGAGGGCCTGTCCGCCCGGGGGATCGGCAGCCCCATCGTCTCCCGGTGCGGACTGAGCAACCGGTCGGCCCGGTAGGCGGTATGGAGACAGAAGTCGGCCAAGCGCCTGAGCGCGCGGTCCCTGGCGACGGCCCCCAGCGTCATGCGACCGCGTTCCACCGCGAAGAGCCGGATGAGATCGTGCATGGCGTACCGTCCGGGGGCCTGCTGCTGCACCAGGTGGGCCGCGCCTAGCCGGCGCAGCAGCACACGCGTACGCGGCGAAGGCAGGTCCGCGAGGCTGGCGGCCGCGTCCAGGCTGATGTCGGAGCCCGGGGCCAGCCCGAGCAGATCGAACATCCTGGCCGCTTCCTGGTCGAGCGCCGAGCGGGAGGAGGCGAATACCGCGCGCAGATCGGTGGAGAGCTCGCCAGTGCCCAGTACGTCGAGCCGCGTCGCCTCGCTGTGGAGTTCCTTGGCGACCACCGCCAGCGGAAATTCGGGATGCGCGGCAGCTCTGGTCGCCAGAATGCCCAGGGCGAGCGGGAGGCCTGCGCTGTGCGAGAGTAACGCGGCAACGGCATCCGTCTCGTCGTCGAGCCGGACGAAGCCCAACCGCTCGGCCAGCAGTCTACGCGCGTCCTCGTCCGCGAAAGCGCCCAAGGTGAGAGCACGCGTGCGAGAGGTGGTGTGCAGCCCCGCCAACGCGTTGCGGCTGGTGATCAGCGTGGTGCAGTGCGGACCACCGGGCAGCAGAGGGGCCACCTGTGCCGTGTCACGAGCATTGTCCAGCACGATCAGCATGCGTTTTCCGGCGATCAGGGACCGGTACAGGCCCGTCTGTGCATGCACCCCGGCCGGAATCACGGCAGGCGGCACGCCCAGGGCGTCAAGCAGCCCCCGGAGAACCGCGGCCGGCGAGATCGGATCCTCGGTGTGGTCGAATCCGCGCAGGTCGACATAGAGCTGCCCGTCGGGAAACCGGCTGAGGTGCCGGTATGCCCAACGTATCGCCAGCCAGGTCTTGCCGACCCCGCCCATGCCTCCGATCACTGCCACCACCGCGGCGTTCTCGGATTCCGGTCCCTCGCCGATCATCTCGTCCAGGACCGAGAGTTCGCGTTCACGGCCGACGAAGGGGGTCGGTAACGCCGGCAGCTGACGGGGGACCGTGGTGAGGACCTCCGGTTCGCGGCTGCTCGTGCCCTTCAGCGCCGGGGCCGCCGAGAGCACTTGACGGTGCAGTGCCTGGAGGTCGGGGTTCGGATCGATGCCGAGTTCGCCGACGAGCCGGTCACGGACCACCTCATAGGTTTCCAGTGCCTCCACCTGACGCCCCGCCTGGTAGAGAGCCGTCACCAGCTGCCCCGCGAGCCGTTCGTCCAGCGGCCGGAGTGCCATCAGGCTGCGGAGCTCCGGCAGGAGTTCCTCGCCCTCGCCCAGTCCGATCCGGATGTCGTTGTACTGCAACGCCGCGGCGACCCGCTCGGCATCCAGCCGGGTGCGGATGCTCTCGGCCCACGCACCGGTCAGCCCGGAAAGGGCCTCGTCCTGCCACAGATCGAGCGCGGCGTGCAGGAGGTCGCCTGCTTCACCGTCGTCGTCAGCGGCCCGGGCAGTCTCGGTGAGGCGTCGGAAGCTGTGCACGTCGATACACTCATGGTCGGCTTCCAGCACGTATCCGCCGGCATGCCGCACCACAGTCATTCCGGCCGCCTGCCCGCCCGGATCGCGCAGGGCAGTCCTGATGCGCGCCACATAGCTGTAGAGGGTGGAACGAACCGTACGGGGCGGTTCCTCGCCCCAGACCCGGTGTATCAACTGCTCGATGGGCACGACGCGCCCCGCGTCCAGCAGCAGAACCGCCAGTACACACCGCTGCTTTGCCGAACCGAGATCAATCCGCTGCTCGCCCGAGTAGCCCATCACGGGGCCCAGCAACTGAAATCTCACGCGCCCCCCCTGCCGTCATCACGGGACCGAAGAGCCGCGACGCCTCCGCTGAAAAGATCATGGTAGGCCAGGAGCTTCTACCGGACCAGGGCACCGCGGAGCCCGGAACGGGGCCCGCGGGATCTTGCAGATTCCTTGAAGACCGGTTCAAGGAACGTGCAAGAAACCGTCCTCGTCGGCATGACACCGTCCAACCGCGGTGAATCTCCGCCGCACAGAAGGCACTCGTTCCACCAACCGAAGGTGAGGTTCCCCATGGGTACTGCCATGCTTCTGGAATCCGATGCCGAGACCATCGAGCTCAGCGAGCTGGATCTCGACATCCAGATCATCCCCGGTGCGTCCGTCTCGGAAGACACCAAGCCCATGATGTCGATGGGCCAGGACTGCGGAACCGTCAACTGTTACCCGACGCAGAGCGGCGCCACCCACTCCTGCTCGCTCCTCTCCATGTGCAGGTCGTGCTGCTAGCAAGGTAATGGGAGGTCTCCTGCCGGCACTGCACACGCCCGGCAGGAGACCCTTCTTGTCGGATGAAGCGCGTGAGGATGAGGAAATGGAACCGGAGAACAGCTACGCAGCCGGCGAACCCATCATGTGTCGGGTCTCCTCGCGATCCCGCGGGGACTTCGACTTCGTGAGTCCGGACGCACCCGGTGGTCCGGATGCGGCAGACGACGAGTTGATTCAATACATCAGGCTGCTCATGAAGGACCCCGTCCTCCGTGAAGGCATCGCAGTCTCCAGCACCTCACTCCTCGAAACGGTCGAGCGCATCACCCATGGCTTCCCCGTGAAGCGGAAGAAGTTGATGAGTTCGGCTGTCTCCCTCACCCGCTACATGCTCCGCATGACCGGACGCACCACACCTTTCGGCCTGTTCGCAGGCATTACCAGAGCATCGGTCGATGTCAAAGGGAGCGTCGGCCCGAAGGTCCCGGAGCGAAAGTCCGTCCGGCTGGACAGCGAATGGCTCCACAGAATGACCACGCAGTGGCTGGAGGATCCCGCGACGCGGCACCGTGTCGTGGTCACGTTCAACAACCTGTGCTTCGTTCGCGGAAACCGCTTGATACTTCCGTACACCCGCTCCGGGGTCGGGGACGAGGCGTCCGCCGGCGCATCGCGTCTCAGCGGCGAGTTTTCGGTCCGCCATACCGAGGTAGTCTCCTGGCTCCGGTCACGAACGCGTGAAGCGGTGGCCTACTCCTCGCTGCTGGCCGAGGCAGCCGAAAAGTTCGGCGAATCCGCGCTCGAAAAGATCGACAGCATGATGGCCGGGCTCATCCGGCATGAGCTGCTGCTGACTTCATTCGCCCCCGTGCATCCGAACGAGACGCCCCTGCACAGCGCGATGACCGCGCTCGGCCCGGACTCCGCCGCAACACCTCGCATGGCCGCCGTCTCAGAATCCCTGGAGGCATACGCCGGTCTTGCCCCGGGAGAAGGAATCGAGAGCTGGCAGAACATTCTGGAACTCGTCCATTCCCTCGGGGACAGCAGCCGTCCACCCCTTCAGGTGGATCTGCTCTCCGGGCTGGCTATCACACTGCCCCGATCCGTACTGGACGAAGCAGAAGCCTACGCGTCGGCGATGTGGTCCATCGCACCGGAGAGCGCCCCCAACTCCCATTGGAACGAGTACCGGAACGCCTTTCTCGAAAAGTACGGCACGGGACGGTCCGTTCCCGTGGAAAGACTCACCGATCCACATGCAGGGCTCGGATTTCCGGCGACCTATCAGAACCCGGCCTCGCACCGGAACCTCACACACCGGCACCCCGACACGGACACCGATCGCGAAGAGAAACTGGCATCGCTGCTGCAGGAGGGCCTCGGCTCCCACGCCCGGGAAATACGCCTCAGCCGTCAGGACGTCCTGGATCTGTCGGGAGACCGGCCCCCGCACGTTCCCACCGCGATGGAACTGAGCTTCCAGGTGCTCGCGCGCGACCTGGAAGCACTCAACTCAGGGGCTTTCGAGCTCCTCGCGACGCCGCTGACCGGAAGCGTCACCGCGGGTGCCACGTCCGGACGGTTCGCCGGTATCACCGGGAGTACGGACGAGCTGGCGAAGCTCATGGCGGCACCGGACCCCGACGCGATCACGGCCCAGGTGTTCTTCATGCCGAGAACACCCAGGTTCTTCAATCTCGTCCAGGTTCCGGCCATCGCACCGCACAAGATCCATCTCGGCACCTTTCATGATCCGGCGGATCCGTCGAACATCGACTGGCGCGACCTCTGCGTGGCGGACGACGGACATCGTATGCGTCTGTACTGGCAGAGGACCGGGCAGGAAGTCACCCCGGTTCTCCCGCACATGCTCAACGTGCGGGATCAGGCACCCAACATCGCACGGTTCCTCGCGGAGTTCCGTTACGGTGGCGAACCCAAAATGTGGCAGCCCTGGGACTGGTCGGGCCAGGAGCATGCTCCACAGTTGCCACGTGTGCGCTTCGGAAGAACCGTGGCCTCCCCTCTCCAGTGGAACGTCGACAGGACACTCCTGCGCGCAGCCATCGCCCGGACAGCCTGGAGAGCTTCGCTCGAAAACTGGCGGGAGAAATTCGACATACCCGACCGGATCAACGTCGCCACATACGACCGCGTGTACGGAATCGATCTCAGCAACACCTTCCAACAGGAGATGCTGCGACGTGAGATCGTCAGGAATCCCGATACCAGGGTCACGGAGGACAGGAACTCCAGCCATCGAGAATTCGACTGGATCCATGGGCGGAGCAACGAATTCATCGTCCCGCTACTGCCCCGACGGGTGAAGAACGAAAAGCACTCACACTTCACCATGCCGACCGTGCTCGACGAGAGCATTCATCTTCCCGGCGGCGAGTGGATCTTCGCGAAACTCTACTCCTCCGAATCCACCCAGAACGAACTCCTCTCGACCTTCGTACCGGCGCTCGTACGGGACGTGGCCGATTCCATCGACCGATGGCACTTCATCCGTTATGCCGACCCGGACCCGCATCTGAGAATTCGCTTCCACGGCGCCCCCGAAAAGATCTGCCAGAAGGTCCTTCCCACATTGTTCCGTCATGCGTGGACGATGAAGAGTGCGGGACTGCTTCGGGACGTGCAACTGAGCTCCTACGAACCCGAGGTGTCGCGGTACGGCGGCCCGGAGGCGATCGTCCCCGCGGAGGAACTCTTCTGCATCGACAGCCAGTCGGCACTCGCACAATTGCCCACCACCAAAAAGGAGGTCCCGTCGGAGGTCCTCCTGGTCGCCAATTACGCGACCCTCCTGGAATCCCTGGGGGACTGGGACTGGTGCGAGTGGGCGGCGCATGTCGCACCCAGGAGTCACGACCCGGTTTCCGTCCCCCGGGACTTCGTCGACATGGCCACCGGACTCATACGTCCCGGCAGTACGGCCCGGCAGCTCGCCGAAGTCACCGGTGTCGGCGCGCTCAAGCCCTTCTGGGAGAACTCCGCGGTGGCGCAGGAATACGGGAACCATGTCCTCTGCGTCCGGAACGAGCTGCGTGACAAGGATTCCCAGAACACAGCAATTCTCGGCCTGCTCCATATGCAGCACAACCGCCTTTTCGGCACGGACGCCCCACACGAGCGAAGGACCCTGACGCTCCTGGAAAAAGCGTCACGCGCCCTGAGGGCCGCCCCGTAGCGAAGGAGAAGGAACGTGACTCGCACATACGCACAGGAAGCCCTCCGCATTTCCGACCTCATAGCCGAGAAGCTCGCGGATCCGGCCAGAGTGCACGATCAGGTATGGGCGCCCCAAGAGCTGCTCCCGGAGAGCCAGAAATGGTATCCGCTCTCGCTCGGTTCGGGATTTCCCGGAATTTCCCTCCTCTTCAGCAGCCGTATCGAGCGAGACCCCGGCAGTGCAGCATTCACGCATAAATACCTCGCCGAATCGCTCACCGCCCTCCACCGTACCGACCGAGTCAAGGGCCTGTACAACGATGTCAGCTCACTGGCGTTTGCCACCTGGATCGCACATCGCGCGACCGGTGGATATGTCCAGGCCGTCGAGAAACTCGACACGCATGTCCGATATGTTTCCGAATCCATGCTCTCCATGGTCGGCGGCGGCCCCTGCCAGAGTTTTCAGGACTTCGATGTGCTGTCCGGTCTGACCGGCATCGGGCGCTACCTGCTCATGCGGCAGGACGATATGCGCGAAGAACTTGAAGGCATTCTTGCCGCCCTGGTCCGGATGGCATCCGATGTGGAGCACGGCGGCTCGCGGGTGCCCGGGTACTGGTCACTGGTGCCGCCGACCGCCGATCCGGACAGGGCCCTGCCCTTCGGCGCGGACGGCCATCTCAATCTGGGCCTGGCCCACGGGATCGCGGGCCCCCTGGCCTTGTTGTCCCTCTCGTGTTCGGCCGGCATCGTCGTCGACGGACAGCGCGGGGCCATGGAGAGGCTCGTCGGGCTCCTCGACCACTGGAGCCTCCAGGACGAGCGCGGAGTCTTCTGGCCCGGGTGGGTGAGCTTCGACGAGTGGCGAGCCGGCGAAGTGGGCCCGTGGCGCAGGAAGCGTCCCTCGTGGTGCTACGGCTCGCCGGGGGTGTCACGTGCCTTGCAACTGGCCGGACGCGCACTCGACCGTCCGGACTGGTGGGACCTGGCGATCCGTTCGGTGGCCTCCCAGCTGAGCGTCCCCCCGTCCGACTGGGTCGTGCACGATGCCTCCGCCTGCCACGGCTGGGCCGGAGCTCTCCACCTGCTTCAGTTCTTCGAGGAGGACTGCCCGCAGGTGTCGCAGGTTCTCGACGACATCGTGGTCCGCATCGTCGAATCCTTCGATGCGGACAGCGCGTTCGGGCTGCGCTTCTCGGTGGAGGGGTCGGACGGAAAGGCGGACTTCCCCGGATTCCTCGACGGAGTCACGGGGGTGGGCCTCGCCCTGGAGTCGTACGCACGAGGAAACACGGCAGCCATGGAATGGGGGACCGCTCTGCTCACTGTGTGACAGCCGTTCCGACTCACCGCCGTCTCCGCAGATTGGGACTCGTATGCCGTTCGACACGGCAGAGGTGCGACGAATCATCGCGCTCTTCGCTCCCTACAGATCACGTCTGTTCACCGTGTTCGGCCTCATCGTCATTGCTTCGTCGATCTCGCTGAGCTCCCCCTTCCTCATACGCGAGATACTCGATACCGCTATTCCGCAGAAGCGCCCGGGACTGCTGTCGGCGCTGGCCGTCGGCATGCTCGCGGTCATCGCGGTCACAGAATCCCTGCAGGTCTGGCAGGCATGGATGTCCACCACCGTGGGGCAGCGAGTCATCAACGATCTGCGTGTGTCCGTCTACAGCCATCTGCACAGGCTCTCCCTGGGGTTCTTCATCAGGACACATGCCGGCGAGTTCCAGTCCCGGATAGCCAACGACGTCGGCGGCGTGCAGTCGTTCGTGACGAACACCGCGGCTGCCGCCGTCAACTGCGTGACCACGCTGCTGGCGACCGCCGTGGCGATGTTCGTTCTCGACTGGCGGCTCGCCTGCATCTCCCTCGCCCTGCTTCCGGTCGTGGCCCTGGTGAGCCTGAGCGTCGGCAGAACACGCAGAAGGATCATGCAAAAGCGTCAGGAGAAGATGGCGTCCCTCACGTCGCATGTGGACGAATCGCTGTCCGTGGACGGCATCGTCCTCGGACGGACGATGGGCCGGTCCGCCGCGTTGGTCGAGAAATTCTCCAAGCGCTCCTCCGAGCTGGCCGACCTCGACATCCGGTCAGCAGTGACGGGACGTTGGCGCATCGCTCAGCTGTCCATCGTCATGACGTCTCTTTCCGTGTTCCTCTACTGGGGCGCCGGGCTCGCTTCGGCGTACGGGAGCTCCTCCCTCTCGATCGGAACCCTCGTCGCCTTTGTGACCCTCCAGACCTCCTTGCTCGGGCCCACCATGTCGCTTGCACAGCTCGGTGTCGAACTGCAGAGCAGCATGGCGCTGTTCACCAGGATCTTCGAGTATCTGGATCAGGAACCCGAGATCGAGGAGAAGCCGACGGCCCTGTCCGTGCCCAGGTCCGAGATCAGAGGATCCATCCGTCTGCACAATGTCGATTTCCGTTACGCCGCCGATGCCGAGCCGGCTCTCCGGGGGATCTCTCTGGACATCCCCGCCGGATCCCGTATCGCCATCGCGGGTGAGACGGGATCCGGGAAGTCGACCCTGGCCCGGTTGCTGGCCCGGCTTTACGACCCGACGCGTGGCAGGGTCACTCTGGACGACAAGGACCTGAGGGATCTGACGTTCGAAACCCTTTCGGACGCGGTCGCCGTCGTGTCGCAGGACCCGTGTCTCTTCCATGCGAGCATCGCCGAGAACCTGAGGATCGCCAAGCCCGACGCCGAGGGCCAGGAGCTGGTGGAGGCCTGCACGGCCGCCGGTATCCACGCCCGTATATCCGAGCTGCCGGACGGCTACGACACCACGGTCGGCGAGCGGGGTCACCATTTGTCCGGAGGTGAGAAGCAGCGACTCTCGATCGCACGCGCACTGTTGCGTGACGCGCCGGTGCTGGTGTTCGACGAGGCGACCAGCGCCCTGGACAGCAGGACCGAGCACGACATCCAGCAGTCGCTCGACCGGGTGTCCGAGGGGCGCACGGTAATCACCATCGCCCACAGGCTCTCCACCATTCGCGACGCCGACCGTATCGCCGTGCTCCACCGGGGCCGTCTCGTGGAGTTCGGCCCGCACGACGAGCTGGTGACGTCCGGTGGAAAGTACGCCGACCTGTGGACGCTCATGCAACGTGCAGAGCTCAACGCTTCCTGAGGGCTGTCCCGTCAGCCCTGGTGGGCGCGCGTGCGGCGGTCGGCATGAGCAACGCGTACCGGATCGGGCCCGGGCGGGCCGCCGGGTGCCGGCCTCGTCAGGGGCCGACCGGCGGTCACCCCGCGGCCGGTCGGCGCTGCGGGACGGGGACGGTGGCGTACGCCTCCGGGCTCGGTACGGGGCGCGCGGCCCGGCCGTCGGCGGCGGCCGTACGCGTCACTGGCCGACGGCGGACGCCACGGCGACAACGACGAACATCAGTACGAGCACGGCCGCCATCACGCGGTTTCTGGTCTTCGGATCCACACTCCGAGCGTAACCGCCGCCCTCAGCGGCCCAGCGGCCAGGATGCGTGCACCTCGTACCGTGGCCGCTCGCCCGGCGTCCCGCCGCCCGGCAGGTTGCTGCGGACGAGGGCGACCTCGCCGACCTCCCACGGGGTGCCTTCGAAGCCCGCCAGGGCCTCGACGAACGGGCGCAGATCGGCGTAGGTGCCCCGGCTCCGGGCCAGGGTCAGATGCGCGCTGTAGCGGCGGTGCTCGTCCATCGGGACGCCGGACCGGCGCGCGGCGGCGTCCGCGCGTTCGGCGAGGAGCCGCAGGGTGTCGATCGCGCCCGCGGCGCCCGCCCACAGCGCCCGCCCGCCGAACCGCCCGGCGCCGTGGAGGCGCAGCGTGAAGGGGTCGGTGCGGTGGGCGGCGCGGGCCAGGCGGGCGTGGAGCTCGGGCAGCAGTTCCTCGTTCACGTTCCCGAGGAAGGCGAGCGTGAAGTGCCAGCCGTCGGTGCCGGTCCAGCGCAGGCGGTCGGCACCGGGGAGCGCGTGCAGCGGAGCGACGGCACGGCGCAGTTCCCGGAGAGCGGAGTCGGGCGGCAGAACGGCGACGAAGAGTCTGAGGCTGCTCATGGCCCGAGTGTCGCACCGTACCGGCGCGTCCTGGTCTTCCTACATGCCGTCGACCCGACCGGTACGACCGTCGACCCGGTTCGCGGAACGGACGGCTTCCCGGCGACCGGCGCACCCCTCACGCACGGCGGCCCCGCCCACGCGCGTCGCGGGCGGCCGGGGCTCAGAGCCTGTCGGGTGACAGGCTCTCAGGCCGCCGCGGCCAGTTCCTCGCGGGGCCCACCGGGCTCGCGGGGGACGAACCGCAGGTGCGGGCGGCCGGGGCGCAGGTCGACCCGGATGCGCAGGCCCCCGACACGGGCCAGCATGAAGCCGACACCGAGCGCCGCCACCAGCGAGAGCGCGCCGCCGACGGCCATCCCCGTGCGGACCCCGTAGACGTCGCTGATCCAGCCGACGATCGGGGCGCCCACCGGCGTACCGCCGGCGAAGACCATCATGTACAGGCTCATGACCCGGCCGCGCATCTCCGGGTCGGCGGCCATCTGCACGCTCGTGTTCGCGCTGATGTTGGTCGTCAGGCCGATCATGCCGATCGGGACCAGCAGGAGCGCGAAGAGCCAGACGGACGGCGACAGGGAAGCGACGATCTCCAGCAGACCGAACACGGTGCCCGCGGCCACCAGCATCCGCAGCCGGGAGGAGCCGCGGCGGGCGGCGAGCAGGGCTCCGACGAGGGAACCGGCCGCCATGAGGATGTTGAAGAACGAGTACATCCCGGCGCCGCCGTGGAAGATCTCGTCCGCGAAGGCGGTGAGCCAGATCGGGAAGTTGAATCCGAACGTGCCGACGAAACCGATCAGGACGATTGGCCAGATCAGCTCGGGGCGGCCCGAGACATAGCGCAGGCCCTCGCGCAGCTGCCCCTTGGCGCGGGGCACGACGGTGGGCTTGTGCAGCTCGTGCGGGCGCATCATCAGCAGGCCGACGAGCGGGGCGGCGAAGGACAGGCCGTTGAGCAGGAAGGCCCAGCCGCTGCCGACGGTGGTGATCAGGACACCGGCGACGGCGGGGCCGATGAGGCGGGCGGACTGGAAGTTCGCCGAGTTCAGGCTGACCGCGTTGCGCAACTGGTCGGGGCCGACCATCTCGGAGACGAACGACTGACGGGCCGGGTTGTCGACGACCGTCACCATGCCGAGCAGGAACGCGATGAGGTAGACGTGCCACACCTGGACGACGCCGGAGAGCGTGAGCGCCGCGAGGGCGATCCCGCACAGGCCGAGCGCCGACTGGCTGGCGAGGAGAAGCTTGCGCTTCGGCACGCGGTCGGCGATGACGCCGCCGTACAGGCCGAAGAGGAGCATCGGGAGGAACTGGAGGGCCGTGGTGATGCCGACGGCGGCGGCGGATCCGGTGAGGCTCAGGACGAGCCAGTCCTGCGTGATGCGGGACATCCAGGTACCGGTGTTGGAGATCACGGCACCTGTGGCGAACAGGCGGTAGTTGCGGATCCTCAGCGACGAGAAGGTCCCGCCGCGCTTGCTCTCGTGGGTGGAAGTCGGTGCGGGGGCGGAGTCTGCTCCGGATCCCGTACTCAAAGGGGTTCGCCTCCTCGGGCGTATGCGATTCGCTGACTGACGGGATGCGGCGGCGCCCGGCCGTGAGTCCGGCACGGCCGGCCGCCCGCTACAGGTGGGCGAGCTTCTCCAGCACGGGCGCCGCCTTGCGCAGCGTCTCCCACTCGTCCTCGTCCAGGCCCTCGGCAAGAGTGGTCAGCCAGGCGTTCCGCTTGGCGCGGCTCTCCTCGAGCATGGCCTCCGCCTGCTCCGTCTGGCTGACCATCTTCTGGCGACGGTCATCGGGGTGCGGTTCCAGTCTGACCAGTCCCTTGGCCTCCAGCAGCGCGACGATGCGGGTCATCGACGGGGGCTGCACATGCTCCTTGCGGGCCAGCTCACCGGGGGTGGCCGAACCGCAGCGGGCCAACGTGCCGAGCACCGACATCTCGGTGGGGCTCAGCGACTCGTCGACGCGCTGGTGCTTGAGGCGCCGGCCGAGCAGCATCACGGCGGAGCGAAGGGAGCTCACGGCGGCCGCACTGTCGCCGTCGTGGATCAGGTCAGGCATGTTTATTAGCGTAACTCATTACCTACCCTAAAGACCATTCGTGTGACGCTCGTGCGTCCGAATCACCTAATCGCTCACTCGAACGAGTGAGTCGGATCCAGAAAGTGACGCGAAACGACCTGCTGGGCCGTAACCCTGCTTGCCATGGGATCGACTGTGCTCAGCCTGCGGATAGACGGTGAGCTGCTCGACCGGCTCCGGCAGCACGCCGCCAGAAGCGGAATGAGCGTCCAGGACTATGTCGTCCGGACGCTCATTCGTGATGACTTCGACCAGCGCTTCAAGGCGGCCGTCGACGAGACGGAGAAGTTCTACGGGTCGGAGGGGGCGGCAGGGGCCGCGGGGACGGCGGGGATCCCGGGCATCGGCGCGGAGAGAACCACGCGAGGCCCCGGGGCCGTATGACCCCGGGGCCTCGTGGCGGGCTCTCGTGCCCCGCGCGGGCCCTTCCGGACCCCCTCGGCTCAGGTGAGGCCGAGGGCCGGCATCGCGTAGTAGAAGACGAAGACCGCCGAGACCACGTACATGGCCGCCGGAACCTCGCGCCAGCGCCCGGCCGCCACGCGGAGGACGGTGAAGGCGATGAAGCCGATGCCGATGCCGTTGGTGATCGAGTAGGTGAACGGCATCATCATCATGGCCAGGAAGGCCGGGATGGCGAGCGTGTAGTCGCTCCAGTCGATGTCCCGCACCGAGTTCGAGATGATCAGGAAGCCGACCGCCAGCAGTGCCGGGGTGGCCGCCTGCGCCGGGACCATGGTCGCCAGCGGCGTCAGGAACAGGGCCACCGTGAACAGCAGACCCGTCACGACGCTGGCGAGGCCGGTACGGGCGCCCTCGCCGACGCCCGCCGTGGACTCCACGAAGCAGGTCGAGGCGGACGAGGAGCTCGCGCCGCCCGCGGCGACCGCGATGCCGTCGACGAACAGGACCTTGTTGATGCCGGGGAAGTTGCCGTTCTCGTCGGTCAGCTTCGCCTCGTCGCCGACGCCGAGGATCGTGCCCATCGCGTCGAAGAAGCAGGACAGCAGCACGGTGAAGACGAACAGGATGCCGGTGAGGAGGCCGACCTCTTGGAAGCCGCCGAACAGGTCGACCTGACCGAGCAGCCCGAAGTCCGGGGTGGCGACCGGGTTGCCCGGCCACTCCGGGACGGTCAGCCCCCACGCCTGGCCCGGCAGGCCCGCGATCGCGTTGACGATCAGCGCGACGACCGTCATCACGACGATGGAGATCAGGATGGCGCCCGGCACCTTGCGGACGAGCAGCGCCATGGTGAGCAGGGTGCCGACGGCGAAGACGAGGACGGGCCAGCCGTTGAGGTGGCCGTCGAGACCGAGCTGGAGCGGGACGGTGGTCTCCGCCTTGTCCTTGATGCGGGAGACGAAGCCCGAGTCGACCAGACCGATCAGCAGGATGAAGAGGCCGATGCCGATCGCGATGCCCTTGCGGAGCGAACCGGGTACGGCGTGCATCACGCGTTCCCGCAGCCCCGTCGCCACCAGCAACATCACCACGATGCCCGCGAGGACCACCATGCCCATCGCCTCGGGCCAGGTCATCCTGGGGGCGATCTGGAGTGCGACGACGGTGTTGACGCCGAGACCGGCGGCCAGCGCGATCGGCACGTTCCCGATGACGCCCATGAGGAGCGTGGAGAACGCCGCCGTGATCACGGTCGCGGTGACCAGCTGCCCGTGGTTCAGGACGTTCTCGTTGATGTCCTTCGCGCTGCCGAGAATGATCGGGTTCAGCACGATGATGTACGCCATTGCGAAGAACGTGGCGAAACCGCCACGGATTTCACGGGCGACTGTCGACCCCCGCTCGGAGATCTTGAAGAAACGATCCAGGCTGCCGGACGGCTGAGGAGCCGGTGGCTGCGCGGAATCGACCGGAGCGGTGGCCGAGGGGGACATGGATGACCTCAGTCGTACGTAGGGAGGAGTAAAAGTGGTCAGCTTTGGACTTTCACACGAATAATTCGAGTCAGCCATAAGCAGATTCAGTATGAATACATGAGGCGAAGATCGCTATCTCCGCGCGTAGACCCTTGGTGGGGCTGGGCCGCACTGCCCTGGAGGCACCCTCGCGCGCGCCGTTCCCGCAGGGCCGGTACGGGCCCGGGGCGGCCCCGCGCGCTCCCCATACACTGAGGTCATGGCGAAGTGGACACCGAAGCACGAGGCGCCCGAGCCCCTGGAGGGGCCCGTCGTCGCCACCATCACCGGCGGCACGATCCTCTGGTTCGTCCTCTTCCTGGTCCAGCTCCCCTTCTACGGCTGGTTCGACGACCACGGGCACCTGTGGTGGCTGTGGACCTGCCTGGCCGGTGCGGGGCTCGGCCTGATCGGCATCTGGTACGTACGGGGGCGCGACGCGGCCATCAAGCGGGCGGCGGCACGGGCGGCTTCGGACGGGGCGACCGGGGCCGACGGGACCGCCGGGGACGCGAGCGGAGCGGCTCCGGGCCCCAAGGGCGCGAGCAGCGCGACGGTGTGATCCGGCGGCCGGAACCCCGGCCGCGCCCCGGGCCTGCGCCGGACCCCGCGAGCAGGCCCCGCCCGCACCAGGGCCCTCCTCAACACCAGCGCCCCGCCCCCCGACAGGCGGGCCCGCACCCGTCCCGCGCCCAGCCCAGCCCAGCCGCACCGGGAACCCCACCCGTACCAGGGGATTCCGTACCACCACGGGACCATTTCCCCTCCTCCCCCGGTCTGATCTTCAGACCCCCAGTGGGAGAATCGGGCCTCCCACCCGTACCGTCGGAACATGACGCAGCGGGTACCCCATTCCTCCGGCGAGCAGCTCCCCGCGGCTCCCGACTCCGACGGCCGCCCCGGCTCGGCCACGATCGACGCCGGGGTGGAGCTCGACCCGGTCCACCCGGTGGAACCGCCGGCCCCGGCGGTGAACATCCGCGGGCTGACGGCGGCCGAGGTGGCCGAGCGAATCGCCCGCGGCGAGGTCAACGACGTACCCGTGCGCTCGTCCCGGTCCGTCCGGGAGATCGTCCGCGCCAACGTCTTCACCCGGTTCAACCTGATCATCGGCGTGCTCTGGCTGATCATGCTGTTCGTGGCGCCGATCCAGGACAGCCTCTTCGGCTTCGTGATCGTCGCCAACACCGGCATCGGCATCATCCAGGAGTGGCGGGCCAAGAAGACCCTGGACAGCCTCGCGGTCATCGGCGAGGCCAAACCCACCGTCCGGCGCGACGGGGTCTCGGCCGAGATCTCCACCTCCGAGATCGTCCTCGGCGATCTCGTGGAGCTGAGCCCCGGCGACAAGGTCGTGGTGGACGGCACGGTCGTCGAGGCCGACGGGCTGGAGATCGACGAGTCACTGCTGACCGGTGAGGCCGACCCGGTGCTCAAGCGCCCCGGCGACACCGTGATGTCCGGAAGCTTCGTCGTCGCGGGCGGCGGCTCGTTCGCCGCGACCAAGGTCGGACGCGAGGCGTACGCCGCGCAGCTCGCGGAGGAGGCGTCCCGCTTCACCCTCGTCCAGTCCGAGCTGCGCACCGGCATCTCCACCATCCTCAAGTACGTCACCTGGATGATGGTGCCGACCGCGATCGGGCTGGTCGTCAGCCAGCTGGTCGCGCAGGACAACAACCTCAAGGACTCGATCGCCCGGACCGTCGGCGGCATCGTCCCGATGATCCCGGAAGGGCTGGTGCTGCTCACCTCGGTCGCCTTCGCGATCGGTGTCGTACGGCTCGGCCGCAAGCAGTGCCTGGTCCAGGAGCTCCCCGCCATCGAGGGCCTGGCCCGCGTCGACGTCGTCTGCCTGGACAAGACCGGCACCCTCACCGAGGGCGGCATGGACGTCACCGAGGTGCGGACGCTGGGCGACGCGCAGGACGCGTACATCCGCCGCGTGCTGGGGGCCCTCGGCGCCTCCGACCCGCGGCCCAACGCCAGCCTCCAGGCCATCGTCGACGCCTACCCGGACGGCGAGGAGTGGCGGTGCACGCAGACGCTGCCGTTCTCCTCGGCCCGCAAGTACAGCGGCGCCGCGTTCGACGAGGGCGGCGGCCGGGCCTCCACCTGGCTGCTCGGCGCCCCCGACGTGCTGCTGCCCGAGCGCGACCCGGCGCTGGACGAGATCGAGCAGCTCAACCAGCAGGGGCTGCGCGTGCTGCTGCTCGCCCGGGCCCGGGGCGAGCTCCAGGGCCCGGACGCCGCCGTCGGCGCCGTACCGAGCGCGCTGGTCGTGCTGGAGCAGCGACTGCGCCCGGACGCCGAGGAGACGCTGGCCTACTTCGCCGACCAGAACGTCGCCGCGAAGGTCATCTCCGGCGACAACGCCGTCTCCGTGGGCGCGGTCGCCGGGAAGCTGGGCCTGCCGGGCGCCGAGAACACCCTGGACGCGCGCCGGATGCCCACCGACCCCGACGACATGGCCACGGCCATGGAGCAGAACGCGGTCTTCGGCCGGGTCACCCCGCAGCAGAAGCGGGACATGGTCGCGGCCCTCCAGTCCCGCGGCCACACCGTCGCGATGACCGGTGACGGCGTCAACGACGTGCTGGCCCTGAAGGACGCCGACATCGGCGTGTCCATGGGATCGGGCTCCGAGGCGACCCGGGCCGTCGCCCAGATCGTGCTGCTGAACAACAGCTTCGCGACGCTGCCGTCCGTGGTCGCCGAGGGCCGCCGGGTGATCGGCAACATCACGCGGGTCGCCACCCTGTTCCTGACCAAGACCGTCTACTCGGTGCTGCTGGCGATCCTGGTGGTCTGCTCCCAGGTCGACTACCCGTTCCTGCCGCGCCACCTGACCCTGCTGTCGACGCTCACCATCGGCGTCCCGGCGTTCTTCCTGGCCCTGGCCCCCAACAAGGAGCGCGCCCATCCGCACTTCGTGCGCCGGGTCATGCGGTACGCGATCCCGTCGGGCGTCATCGCGGCGACCGCGACCTTCGTGACGTACCTGATCGCCCGGAACCACTACACCGGCGCGGGCTCGCTGGAGGCGGAGACGAGCGCGGCGACGCTCACGCTGTTCCTGGTCTCGATGTGGGTCCTGGCGATCATCGCCCGCCCGTACACCTGGTGGCGGATCTGCCTGGTGGCGGCGATGGGGCTGGCGTTCCTGATCGTGCTGGCGGTGCCGTGGCTCCAGGAGTTTTTCGCGCTGAAGCTGGTGGGAACGGTGATGCCGTGGACGGCGGTGGGCATCGCGGTGCTGGCCGCGACCGCCCTGGAGTTCAGCTGGCGGCTGGTCGGCCGCCGCTTCCCGGCGTAGCGCCGCGTTCCCGCATCCTGCGGTAACGCGTACGGGCCGTGCCCGGAGACGGAATCCGTCTCCGGGCACGGCCCGTGGTGCGGTGCCCCTCCGGCGCTAGCCGGTCACGGCGCTAGTGCCGTGACCGGCACTAGCGCACGTCGACGAAGTCGCCCGCGGTCGTGAAGGCCGGGGTGGTGGACGTGCCGGCGAAGCTGTAGCGCCAGTAGCCGTCGACCGACGCCTTGACCGTGGTCTTCAGGTTGCCAGTGCTGTTGGTCTTGATGGTCTTGATGGTGGTGTAGGTGTTGCTGTTCTTCTTGCGGAACTGGAGCTTCACCGGCTGGCCGGTGTAGCCCTGGTACTTGAAGGTCTCCCAGTTGGCCCGCGAGAGCTTGCCAGTGACCGTGATGGTCCTGCCCTTCTTGACCGGCTCGGGCGAGGCGTTGACCGTCAGCTTCGAGGCCCGCTGCACGCGCACCTTGCCGTAGGCCTGGTTCTCGGTGGCGCTGGTCTCGTCGCCGGCGAGCGCGGCCGCGGCGACCTTCCAGGTACCGGCCAGGGAGTTCTTGTACAGCTCCCAGCCCGGCTCGAAGGTGAAGGTCAGCTTGCACGTCGAGGTCGTGGTGTTGACCTTGGTGCACTTGGCCGCGTCCTCGTTCGGCACGACCGCCCCGTCCACCGAGTCCTCGGAGTACAGGTCCTTGCCGTGCCACAGGGCGACGAAGGCGTCGGAGATACCGGAGGGGTGCGAGGCGGTGACCGAGACGGAGACCGTCTTGGAGGCGGTGGTGCCCAGGACGATGTCCTTGCCGCCGTTGACGACGACCTTGGAGATGACGGGATCCGACGTGGCCGCCGCCGTGCGGGCGTCCTTCGACGCGCCCTGCGGGGCGATGCCGAAGATCTCGGCCGCCGACGTCGGGATGTTCGGCAGGTTCGCGGTGTCATCCGCGTGGGCGGCCGGGACGGCCAGAGCGGACAGGGCCAGGGCGCCGGAGACGGCGGCCACGGTGGCACGAATACGCATGTGTTTCCCCAGTGGAGAAAGGGCCCCGCGGGCACGTGGTGCGTCCCGGGCAGGGCTCGTTCGTCATGAGCCTGATGACTCGACAGAGCAGACCTGTGAAAGATGTGAAGGGTTGTACGAAGAACGGAAAATTCTCTGCGAAGCAGGTTTGCACGCCGGATTCCGTCGTCCCCCCGGCCCATGAACGACGAATACGTCCGGACCGGGAATCAGCCCGTACGCACGCTTCGTCCCTGCGCGTGATCCGGCCCGGCCGTCCCCGGAATCATCCTGCACGGCGTGGTCCGGCGGTACAGGCGGTGGTCCGCCGGTACGCGCTGTCCGGCCGCCGCGCCCGCCGCGCGGCGGCCCGGGGCAGAGCCCGCCGGGTGACCTTCGACCGGAATGCGGACGCGGCATGGTGCGTGCGATTCCAAGGCGCCGGAAGCGCACGTGCCAGGGCGTGGCCGCCCGGTCAGAGGTCACCCGACAGGCTCTCAGTCGAACCAGCGGTCGCGGGCCAGTTCCTCGGTCCGGGACGGGTCCTCCAGCAGTGCCGCGACCTCGAAGCGGCGCGGCCACTGCCCCGCCGCCCAGGCCAGCCCGGCCGCGACGCCCTCCAGCGTGGCGGCGTGCACGGTGCCGTCGGGGGTGCGGCGCCAGTCCAGTTCGACGCCACCCGCACGCAGCTCGGCGTGCTCGACGTACGTGTCCGGGGTGCCGGGGCCGAGCAGGACCCGTACCGCCTCCGGTACGCGGTGCTCCTCGCCGTCCGTGGTCACCTCGGCCTCGACACTGTCGCCGAGCCGCCGCACCTGGAGCAGTTCGGCCAGTTCGGCCGCGCGCGCCGGGGCGACCGGGAGCAGCGGCAGCCGGGCGGCCAGCGGCAGCAGGTCGGGGGCGTCGGCGATCACCACGTCCGCCGCGTCGACGACCCGGACCTCGCCGTCGACGACGGCCCGCAGCTCGTCGGGCAGCGTGACCTGTTCGGGGTCGAGGTCGGCCAGCGCCGTGTACAGCGCGTGCAGCTGCACGGGGTCGACCTCGCGATCCTCGTCCGCGAGCCGGCCGAGGAGTTCGGCGGCGCCGCCCGGCTCGTCGAGGAGCGCGGCCACGGACGTCCGTACCCCGAGGGCGCGCAGCACCTGCGCGTCGTCGAAGCCGGTCGCGTCGGCGGAGTCGTACAGCCCGGCCAGCCGGGGGTCGCCGGAGGCCGCGCGCAGACCGGCCGGGCGGCGGCCGTCGAGCACCGGGTGATCGCGCAGCCACCAGGCGGTGTACGGGCGGACGGACCGCGTGGTGCCGTCGGGCAGCAGCACCCGCACCGGCTGGGTCAGCGCGTCCCGCAGCGGCGGCCGGGCGAGCATCGCGAGCGCCTGCGGCCAGGCGTCGTCGTCGACGAGGTCCAGGTCGCGGACGGCGACGAGCTCGGTGGCGACCGGCGGCACCGGTGTGTCGGGCATCTGGTCGAGGACGTCCTCGCACCACACGTCCACGGCGTCGAGCAGCCCGGGGTCGTCGGGTTCGGCGAAGTCGCCCTCGCGAGGCTCCAGTTCGTCCGGATCGAGGACGACGTCGGTGGCCCGCACGAGGGTGAAGCCGGCGAGCACCCCGCAGGCGGTGAGCGGCTGTTCGCCCCAGCGCTCGGCCAGTTCCTCGTCGCAGAGGGCGAGTTCGCCCTCCCGCATGATCGCGGCGAACGGGCTGCCGGGCAGCACGAGTTCACCGGCGGGCGCGAGTTCGCCGTCCTCGTCGGGCAGGGCGAGCGCGCCGAGCCAGGGTTCGTCGCCGGGAGCCAGTTCGGCGTCGCGCACGAGGGCCAGGACGGTCTCGGCGAGTTCGTCCGCGCCGGGCGCGTCCTCGTCCCAGATCTCGCCCGCGTCCAGCGATCCGGCGACGGCGGCCCGCACCTGCGGAGTCGTCAGTACGGCGCGCGGGGTGGCGGGCAGGGCTCCGAGCTTCTCCAGCAGCGGGTGGGCGGCGTCCGGATGGGCGACCTTCAGCCCGAGCCGGGCGAGCCGGTCCAGGACCGGGCCGGTGAGCGCGTCGGGGAGCGGGAGGAGGACCTGGCGGGGGCCGATGGTGGTCCGGGGCGCGGCCGGGGCCCCGGCGTCCTGCTCCGTCGGCGCGCCGGCCGCCTCCCGCGTTCCCGCCAGCGGGACGGGCAGACCGGAGAGGCGATCGGGGTCGATGCCGGAGAGGCTGTCGTAGAGCCGCCGCCACCAGCCGGGATCGCGTTCCAGACCGGCGAGCCGGTCGATCGCCTCGGTCAGCGGGACGCGGGCGATGCCGAGGGTGCGCAGTTCGCTGCGGCGTTCCAGTCCGGCGGGCAGCAGACACGGCAGGACCTCGGCGAGTACGCGCACGGTCTCGGCGCCGACCCCCTCCAGGACCTCGGCCTCGATGGGGCGCAGCGCGGTGCCGGCCGTCTCCCGGATGCCGTCGCGCTCGGTGTCCCAGGCGTCGTCCCACCGGTCCGCCGGCTCCGTCCGGTCCGCCTCGACGGCGGTGCCGCGCGGGGCGGCGGGCTCCAGGAAGGCGACGCGCGGCAGCCGCCCGAGGATGGCACCGCGCAGGGCGCCGTCCAGTTCGCCCTTGCCGAGCGGTCCGGGCACGAGGTCGATGGTGTCGACGGACACCGGCCGCCAGCCGGCGAGCAGTTCGGCGTACGCGTCGGCGGCGCGCTCCACCAGGAAGTCGGTGAGCGGTCCGGGCGCGGGGTGGCGGCGGGTGCTGTCGAGCGGCAGCGACGCGATGAGCAGCGCGGGGACGCCGAGGGGTTCGTCGGTGGGGGTCGGCGCGTGGACGACGGGGGCGGTGCGGGGGCGTACCGGGGCGCCCTCCGCGTCGACCGGGACGGCCCAGGTGACCGACCAGTGCGGGCGCAGCCGTTCCTCGCGGGGCCGGTCGGCGAGCAGGGCCGGTTCGACCGGGCCGTGGTGGGTGACGGTGCGCCAGCGGTGCGTGCCGTGCGCGGAGTCCTCGATGTGGGTGTACGGGCCCTGCCGGGTGCGGCGCAGCGTCCGTACGGCGTCCGGGGTCTCGATCACGATCTCGTCGAGGCCGCGCAGGGTGAGCAGCAGCGCGTCGTCGACGGCGGCGAGCAGCCTGGCGACGAGGTCCTCGGCGCCGCCGTCGCGCAGCGGGAGGACGACGACGGTGTCGTAGCCGTCGGGCGGGGTGCCCTCGGCGGGCAGCGGGAGCCGCAGCAGGGGTACGTGGCCGTCGCGGCGGCGCAGTTCGTCGCCGAGGCCGGGGCTGGCGGTGGCGGTGCGGGCGGCCAGGTCGCGGGCCTCGGCGAGGGACCAGCGGACGCCGCCGTGCCGGCCGATCACGGCGGGCTCGTCGCTCACCGCGAGCACGGCGGCGAACCCGACGCCGAACCTGCCGACGGCGCCCTCGTGGCCCTCGCGCTTGGCGGAGGCGCGCAGCGTGGAGAGGGATTCCACACCGGTGGCGTCGAGCGGGGCGCCGGTGTTGGCGGCGGCGAGCACGGCGGGGGCGTCCGGGGTCGCGGCGTGCAGGGTGAGGCGGAGCCGTCCGGGGACGTCCGCGCGGGCGGCGGCGTCGGCGGCGTTCTGGGCCAGTTCGACGACGAGCCGGTCGCGGTAGCCGCCGAGCGCGAGTTCCTCCTCGGCGTTGGCGTCCTCGCGGAACCGGGCGGGGCCGGCGCCCCACGCGTCGAGCACGCCGCGTCGCAGCCGCGCGGTACCGAACGGGTCGGCTCCCTCGGTCCCATTCATGCTCACGCTCCGGCTCCGCTCTGTTCTTTCCGGTCTTCCGGTCTCCACCGGTTGTTCCGGCCGTTCCGGTTGTTCGGGTCGTTCCGGTTGTTCGGGTCGTTCGGGTTGGGCGTCACGGTGCCACCGGGCCTCCGGTGCCACCGAGCATCCCGTGCCGCCAGTGTGCGCCCGAAGGTACCGGCTCCTCGCGCCGGACGGGGCATCGCGACAGGGCATCGCGAACGGCGCCCGCGCGAAGGGGCCGCACCGCGGCCCGCCACGACCGGGAAAGAGCACGCCGCGAGCGGACGCGACCGGCAACGGGCCCGACGGGCCCGGAAACGAGCAGATCAGACACCGCGAGCACGAACGCGACCGGAAACGGGCACGCCGGGCACGCCCGTCCGACGAGCGACCGGGGGACGCCCGTGCGAGGTCTCCCGCAGGAACAGCCGTACGAACTCTCTCGCGGGTGCGACCGGGTCGGGGAGGGCAGGGGCTCGGCCGTCGGGGACCCGGGCACGTCGGGGACCCGGGCACGTCGGTGCCATCGGGCACGTCGGTGCCATCGGGCACGTCGGTGCCATCGGGCACGTCGGTGCCATCGGGCACGTCGGTGCCATCGGGCACGTCGGTGCCGTCGGGCACGTCGGTGCCGTCAGGAGTGGCCGAGGTCCTCCGTGGGGGTGTCCGGCTCCGCCGGGACCGAACCGGAGTCCCGGGCCGGGCGCAGCGCGTACTCGTCCACCTGCATCGTGTCCAGGGCGTGCGGCGCCGGCTTCGGCGGCTTCGGCATGACCGCCGCCTCGGAGTGCCCGCCGCATCCGTACGACAGGGACACCACGTGTCCGTCCGCCGGGCCGAACTCGTTGGCGCACACCCCGAACGCCTGCCGCAGCGAGCCCGTCAGCGGCACCAGGAACGCGCAGGTCATGCAGCTCGCCGGGGCGGCCTGGGCCATCGGTGTCCGCGCGCCGAACGCCTCGTCCCATCGGTCGGCCGCCGAGCGCAGCCCGTACCGCGACAGCACCCGCGCCCGGCGCATCCCGAGCTCGTCCGCGACCGCCGCGATCGCACCGCGGTTCGTCGTCGCGGGGCGGGTCGTCAGCTCCGCGTCCTCCATGTCGACGAGGTCGGCCATCTCCTCGGACACCTCGGAGGCCGCGGAGTTCGGCGGCGGCTCGTCCTCGCCGGTGTAGCCGGGCTCCAGGCGGATGTCGTCCGCCTCGGTGGGCAGCAGGTCGCCGGGCCCCATGTCGCCGGGGCGCAGGCGCTCGCTCCACGGCACCCACTCCGGGGCGAGGAGCGCGTCGCCGCCGGGCAGCAGAACCGTCTCGTCGAGGGTGACCTTCTTCGCACGGGACGCCCGGGCGACGGTCACCGCCCAGCGCCAGCCCCGGTAGCCGGGCTCCTTGCACTCGAAGAAGTGCGTGACGACCCGGTCTCCCTCGGAGACCACGCCCATGTGCTCTCCGACGACCCCCGGCGCGGCCGCTTCCTCGGCCGCCGCGCGGGCCAGGTCCACCGCCTCGACGCACAGACGGTCGGGGGCAGGGGTACGGGCCGTACGCCTTCGCGTCGTCACAGCACTCACAGGTCTCGCTTCTCTCCTACGCCAGTCTCACGGGCGCGCCTGCACATCCATCGATTTCGGCCGTGGCGGGTGCGGGCGGAGCGGACCTGGGGGCCGCGTCGACGTCCGCGCCCGTCGTGCCTGCCTCGGGCGCACCTTCTGCTATCCATTCTGCGGGATCGCCGATAGGCGCGCGGCCGAGAGCAACCGCCGGTGGCGCGCTACGCACGCTACCCCCTTCGTCGTCCCCCGCCCACCTGCCCGTCCCGAACCGGGGGTGCGCCGCAAGAGACGGGCCGGACGTACGTCCGAGGTCGCACACTGGCCCGACAGGGCGGAGTGCGTCCGCGCCCCGGGCCGGTCCCGGTTCGCGGCCACCCCCGGCGGGGCACTATGACGGGGTGGCTTCCGCCCGGTCGCATCAGGATTCCGGCCCGTTCCGCAGGACGGGGCGGGCGGTCGGCCGTGTCCTTCGCTCCCCTTTCGCCGGTGCCGCCCGGGGCATCCGGAGGGCGACGCACGCGCACGGCGCCGGGGAGTCCGGTCTCGGCAAGCTGATCGAGCTGCACGCAGTGAACGGCGCGGGCGACGTGATGATCACGGTGGCGCTCGCCTCGACGGTGTTCTTCGCCGTGCCGACGGACGAGGCCCGCGGCCGGGTCGCGCTGTACCTCGCCGTCACGATGGCGCCCTTCGCGCTTCTCGCACCCGTGATCGGTCCGCTGCTGGACCGGCTGCCCCACGGCCGCCGGGCCGCGATGGCGGCGGCGATGCTGGCCCGCGCGGTGCTGGCGCTCACCATGTCGGGCGCGGTCGCCACCGGCGGCCTGGAGCTGTATCCGGCCGCGCTGGGCGTGCTGGTCTGCTCAAGGGCGTACGGGGTGGTGCGCAGCGCGGTGGTGCCGCGGCTGCTGCCGCCCCGCATCTCCCTGGTGAAGGCGAACGCCCGGGTCACGCTCGCCGGGCTGCTGGCGACGAGTGTGGCCGCGCCGATCGGGGCGGGGCTGCAGTTCATCGGTCCGGCCTGGCCGCTGTACGGGGCGTGCCTGGTCTTCCTCGGCGGGACGGTCCTCGCCTTCACGCTGCCGCACGAGGTCGATTCCGCGAAGGGCGAGCGGAGGGCCCGGCTGGTACCGCCTTACGGCGTGCTGCCCCCGCGCCCCCGGGCGGAGCGGAACGGGCACGAAGGCAGGGAGGAGGACCGCGGGACGGACCGGACGACGGATCGGAAGAGGAACGGGCGGCGCGCTCGCGGGCGAGGACTCCTGGGCCGGGAGCCCAACGGCGAGAGGCGCCCCGGGCTGCGGTCCGTGGGACCTTCCGTGCTGAACGGGCTCCAGGCCAACGCAGCCCATCGCGCTCTCTCCGGCCTGCTCATCTTCTTCCTGGCGTTCCTGCTGCGCGACCAGCCCCTCGCCGGTCAGAACGCCGCCGTCTCGCTCGGCATCGTCGGCGTGGCGGCCGGGGTGGGCAACGCGCTCGGCACGGCGGTCGGGTCCTGGGTCCGGGCCCGCGGCCCCGAGGTGATCGTCGCCTTGGTCCTGGCCCTGGCCCTGGGGGTCGCCGTGCTCACCGCGCTCTTCTTCGGCGCCGTCACACTCGCCGCACTGAGCGCGACGGCCGGCTTCACCCAGGCCCTGTCGAAGCTCTCGCTGGACGCGATGATCCAGCGGGACGTGCCCGAGGAGGTACGGACGTCCGCGTTCGCCCGCTCCGAGACGGTGCTCCAGATGGCGTGGGTGGCCGGCGGCGGCATCGGCATCGCCCTCCCCCTCAACGGCGTACTGGGCGTGTCGGTCGCCGCGGGCGTTCTCGCCCTCGGTGCCGCCACGTCCGTACGGGGGCTGCTGGGCGCCGCCAGACGCGGCTCGCCGCACCCCCGCGTGGCGTGAGACGGGGCGACCGATAGCCTTCGGCTCATGACCGTTGCGTTCTTCTCCGGTAAGGGCCGTCGAATCGGCGTCGCTCTTGGTGCCGTGTCCGCGGGACTCCTTGTCCTCTCCGCCTGCGACAAGCCGACGCCGCTCGCGACCGTAACGGTCGGCGGAAACTCGGTGAGCTCCGAAGCGGCCTGCTACAACGACGGCAAGCCCCTCAAGACGTCCGAGATCAAGAGCTGCCTCAACAAGAAGGCGGAGAAGACCGTCGAGGTCGCGATGGACGACAGGGTCCGTTTCGGCGTCGACCCGGAGATCGCCGACCACGGCTGGACCCTGTTCATCAACGGTCAGCAGGCCGAGCAGGAGCCGTACAAGAAGACCTACCGGTCCATCCCGGGCAGCGCCTTCTTCTCCAGCCAGACCGGCGAGATCACGAACAGCACGCAGGTCAGCATCGTGGAGACGCAGGGCAAGAACCTCACGGGCATCTGGCACTTCGAGCTGAAGAAGACGTCCTGACCCACCCTCTGCCGACCCCCGGCCCCGGAGGGCCCCTCCCCGTGCGTGTGCTCGTCGTGACCGCCGTCCCGGCAGAACGGGACGCGGTCACGCGCGCGTTCGGGGACGGGACACGGACGACCGTGCGCCGGGTGCCCGGCGCCGAACTCCACCGCGTGCACGGCTCCGGCGGCCCCGGCGGCCCCGGCGTCGCCGTCGATGTGCTCGCGGGCGGCGCGGGACCGGCCGCGGCGGCCGCCGCCACGGCCTTCGGCCTCGCCTCGGGACACGCCTCCACCACGCCCGGGGACGCCACCGGGCCGATCGCCGGACCCGGCCCAGGACCCGCGCCGTACGAACCCGTCTCCGGGCCGCACGACCCCGGGTCCGCGCCGCACGGCCTCGCGCCCGTTCCGTACGACCTCGTGGTCTCGGCCGGGATCGGCGGCGGATTCGTACCGGCCGCCCCGGTCGGCTCGCTCGTCGTCGCGAGCGGGATCGTCGCCGCGGATCTGGGCGCGGAGACGCCGGAGGGCTTCGTCCCCGTGACGGGCCTGGGCTTCGGCCGCGACCGGCACGTACCGCCCCGCTCGCTGGTCCGGGACGTGACCGCCGCGACCGGCGCGCTCCCCGGCGAGATCCTCACCGTCTCCACCGTGACCGGCACCGCGGAGCGCGCCGCCGCCCTGCTCGCCGCACACCCACGGGCCGCCGCGGAGGCCATGGAGGGCTTCGGCGTCGCGGAGGCCGCCGACCGGGCCGGCGTACCGGCCCTGGAGCTCCGGGCGGTGTCGAACGCCGTCGGTCCGCGCGATCGCGAAGCCTGGCGCATCGGGGACGCGCTGACCGCGCTCACCGGGGCGTTCGGGAAGCTTCTCCCCGTACTGGAAGGTTGGACCCGCCATGACCGACACCACGCCTGAGCCGCTTCGTGCTCCTCGTTCCCCGCTGAGCATCGCCTTCTCGCCGTGCCCGAACGACACCTTCGTCTTCGACGCCTGGGCGCACGGAAGGGTCCCCGGCGCGCCCGCCCTCGATGTCACCTTCGCCGACATCGACATCACCAACGGCATGGCCGAGCGCGGTGAGGGCGACGTCCTCAAGGTCTCGTACGCGGTGCTGCCGTGGGTCCTCGACGAGTACGCGCTGCTGCCGTGCGGCGGGGCGCTGGGGAGGGGCTGCGGGCCTCTCGTCCTCACGAGGGAGCCGGGCACGGACCTGACGGGGCGGACGGTCGCGGTGCCGAGCGAGCGCTCCACCGCGTACCTGCTGTTCCGGCTCTGGGCGGCGGACGTCGTGCCGGGCGGCGTCGGCGAGATCGTCGTCATGCCCTTCCACGAGATCATGCCCGCCGTGCGCGACGGAAAGGTGGACGCCGGTCTCGTCATCCACGAGGCCCGTTTCACGTACCGGAACTACGGGCTGCACAACCTCGCCGACATGGGCCGGCACTGGGAGGAGACCACCGGGCTGCCGATCCCGCTCGGCGCGATCATCGCGAAGCGGTCGCTGGGCGCGGACACGCTGAAGCTGCTCGCCGAGTCGGCGCGCACCTCCGTACGGATGGCCTGGGACGACCCGGATGTGTCCCGGCCCTACGTGCTGGAGCACGCCCAGGAGATGGACCCGGCCGTGGCGGACCAGCACATCGGGCTCTACGTCAACGAGTTCACGGCCGACCTCGGAGAGGACGGCTACGCGGCGGTCCGCGGGCTGCTGACCCGCGCGGCGGCCGAGGGGCTGGTACCGCCCCTCGGCCCGGACGCGCTGTCGTTCGTCTGAGGTACACCGGGCGCCCGGGATACGCCGGACGCCCCGGATACGCCGGACACCTGAGATATGTCGGACGCCTGAGATATGTCGGACGCCTGAGATATGTCGGACGCCTGAGATATGTCGGACATCACACGCCTACGGATCACACGTCGAGCTGGTCGGCGACCGCACGCAGAAGACCGGCGATCTTCTTGCCGGCCGCCTTGTCCGGGTAACGGCCCCGCTCCAGCATCGGTGTGATGTTCTCCAGCAGGGTGGTCAGGTCCTGCACGATGGACGCGAGCTCGTCCGGCTTGCGGCGCTGCGCGGCCGCGACGGAGGGGGTCGGGTCCAAGACCGTCACCGACAGCGCCTGGTCTCCACGCTGGCCCGCGACGACACCGAACTCGACGCGCTGGCCGGGCTTGAGCGCGTCGACACCGTCGGGAAGCACGGAGGAGTGCACGAAGACGTCGCCGCCGTCGTCGCGGGAGAGGAAGCCGAAGCCCTTCTCGCTGTTGAACCACTTGACCTTGCCAGTCGGCAAAGCACGCACCCCATCTCAACCCGTATGCCGGAACAAAGCCTCAGCAGGTCAGGCTATCCAGTGGTGGTGCTCCCCTGCTGGCAGCAGCCTCCCCAGGTGGGGCACCCTAGTCAAGCCTGACCATTCGGACCGCTGTCCGGAAACGATGCCTGTGCCGCTCGCCGCAACCCGCGGGGCGGTCCTGTCGCCGTCGGGAACTACCCTGGCGGGGTGAGTACTACACCTCCTGGCGCGGGTGACCGGCTGGTCCGTATCGGCGCCATCGTCTTCTTCGTCGGCGCGCTGGCCACTCTGGTCACGGTGGCCCCGCTGTTCCTCGGCACCCCTCCGCTGCCGCCCATCGCGTGGTCGCTCTGCATGCTGATGGGCATCGGCTTCCTGATCGCCGCCGCGGGCGTGATCCGTTCGGCCCGCGCGGGCTCGCGCGAGCGATAGGGCCAGGGCCTCCGGCCGACCGTTTCGGCCGCCCCGGCTCCGGACGAGCTCGGCCTTCCCCCTGAGACCTGACACCCACAGGCCTCTTCCCTGCCGCAAACGTCACGAGCCGCCCCGCCCGGCCACCCGACCTCCGCCTCGCACGGCAGCGGCAGCGGCAGCGGCAAAGAAACAAAACGGGCGGTTCTAGCTGCTCTTCCAGCGAAACTTCTCGGTCGCCACGACACCCCCGGCGACCACTCCGCACGCTCACCACAACACGCGTTTGACTTGAAACACATTGCAAGTGCTACGGGCGCCTTGATAAAGATGAAGATCCTACTGTCGATAACATGACTGTCGCTGGGCGCCGTTGACAAAACGTATCAACCGGGGCATGCGGGGGGTGGCGTGACGGGGTGGGACATCAGGCCGAGCGGGGTGGAGTCCGTTCTGTCGTTGGTGGGGCTGGCGGCCGAGGACCTGAGCAAGGGCGTCAAGGGGTACGGCGAGAGTGCGGAGGCCGCCGCGCTGTCCGCGGGGACGATCAGTGGGCCGTACTGCGGTGAGGCACCCACGGGGCCGGTGGGGGCCGCGGTGGCGAACTTCGTCGCCGACACCCAGCAGCGGATCAGGTTCATGGCGGCACGGACCAGGAAATCGATGGACGGCACGGTCAAGGCCACCGCCGAGTACATCGAGGGGGACCTGGCCATGGCCGCCCGGGCCCAGCGCGAGGCGGCGAAGGCTCCCACCCCTGCGGAGATCAGGGCGGTCGGGGAGAAGTCCGGCCACCGGGGCGGGGAGTAGCCGGCGTGATCGAACCGGGTGGGATACCCCAGTACACGGGTGACTTCGGCCGGCTGGAGAAGGCCGCGTCCAGTTTGCGGACGCACGCGATCGGCATCCGGAGCGGGGGGAAGGGCGTCCACTCCCGCTTCCAGGCGACGGCCGCCTACTACCAGGCCCCCGAGGCCGACAAGCTCTTCTCCTCCACCCAGCCGGTCATGGATACGGCGGAGGAGTTCGCCGGGGAACTCGCCGAGCGCGGGCGGGGGCTGTATCTCGTCACCCTCTACGCGGAAAGCTGGGGCGCGTACCCCATGACGACCGGACTGCCGGGGCAGGGCGGGAAGCTGCTCCGGGTGGAGTGCGCGGCGAAGACGGATGACGCTCAGTCGTACAGCGCTCGGTGAACGGACGACGCTTCGTCGTGCGGCGCTCAGTGACCCGTACCGCGCCCCTCGTCCCGCGCCGCCGGAGGGCCTACGCCGCGTATCCGTCCAGCCAGGACGGGAACTCCGTCAGGGACGACAGGACGACATCCGCCCCCGCCGCCCGGAGTTCCGCCGCGTCGCACGGGCCCGTGGCGACCGCCACCGACAGCGCTCCGGCCGTGCGGGCGCCCCGTACGTCGCCGGTGTGGTCGCCCACGTACACGGACGCGCCGTGCTCACGCAGCGCCTCCGCCTTGGCCTCCGCCCACAGGCCGCCGATGAGCGCGTGGGGCTCGATCCCCAGGTGGGTCAGATGGAGTTGCGCGCTGGGGCGGTGCTTGGCGGTGACGACTATCGCCCGGCCGCCCCGCTCACGGATCGCGGCGAGCGACTCCAGGGCGCCCGGCAGCGCGGGGCTCGGGGCGATGGCATAGGTGGGATAGATCTCCCGGTAGCGGTCGGCGGTGGCGGCCACCGCGTCGGCCGGGAACCAGTTGCGCAGCTCGTCGTCGACCGGCGGCCCGAGCCTGCTCACCACCAGGTCGGCGTCGATCGGTGTGCCGGTCTCGTCGGAAAGCGCCAGGTAGGTGGCCTTGATGCCCGGCCGGGTGTCGATGAGCGTCATGTCCAGGTCGAAGCCGACCGTCAGCGGGTGCGAAGGCATGCGGTCCATTGTGGCCGGGCCGGGCGCGGCACCCGCCTCGGTACGGCCGTCGGGTTCGCCGGTACGGCCGTCAGGTTCTCAGGTACGGCCCTCGGGCCGCGAAACGGGGGTGCTTAGACTTAGCCAAGCCTAACTTTGCTTCGCCGCTCTGCCCGCCGTCCGATTGGGTCCGATGTCAGCCGCCGCACCACGCCGCTCCAGACGCGCACTCGCGACGGCGGCGGCCGTCGCGGCGCTGCTGGTGGCGGTTCTCCTCAGCCTCGCCGTGGGAGCCCGTTCCATACCCCCGTCCGAGGTGATCGACGCCCTGCTGCACGGCGGGGACTCCAACGCCGCCGAAGTCGTCCGGAACATGCGAGTGCCACGCACGCTGATCGGGTTGATGGTCGGCGCGGCACTGGCCCTCGCGGGCACGGTGCTCCAGGGCATCACGCGTAACCCCATCGCCGACCCCGGCATCCTCGGCATCAGCCAAGGCGCCTCGGTGGGTGTGGTGCTGGCCATCGCGTACGGCGGAATCCACTCCCTCACGGGGTACGTGTGGTTCGGGTTCGCGGGGGCCGCGATCGCCTCCGTCGCCGTGTACGCCATCGCTTCGAGCGGGCGCGGGGGCGCCACCCCCGTGAAACTCGCCCTGGGCGGCGCCGCGATCAACGCGCTGCTCGTGTCGGTGACGACGGCGGTGCTGACGACCAAGGCGTCCGCGCTGGACGAGTTCCGCTTCTGGCAGGCCGGCTCGATCGCCGGACGCGAGGCCGAGGTGGCCCAGCAGATCTGGCCGTTCATGCTGGCCGGAACCGTGCTCGTGCTGTCCGTCGCCCGCGGGCTCGACGCGCTGGCGCTCGGCGAGGACGTGGCGAAGGGCCTCGGGCAGAAGGTCGCAACGGTACGGATCGTCGGCGGCATCGGGGCCACGGTGCTGACCGGGGCCGGTGTCGCGGCGGCCGGGCCGATCGCGTTCATCGGGCTCGCCGTCCCGCACATCGCGCGCGCGATCGTCGGCAGCGACCACCGCTGGGTACTGCCGATGGCGGCGCTGATCGGGCCCGTCATGCTCCTCGTCTCCGATGTCATCGGCCGCATCGTCTTCCCGCCGAGCGAGGTCCCGGCGGGCGTGATGACGGCGCTGATCGGCGTTCCGTTCCTGGTCACCCTGGTACGCCGGAAGGCGGTGCCCGCATGAGCGACACCACTGTCCGGGTGCGGCCCGCCGGGTACTCCGTCGTACGGATCGGGGCCCGTGGCCGGTTCCTGCTGCACCGGCGGGCGGCGGTCGTCGCCGCCGTCCTCGTCGTCCTGCTGGCCGCCGTATGCGTCGCGTACCTCTGCGCCGGTGAGAGCTTCGTCGCTCCCGCCGAGGTCATGAAGGTCGTCCTGGGGCAGCCGTCCCCCGACGAACTGGTCGTCGGCACGCTGCGGCTGCCGCGGATGGTCGTGGGGCTGCTGGTCGGTGCGGCGTTCGGGATAGCCGGTGCACTGATCCAGACCGTCGCCCGCAATCCGTTG
This sequence comes from Streptomyces sp. NPDC002476, assembly GCF_042889785.1. Lineage (NCBI taxonomy): Bacteria > Bacillati > Actinomycetota > Actinomycetes > Kitasatosporales > Streptomycetaceae > Streptomyces > Streptomyces sp. NPDC002476. The sequence goes on along the minus strand of NZ_JBIARH010000009.1, from coordinate 203,693 downwards.
GCCAGCCCCGACATCATCGGCATCAGCCAGGGGGCGAGCGCGCTCACGGTCGGCGCGATGACCTTCGGCATCACCTCGTACACCGTGCTGCCGTATCTGTCCGTCATCGGCGGAGTGGCCGCGGCCGCCCTCGTGTACGTCTTCGCCTGGCGCGGCGGTCTGCACGCCACCCGCTTCGTGCTCATCGGCATCGGTTTCGCGATCGCGCTGCGGTCGGTCACCACGCTGTTCATGACGAAGGGCGACTATCTGGTCGCCCAGCAGGCGAAGATCTGGATGAGCGGGTCGCTCAACGGCCGCGGCTGGTCCGAGGCCGCGCCGATCGGCTGGACGCTTCTGATCCTGCTGCCCGCGGTGCTGTGGGCGGCGCGGGCGCAGCGCACCGTCTCGCTGGACGACGACACCGCGACCGCTCTCGGGGTACGGCTCGGCCGGGTACGGCTGGGGCTCGTCGCCCTCGGCGTGACCCTGGCGTCCGTGGCGACCGGGACGGCCGGGCCGGTCGACTTCGTGGCGCTGCTCGCCCCGCAGATCGCCCGTCGGCTGACCCGCACCGCACAGATCCCGTTGTTCTGCTCGGCGCTGCTGGGCGCGGTGATCGTGGTGTTCGCGGATCTGCTGGCGCGCAGGCTCTTCTCGCCCACCGAGCTACCGGTGGGCGTTCTGACGGCGGCGGTCGGCGCCCCGTATCTGATCTGGCTGATCATCCGCGGTCACGGCGGCGGTCGCGGCCGTAGGGGAGGTATCGCATGAGCTCGACCCGTACGCCCGACGCGTCGAACGCGCCCGACGTTCCTGGTGAGGCGCCCGACGTTCCTGGTGACGCGCCCGACGGTCCTGGTGACGCGCCCGACGGTCCCGGTGACGCGGCGGCGGCCGTGGCCACCAGTCGGCTCACCGCGCGCGGGCTGACCCTCGCGTACGAGGACCGGACCGTCGTGCGCGATCTGGACCTGGCCGTGCCCGACGGCCGGGTCACCGTGATCGTCGGCCCGAACGCCTGCGGCAAGTCGACCACCCTGCGGGCGCTCGGCCGACTGCTGCGGCCGAGCGGCGGATCGGTGCTCCTCGACGGCACCGAACTGTCGAGGATCCCCACGCGGCGGATCGCCCAGTCGATCGGGCTGCTGCCGCAGACCCCGGTGGCACCCGAGGCGATCACCGTCTCCGATCTCGTCGCCCGCGGCCGGCAGCCCCATCAGCACTGGTGGCAGCAGTGGTCGGAGGAGGACGAGCGGGCGGTGACGGAGGCGATGGAGCGGACCGACGTCGGCGCGCTGGGCGACCGGTCGGTGGACGAGCTGTCGGGCGGTCAGCGCCAGCGGGTGTGGATCGCGATGGCGCTGGCCCAGGAGACCGATCTGCTGCTGCTCGACGAACCGACCACGTACCTCGACATCGCGCACCAGGTGGAGGTCCTGGACCTGGTGCGGCGGCTCACCGCCCGCGCGGCGGACGGCACCCGGGGCCGGACCGTCGTCACCGTGCTCCACGACCTCAACCAGGCCGCCCGGTACGCGGACCACCTGGTCGCGATGAAGGCGGGGCGGATCGTCGCCGAGGGGCACCCGAAGGACGTGGTCACCGCGGAGCTCGTGCACGAGGTCTTCGGGCTGGACGCTGTGATCGTCCCGTGTCCGGTGACGGGTGCGCCGCTCGTGGTGCCGGGGGCGCCCTGGCAGCCCGCTCCGACGCCGTGAACGCGCGGCCCGCGGCGCCCCCGCGGGCCGCCTCCCGCACGTGCCCTGTCCGTACGAGCCGTGCCCGGGCGAGTCGTGTCCGTACGCGCGAATGGATGCCGATGCCCACGCCCGCACCCGCGCCCTACCCGTAACAGCACCCGCACCCGCACCCGCGCCCGTACCGGCCAGCACCCCACCCTCGACACCCGCGACGAAAGGCCGACCATGACCACCCTCACCCGGCGCCGGGGTCTCTCCCTCGGCGCGCTCGCCCTGACCGGCGCGCTCGCGCTCTCCGCCTGCGGTTTCTCGGACTCCGGCAGCTCCTCCGATTCCAGTGGTGACGCCGCCTCCGTCAAGACCCACACCGTCGAGACGGCCATGGGCGACGTGAAGGTCCCCGTGGACCCCCGGCGCGTCGTGGTCCTGGACACCGGTGAGCTGGACTCCGCGCTCAGCCTCGGCGTGCGGCCGGTCGGCGCGACGCACTCGGCGACGGAGGACGGCTTCCCCACCTATCTGCCCGCCGAGAAGACCAAGGGCATCGAGGCGGTCGGCGAGATCGCCAACCCCAACCTGGAGACCGTCGCCTCGCTGAAGCCGGACCTGATCCTGACCAACAAGGTCCGTGACGGCGACCGTTACGAACAGCTCAGCGCGATCGCCCCCACCGTGATGACGGAGTCCACCGGCACCGCCTGGAAGCAGAACTTCCGGCTGCACGCGCAGGCCCTCGGCAAGGAGAACGAGGCGAAGAAGGTCGTCGCCGCGTACGACGCCCATGTCGCAGAGGTCACGAAGGCGCTCGGCGGCAAGGAGAAGGCCGCCGCGACCGAGGTCAACTTCGTCCGGTTCGTCGAGGGCGCCGACATCCGCATCTACGGCAAGCAGAACTACATCGGCTCGATCCTCGGCGACCTCGGCCTCGGCCGGCCCGCCATCACCGACAAGGCCAAGGACGGCTTCTCGTACGACGTGTCCCCCGAGAAGATCGACCTCGCGGACGCGGACGTCATCTTCACGTCGACGTACGGCAGCCCGGAGAAGGCGGGGACGAAGAAGACGATGAACAGCGGCCTGTGGAAGGGGCTGAAGGCGTCGAAGGCCGGAAAGGTCTTCGAGGTCGACGACCGCCTGTGGATCGCGGGCATCGGCTACACGGCCGCGGACAAGATCCTCGACGAACTGCGGACGGACATGACGAAGTGACAGTGCGGCGGGACGATTCACGTATCGCGCCGCCCTTGGGATCCGTCGTCGCCCAGGAGACGTTTTACGGATCGATCCCTGTCGTTCGGCACCTGCGGGCTCCCACGCTTCCCTGCATCACCCGCCCGGCCTGCGCCCTTGGCGGGCGGCCTGGTGTACTCGCCGGACATGGCGGATATTGACCAGATGGGCACATGGGACAAGTCCGACGCAATGCTCGTCCATCAGGACGAGCCCTACAACGCCGAAGCGCCTCCTGGCGCCCTCCAATCCCAGATCACCCCCCTGGACACCTTCTACGGTCGCAACCACGCGCCGATCCCCCGCATCGACTCGGCGAACTGGCGACTGCGAGTGGAAGGTCTGGTCGATCGTCCGCTCGAGTTGTCGATGGACGATCTGCGCCGCTTCCCCGAGCGGACGGTGGCGGCGACACTGCAGTGTGCGGGCAACCGCCGCTCCGATCTCATCGAGGTCCGCGACATCCCCGGTCAGGTCCCCTGGGGCCCCGGAGCCATCTCCACCGCGAAATGGAGCGGGGCGAGCCTGGCGGATGTGCTCGCCGAGGCAGGAGTGCGGCCGGAAGCCGCCCACATCGCTTTCACCGGCGCCGATGTCTCACAGCAGGCCACTCCGCCCCAGCCCTTCGGCGGCTCTCTGCCGTTGGCCAAGGCAACCTCCAGCGAGGTGCTCCTGGCCTGGGCCATGAATGATCAGGCGCTGCCCGCCGCGCACGGCGCTCCGCTGCGCGTGATCGTCCCGGGCTGGATCGGCGCCCGCAGCATCAAATGGCTCCATCGCATCAGCGCACAGGCCGAACCGACCGACAACTACTTCCAGACCGAATACAGCATCCTGCCCCCCGAAGCCGACCCCACGGCGGCTGAACCGGGCGTCGGCATCACCCTCGGTCCGGTCGGTATCCACTGCGCCATCCTGCGGCCCGGCAAGAACGCCCACCTGGCCTCCGGGCCGATCGAGGTAAGCGGATTCGCCTTCGCCGGGGACGACCGAACCGTGGCACGCGTGGATGTCTCCACCGACAGCGGCCACACCTGGACCCACGCGGATCTCGACCCGCCGGAGAACCCCTGGACGTGGCAGCACTGGCGCACCACGCTCACCCTGCCCCCGGGCGAGGCCGAGCTCGTCGCACGCGCCTGGGACTCCGCCGCGACCGTGCAGGCCGAATCCCCGGCGGCCGTCTGGAACCCCAGGGGATACGCCAACAACGCCGCGGCTCACCTGCACATCACGTGCGGTCCGTGACCAGACGCCGTGTGCCGTCCCTGACCAGACACCGTGGTGGATCTTCCGCCCTCACCCCGCCCGTCGCCGCGCCCGCCACACCAGGAACGCCGCCGAGGCGATCGCGGCCGTCCGGACCAGCACCGGCCACGTCCCGCTCATCGCCTCCCCCAGGCCGTCCCGCGCGACCGGCTCTCCCCAGCGGCCCTCCATGCGACCCCAGAGCCAGACGATCCCGCCCGCCACGACCACGCCCGGCAGGCCCATCGCCGCCCATTTCGCCTCGGCGCGGGACAGCGTGCGCGAGCTGTACGCGAGCAGCCAGCCGCCCGCCAGGGCCAGCCAGGAGCCCAGCACCGCGCCCGCGACCAGCAGCGCGGCGGCGACCAGCAGCAGGGGGTGGGAGAACCCGCCCCTCCGCGCCGCGCCGTCCTCCACCTCGCGCGGGGCGCGGCGGAGCAGTCCGAGGAGCCGACGGCGCGGCGGCGGCGCCGCGCCGTCGGCTCCTTCGTCGGAGGGCTCCTCCCCGTCCGCCCCGTCCGCGTGCTCGTCCGTAGCCGTACGGGGGCGTGGGACGGTGTCCCCGGCCGACGGCGGGCGCATCATGGCCGGGATCTCGACGCCCCCGGTGAACCCGGGCACGTCGACCCCGGCGCCGAAGGATCCCGGCTCGACCATCCACCAGTCGGGTTCGCCGCCGGACGGACCCAGTTCGTCCGTCCCTGCCATGTGCGGCGGCGAGGGGACCCGTCCGGCCATCGGCGGCGGGGCCTCGTGGTTCGCCGGGTCCTCCGGGGCTTCCGGTTCCGCCGGGTCACCGCCCTCGCGTTCCTGGCCGTCCCGGCCGTCCCAGCCGTCCCAGCCGTCTCGGCCGTCCCGGCTCTCCCGCCCCTCCCGGTCTCCCCGACCGCGCCGCCGGTCGTCCGGGCTCTGCGGCCCGGCGGCCGACACCTCCGCGCCCGTACCGGCCCCCGGCTCCGGCTCCGTCCCCGTACGGGTACCGGAGGCCGCCCGTTCCGCGCCCCTGCCGAAGACGTCCTTCCTCAGCAACCCTCTGCGCGTCTCACGGGCAGCCGGGACAGCACGTCCCGACCGCTCGGGCGGCGGCTCCACCGGTCCGTCGCCCGGCTCGGCGGCCGCGGCGACCAGTGCGTCCGGCGTGCCGAGCCTGCCGATGATGCGCCGGACGGCCGCCGGGGTGTCCGCCGACTGCTCACGGCGCTGCCGGTCGATCTCGCCCCGGAGCGTCGACACGAGCCTCATCCGCGTGCCCGAGGGCAGTTGTTGCTGCTGAGCCAGGTCGCCGACCCGGCTCAGATAGTCGTAGACGAGCTGGTCGCTCTCGATCCCCACGCGCTGGTTCCCCTCCTGCCGCCGCCCTGCACCGCCGACGGTAGCGCCCCGACTCGCCCGGAGCGACCACTACGACGCGGGGCGACGCCGGATGGGGGCCGCCCACCACGGACTACGACTACGGTGGGACGGATGGGGACGACCACACCACCACGGACGCTCGCCGAAGCCCTCCGCGCCCGGGACGACGAGTCGCTGGCGGGGCTGCTGCGTGCCCGCCCCGATCTCCTCACCCCCGTGCCCAACGACATCACCCAGCTCGCGACGAGGGCCGGTACCCGCGCCTCCGTCGTACGGGCGCTGGAGCGCCTCGACCGGTTCGCGCTCCAGACCGCCGAGGCGCTCGCCGTGGCCCCCGACCCCGCTTCGTACGAGACGCTGCTCGGCCTGCTCACCGGCGACGGCGAGCAACAGGACGGCGAGCAGCAGGACGGCGAGCAGCAGCGCGGCGGACGGCCGCACGGCGAGCGGCACGACGCCGCGCACACCGGCACCACCGCCGAGGCGCTCACCGAGGCGATCACGGACGCGCTGCCCGCCGCCCTGGGCGCCCTGCGCGAACAGGCCCTCGTGTGGGGCGAGGACGACCGGCTGCACCTGGTCCGCACCGCGCGCGAACTCCTCGCCCCGTCCCCGCGGCACCCCTCCCCGACCGGCCTGGGCCCGACCGTCGCGGAGGCCACCGCCGGTATGTCGCCGGGCCGTCTCCAGGAGATCCTGGCCGCCGCAGGGCTGACCGCCACCCATGACCCGGTCTCCGCCGTGGCGGCCCTGACCGGTCTCTTCACCGACCGGGCCGCCATGGCCGGGCTCCTGGACACCGCCCCGGCCGAGGCCCTGTCCGTCCTGGACCGGCTGGTGTGGGGGCCGCCGTACGGGGAGGTCACCCCGAATCCCGCCCCGCCCGTGCGGTGGCTGCGCGACCGCGGACTGCTGCTGCCCGTGTCGGCCCGCACCGTGGTGCTGCCCCGCGAGGCCGCCCTGCACCTGCGGGCCGGACGCGCCCACCGCGTACCGGAGCCGCGGCCACCCGCCGTCGAAGCGGTCGCGCACCGCGATCCCCAGGCTGTGGACAGTGCCGCGGCCGGCCAGGCATTCCTGGCGGTGTCGACCGTCGAGGAACTGCTGAAGGGCTGGAACGGCGGCGGCCCCGCGACACTGCGGGCCGGCGGGATCGGCGTACGCGACCTGAAACGGACCGCCGCCGCCCTCGACGTCCCCGAACCGGTCGCCGCGTTCTGGATCGAACTCGCCTACGCGGCCGGGCTGGTGGCCTCCGACGGGGAGGCCGAGGAACGGTACGCTCCGACGCCCGCGTACGACGACTGGGCCGAACTCCCCGCCCAGGAACGCTGGGCGCGCCTCGCCACCGCCTGGCTCGCCGCCACCCGGACCTCCGGCCTGGTCGGCGGTCAGGACGCCAAGGGCCGGCCCCTGTCCGCGCTCGGTCCCGGTCTCGACCGTTCGGCCGCGCCCGAGGTGCGCCACCGGGTCCTCGCGCTCCTCGCCGCCCTGGAACCGGGCACCTCCCCCGAGCCGGGTACCGTCCTCGCCCGGCTCCGCTGGGAACGCCCCTTGCGCGGTGCCGCCGCCTCCTCTTCCCCTGCCGCGTCCTCTTCTCCTGCCGCCTCCGGCTCCGACGGGGACACGGGGGACCTGCGGACCCGAATCGCCCTGTGGACGCTGAACGAGTCCGAACTCCTCGGCATCACCGGCCGGGGCGCGCTCGCCGCGCAGACCCGGGCCCTGCTCGCGTCCGGCCCCGCCGAGGCCGCCGCGCTGCTCGCCCCGCTGATCCCCGAGCCGCTGGACCACGTCCTGCTCCAGGCCGACCTGACGGCCGTCGCGCCCGGCCCGCTGGAACGCCCGCTGGCCGACACGCTCTCCGTGCTGGCGGAGATCGAGTCGAAGGGCGGCGCCACCGTCTACCGGTTCACGCCCGGGTCCGTACGCCGCGCCCTGGACGCCGGGCGGTCGGCCGCCGACCTGCACGCGTTCCTCGCCACGCACAGCCGCACGCCGGTGCCGCAGCCGCTCAGTTACCTCATCGACGACGTGGCCCGCCGCCACGGCCATCTGCGGATCGGCGCCGCCTCCTCGTACGTGCGCTGCGACGACGAGACCGTGCTGAACGAGATCCTCGCCGACAAGCGCGCGTCCGCCCTGCGCCTGCGCCGCCTCGCCCCGACGGTCCTGGCCGCCCCGGTCGACCCGGCGTCCCTGCTCGAAGGGCTGCGCGACATGGGATACGCTCCGGCCGCCGAATCGGCCGAGGGAGATGTCCTGATCACTCGCGCGGGCGCCTACCGCACCCCGCCCCGCACAGCCCCCGCCCCCGTGCCCGAGGGCCCCCCGGTCCCCGACACCACCCTGCTCGGCGCCGCGGTCCGGGCGATCCGCGCCGGAGACGCCGCCGCGACGGCGCCCCGCAAGGAACGGGACCAGGACGCCGACGCCCCGCCCGCACCGCCCGGCTCGCTGCCCCGCACGTCCGCCGCCGAGACCCTCGCCACCGTCCAGGCCGCCGCGCTGACCGGCTCGGCGCTCTGGATCGGCTACGTCAACGCCGAGGGCGCCGCCAGCCAGCACGTCATCGCCCCGGTGAGGGTCGAGGGCGGCTACGTCACGGCCTACGACCACACGGCGGACGGCGTCCGCACGTACCCGCTGCACCGCATCACGGGCGTGGCGGAACTCGCGGACGACGCGACGCCGTGAACACCGACGGGTGCCTGGGAAGGCACCCGTCAGGCACGCCGCTCGCTCTGGAAACCCGGTGCTTCAGGCCCGCCCGTGCCGCGCCGCTTTCAGCAGCCCGACCAGCCGATCCACATCCGTCCACGGATTGTCCGCGTACCCCTTCTTCCGCCCCCGTAATGCTCGGGCCAGCTCCTCGGCCTGAGTATGGCCGTCCCGAAGGCTCTCGTACACCAGGTGCTTGCGGCTGACGGAATACCCGCAGGAGCCGAGCTTTTCCAAAGCTTTCTGCGCTTCGGCCGACGTGCAGTACGCTCGCACATCCTGGAAATGCAGCAGCAGCCAGAGCTCGAAGCAGGGGTTGGTGAGCGCCACCTCGATCCCGTGCCGTGCGGCCAGTTTCAGCGCGTCCTCCAGTCCTTCGTGCGGAACCGGCGCCTCGACATCGATCACACACCAAACCTCGTCGTACGCGGTCCATCGGTCGCTCGCGGAACGCGGAGCCCGGTTCTTGTGCTCGATCGCCGCTTTCACGAGAGACTTCGGCTCACCATGCTCCCCGCCGAGACAAACCGCCACGGGAAGAGCACGCAATTCGGCTCGCAGACCTTTGAAGTATTGATGCTCCGTGCACTCTCCCTCGCAGTAGATGAGGAACCTACGCTGCTCCGGGCGTGCGCCCCTTGTCCGCTGCAGCGGTTTGCCCCGCTTCACTCCCACCCCCATGCAGGATCGCTGCGGCGATGTCCCGCAGCAGTTCGTCGTCCAAGTACGGCACCGCCCCATAGCGCCCACCCAGGTACCGCTTCTCAAGGTTGTCGGCGGAATCGCGTACCGAGAACTCCGTCATGGGGAACAACCGCGTCGCAAGAGTGTGCGGATCCTTTTCCGTGAACCACACTTGGTCCCTGAAGAGTTCGGTCCGAACATTCCGGCCGAGCAGAGCTGCCTCGTGTGTACTGAACACCAGCTGGGCTCCGGCCCGATTGGTCTCGGGCGACTGGAACACGCCGACCAGAGCATCCACGAGATACGGGTGCAGACGCGCGTCCAACTCGTCCACGCAGAGAACACCCCCCTCCGACAACGTGGTGATCACCGGGCCGATGAGGCCGATCCACGTCCGCGTCCCACTCGATTCGTATGCGAGGTCGAGTGGGAAAACGCCATCCGCCGTGCGGTGCTCGACACGCACGCGCTTGCCGTGATCGTGCTGGATCCGGACCTTGTCCCCCAGCACGTCCCTGAGCGCTCGGGTGATCCGCTCGTGCTCCTCCCGCGCCGCAGCGTCCTGCTCCTTGATCTCAAGTCCGGACACACCGAGGTCCGCGAAGCGGAGGAGGGCCATCGCGGATTCCGCGGTATGCCCCGCACTGTCGGCGAGGCACAGCTTCACCGTGTGGTCGAGCCGTTGTGGAAAATCGCGGTCCGTCGCCATCCTGAGCCCGTCTCCGAACCAGCGAAACACCTCCCGGAGCTGATCGTGCCCCTGCGCCGCCGCAACCGACAAATAGAGACTGTTCGGTCTCAGGAGTTCGGCAATCAGCTTGCGACGCCCGGTGAGCCACCGCCCGAAGACAACCTTGTCATCGGCTCCGCGCTCGTAGAGACGGCGCCGATGGCCTTCGGGGTAGTAGAAGAGCCACTCCTCGGTCACCCGGTCGTCGTCGACCGAGAAGCCGAACTGATGACGTACCCCGGCCACGACGAAGTCGACGGCGAACGAGCTGGGGTAGGAAGAGGCTGCCGCCCTGAGGGCGAACGGCCGACGTGGGACTCCGCCGCTGGGATCCCAGCGGCGAAACGATGTCAGCACCGCCGATCGCATCCAGTCGAGGGCGTCGATGACGTTCGACTTCCCGGAAGCGTTGGTGCCGTACACGGCCGCGACGGGAACCGCGCGGAGTTCACCGCCCGACAGTCTCACCTCGGCGCGCTCCGGATGGTGATCGGTGGCGACGAGAGACAGCTCCTGCTCCTCCCGGAGCGAAGCGTGATTCGTGACCTGGAACCGAAGCAGCACAGCAGCTCCTCCAAGCATTGAGCAATGTCGTTGACCAGGCTTTCTCGTCAGGCTTTGACCATACTGCCGGTTAAACGACATCGCACGGCGTTCTCACTCATTCGCTCGGCGCGAAATCGGGGCCCATACGCACGAGCGGTCGTCCGCCTCCGCGTGTCCCGGTCGCCCGGTGCCCACGTCCGGTCCGGCCCGTGTGGTGCACGACCCACGCACCCGGCCCGCACATGCGGCAGACTGGACGTTTGGCCGTTCCCGGCCGCTCCCCGCAGCAGAAAGGGCCGACGCGCGTGACCGGACCCCTCATCGTGCAAAGCGACAAGACACTGCTCCTCGAAGTCGATCACGACCTGGCCGATGCCTGCCGTCGCGCCATCGCGCCGTTCGCCGAGCTGGAGCGGGCGCCCGAGCACATCCACACCTACCGGCTGACCCCGCTCGGGCTGTGGAACGCGCGCGCCGCCGGGCACGACGCCGAGCAGGTCGTCGACGCGCTCGTGCAGTACTCGCGCTACCCCGTTCCGCACGCGCTGCTCGTCGACATCGCCGAGACGATGGCCAGGTACGGCCGCCTCACGCTCTCCAAGCACCCGGTGCACGGACTCGTGCTGACCTCCACGGACCGCCCGGTGCTGGAGGAGGTCCTGCGGTCGAAGAAGGTCCGGCCGCTGGTCGGCGCGCGGATCGACCCGGACACGGTGGCCGTGCACCCCTCGGAGCGCGGGCAGATCAAGCAGACGCTGCTGAAGCTGGGCTGGCCCGCCGAGGACCTGGCCGGTTACGTCGACGGCGAGGCGCACCCCATCGAGCTCGACCAGGACGGATGGGCGCTGCGGCCCTACCAGGAGCAGGCTGTAGAGGGGTTCTGGCACGGCGGCTCCGGTGTCGTGGTGCTGCCCTGCGGCGCGGGGAAGACGCTGGTCGGGGCCGGTGCGATGGCGCGGGCCAAGGCGACCACGCTGATCCTGGTGACGAACACCGTCTCGGCCCGGCAGTGGAAGCACGAGCTGGTGAAGCGGACCTCGCTGACCGAGGACGAGATCGGCGAGTACAGCGGTGCGCGCAAGGAGATCCGGCCGGTCACCATCGCCACGTACCAGGTGCTGACGACCCGCCGCAAGGGCGTCTACCCGCACCTGGAGCTGTTCGACTCCCGCGACTGGGGTCTGGTGGTCTACGACGAGGTGCATCTGCTGCCCGCGCCCGTCTTCAAGTTCACCGCCGACCTCCAGGCCCGGCGGCGCCTCGGGCTCACCGCGACGCTCGTGCGCGAGGACGGCCGCGAGTCGGACGTGTTCTCGCTGATCGGGCCGAAGCGGTTCGACGCCCCGTGGAAGGAGATCGAGGCGCAGGGCTACATCGCGCCCGCCGACTGCGTCGAGGTACGGGTCGATCTGACGGACTCGGAACGGCTCGCGTACGCGACCGCGGAGGCCGAGGAGAAGTACCGGTTCTGCGCGACGACCGCGACGAAGCGCAGGGTGACCGAGGCGCTGGTGCGCAAGCACAAGGGCGAGCAGACCCTGGTCATCGGGCAGTACATCGACCAGCTCGACGAGCTGGGCGAACACCTGGACGCGCCGGTGATCAAGGGCGAGACGACCAACGCCCAGCGGGAGAAGCTGTTCGACGCGTTCCGCGAGGGCGAGATCAGCGTCCTGGTGGTGTCGAAGGTCGCGAACTTCTCGATCGACCTCCCGGAGGCGACGGTCGCCATCCAGGTGTCGGGGACGTTCGGCTCGCGGCAGGAGGAGGCGCAGCGGCTCGGCCGGGTGCTGCGGCCGAAGGCGGACGGGCACGAGGCCCGGTTCTACTCGGTGGTGGCCCGCGACACGATCGACCAGGACTTCGCGGCGCACCGCCAGCGTTTTCTGGCCGAGCAGGGGTACGCGTACCGGATCGTCGACGCCGACGAGCTGCTGAGCGGCGGCTGATCCCCGTCCGGGGAGCGGCTGGGCCTCTCCTCGTTACGGGAGTGGCTGGTCCTCTCCTCGCTGCGGGGAGGCGACCGGGCGGTGGCTCGGCGCGCCGCTCAGCGCGTGCGGGTGCGCGTGCGGACGCCCGCCTCCTCGGCGTACTCGCCCATGACGACCACTCCGAACGCGGCGCGGGCGTAGACCTTGACGGCGCGCAGGGCGTCGCCGAAGCGGTGGGCGTGCGGGTGACCGGTGGCCGCCGTCGCGCCGTGCGCGGGACCGGTCCTGCGGGGGTTCAAGGTAACGGTGCTCATGTGTTCCATGCTCCTGCGCCCGATGCCCGCGGACATCGGCCCGCGGGCCGAACCGGCGGGCGGAGCGCGTAGCCCTGGAGTCGTACGCGGTCGTCTCCGCGAAGGACCCGCGCGCCCCCCATCCCCTACGGGACGCGGCCCGCCGTCCCGGAGACGGCCCGGGCACCGGGAGGCGGCCCCGGGGCAGCGCGGGGACCCCGGAATGGTCCCGCCGACGGCCCCGGCGAAAACCGTTCGCCCCCGACCGGATCGGCCGATACAATCGCCGGTCTGCCCGCCTCCCGCACCGTGGTACCGGCCCGCGCCGGCAGCCGGGGGAGCGCCGCCGACCGGACGGAAACCGGCCGACATCCGTACGCCCGCACCACCGCGTACGCACCCCGTGATCGATCCCCGAGCGGACCGCATCGCCCCACCCCGGCCCGGCCGTACCGTGCCGAGCCATGCCGGACCCGTGCCGTGCGAGGGGCGGGCCGCGGTCCGCCGTCCCGCGTTCAACAGCCGGAGGCAACACCGTGCCCGCGCACGAACACGAAAGCGTCACCACCGATCCACTGGTCCGGGAGCGCGCCCATCTCGCCGCCTCCCGCTCCGCGTTGCGCGCCATGCGCGAGGACGTCCAGGCCCTCGACATCGGCGATGTCACCGCGAACTGGGTCAACGCGGTCGTTCTCCAGTCCCAGATCGACGAGCGCATCAAGTCCCTCGCCGATCTCGCCCACACCCCGCTCTTCTTCGGGCGTCTGGACTACCTGCACGAGGTGGGCGCCGATCAGGCCGAGGGGGCCGAGGGGGAGCGGTTCTACATCGGTCGCCGTCACGTCCACGACACCGACGGCGACCCGATGGTCGTCGACTGGCGCGCGCCCGTCTCGCAGCCGTTCTACCGGGCGTCGAAGAAGGATCCGCAGGACGTCGGCCGACGCCGCCGCTTCGGGTACACCGGTGGTGAACTGACCGCGTACGAGGACGAGGACCTCACCGATCCGGCGGAGGCCGAGCGGACCAGCAGGCTCCTCCAGGCGGAGATCGAACGGCCCCGTGTCGGTCCCATGCGGGACATCGTCGCGACGATCCAGCCCGAGCAGGACGAGATCGTCCGCAGCGGCCTGGGCGGGACGGTGTGCGTCCAGGGAGGTCCGGGGACCGGCAAGACCGCCGTCGGCCTGCACCGGGTCGCGTACCTGCTCTACGCGCACCGCGAGCGGCTGGCCCGGACCGGGACGCTGGTCATCGGGCCGAACCGGTCGTTCCTCCACTACATCGAGCAGGTGCTCCCGGCGCTGGGCGAGCTGGAGGTGAAGCAGGCGACCGTCGACGACCTGGTGACGGCGGGCGCTGCGGGCGCGGTGGCGGGCGCGCCGGGCGCCGCGGGCATCGAGGTACGCGGCACGGACGCGGCGGAGGCCGCCGTCGTCAAGGGCGACGCCAGGATGGCCGAGGTACTGCGGCGGGCCATCCGTTCGCACGTGACGATGCCGACGGAGCCGGTCGTGGTGGTGCGCGGTTCGCGCCGCTGGCGGGTGCCCGCGTACGAGCTGGAGGAGATCGTCGCCGAACTGCTGGCCCGGGACATGCGGTACGGGGCCGCCCACGAGGCGCTCCCGCAGCGCATCGCGCACGCCGTCCTGGTCCGGATGGAGGAGGCGGGCGAGGCGCCCGACGACCGGGTGCAGAACGCGGTGGCCCGCAATCCGGCGGTGAAGGCGGCCGTGAAGGCGATCTGGCCGGCCGTCGACCCGGCCAAGCTGGTGCTGCGGCTGCTCTCGGACGCGGAGTTCCTGGCCACGCACGCGGACGGGCTGCTCACCGAGGACGAGCGGAAGGCGATCCTGTGGGTGAAGCCCGCCCGGAGCGTGCGGTCGGCGAAGTGGTCGGCCGCGGACGCGGTGCTGATCGACGAGGCGCGTGACCTGGTGACGCGGACGCACTCGCTGGGCCATGTGGTGCTCGACGAGGCGCAGGACCTTTCCCCGATGCAGTACCGGGCGGTGGGCCGCCGCTGTTCGACGGGTTCGGCGACGGTCCTCGGCGACCTGGCGCAGGGCACGACGCCGTGGTCCACGGAGAGCTGGACGCAGGCCCTGCGCCATCTGGGCAAGCCGGACGCGGTGGTGGAGGAGCTGACGGCGGGTTTCCGTGTGCCGCGCGAGGTGATCGCGTACGCGTCCCGGCTGCTGCCGGTGATCTCGCCGGGGCTCGCGGAGGTGGAGTCGGTGCGGGAGTCGCCGGGTTCGCTGGAGGTACGGGCGGCGGCCGGTCCGGCGGAGCTGGACGCGGCGGTGCTGGCGGCGTGCGAGGAGTCGCTGACCCGGGAGGGCTCGATCGGGCTGATCGCGGCCGACGCACGCGTTCCGGCGCTGGCCGAGGCGCTGACGGCCGCGGGCCATGCGTATCTCTCGCCCGGTGAGGAGACGTCGGCCGAGGCCCGGCTGACCCTCGTTCCGGCGTCCCTGGCGAAGGGTCTGGAGTACGACTACGTCGTGCTGGACGAGCCCGCGGCGGTGGTGGACGGCGAACCGGACACGCGCACGGGGCTGCGGCGGCTGTACGTGGCGCTGACCCGTGCGGTGTCCGGACTGACGGTCGTGCACGCGGCGGCGCTGCCGGACGAGCTGGCGTAACGGCCGGGGTGGAGGGCCGGTACGGCACGGGATACGGGCCCGGGCACGGGATACGGGGGCCGGTACCGGACCGGGTACGGAGCCCGGGGCCAGGACGGGGCCGGTGCCGGACCGGGTACGGGCCGGGCGGCCCGTGGCCCGTACCCCGTCGAGGGCACCCGCCCATCAGGGGCACTCGCCCGGCGGGTGCTCCTCCCCGCTCACGCCTTGGGAACCCTCACGCTTCGAGGATCCTCACGCTTCGAGGACCGTCACGCGTCGAGGACCGTCCGCCACTCCCGTACCGCCACCGCGTCCACCGCTCCCGACCAGCCCCGCGGGCGGGCCGCTCCGCCGATGTGCACCGCGTCGATGCCCGCCGCCAGCAGCTCCGGCAGATGGTCCAGACGGAGTCCGCCGCCCACCAGGATCCGCGGCTCGTAGCCGGGCTCGTCCTTGCGCGCCGCCTCGGCGACCAGCGTCGGGATGCCGTCGTCGACGCCCTTCGGAGAGCCCGCCGTGAGGTAGGTGTCCAGACCGGGCAGGTCCGCCAGTTGCTTGCGCAGCGCGTCCCGGTCGGCGGCGCGGTCGATCGCCCGGTGGAACGTCCAGCGGCAGCCGTCCAGTTCGGAGACAAGCCGCTCGACGGCGACCAGGTCCGGGCCACCCTCGGCATCGAGGAAGCCCAGGACGAACTCCTCGGCGCCCGCCTCCCGCAGCTCACGTGCCCTGGCCACGAGGAGGTCGAGATCACCGGCGGCGAAGCCGTCCGCCGGCCTGATCATCACCCGCAGCGGGATGTCCACCGCCGCCCGGATCTCCGCGAAGGTCGCACAGGACGGGGTCAGGCCGTCCGCCGCCATGTCGGTGACCAGCTCAAGCCGGTCCGCACCACCCTCCTGGGCGGCGACCGCGTCCTCCGCGTCGAGAGCGATCACCTCCAGGACTGCACGGTTGCTCATCGGAACCCAATCCTCCAGGAAGCGGCAACAGGTCAACAGGTCTAGTCCAATGGCCAGCCTACGGGGAGATCGCCCACGGACACAGCCCGAATGCGCGCCGAAGGCCGTGAGCTCGGACGCATCCCGCCTCCGGACGCACACACTCCCGGGCGGCCCGGGCATTTCCGCCTTGCGTTTAATAGGGGAGGGGGGTATACCTGTGAGAGTAGGCATACCCCCTAGGGGTATGAGGTCGGGTATTAGGTCTCCGCCAGGGAGGACATCGTGTCCGCGCATACCGCCACCACCGGCACCGGTTCCGGCACGGCCGCCGGCGCCACCGCAGAGGTCGAGCTCGCGATCGGCGGGATGACCTGCGCCTCCTGCGCGGCCCGCATCGAGAAGAAGCTGAACCGGATGGACGGGGTCGAGGCCACCGTCAACTACGCCACCGAGAAGGCCAAGGTCAGCTACCGGGGCGAGGACATCTCCGTACAGGACCTGATCGCCACCGTCGAGAAGACCGGTTACACGGCGCACGAGCCCGCTCCCCCGGCACGCGCCGAGGAGGACTCCCCCGCCGCGGGCGCGGAGGACGACGAGCTGGGGCCGCTGCGGCAGCGGCTGGTCACCGCCGTCGCGCTCGCCGTGCCGGTGATCGCCCTGTCGATGGTTCCGGCGTTCCAGTTCGACTACTGGCAGTGGCTCGCGCTGACGCTGACGGCTCCGGTCGTCACGTACGCCGCCTGGCCGTTCCACCGGGCCGCCTGGACCAACACCCGGCACGGGGCGGCGACGATGGACACGCTGATCTCGGTCGGCACCTCGGCCGCGTTCCTGTGGTCGGTGTGGGCACTGTTCTTCGGTACGGCCGGGATGACCGGCATGACCCACCCCTTCGAGCTGACGATCGGCCGCAGCGACGGCGCCGGGAACATCTACCTGGAGGCCGCCGCCGGGGTCACCGCCTTCATCCTCGCCGGGCGCTACTTCGAGGCCCGCTCCAAGCGGAAGGCGGGCGCGGCCCTCAAGGCGCTCCTCGAACTGGGCGCCAAGGAGGTCACCGTGGAGCGCGGCGGCCGTGAGGTGACCGTGCCGACGGCCGAACTCCGGGTCGGCGACCGCTTCCTGGTCCGGCCCGGCGAGAAGATCGCCACCGACGGGATCGTCGTGGAGGGCGCCTCGGCCGTGGACGCGTCGATGCTCACGGGTGAGTCGGTGCCGGTGGAGGTCGGTGTCGGCGACCCGGTCACGGGGGCCACGCTCAACGCGGGCGGCCGGCTGGTCGTCGAGGCGACCCGGATCGGCGCCGACACGCAGCTGGCCCGGATGGCCAGGCTCGTCGAGGACGCGCAGAACGGCAAGGCGGCCGCACAGCGCCTCGCGGACCGGATCTCGGCCGTCTTCGTCCCGGCCGTCATCGCGCTCGCCCTGGCCACACTGGTCGCGTGGCTGCTCGTCACGGACGACGTGACGGCTGCGTTCACGGCCGCCGTGGCCGTACTGATCATCGCCTGCCCGTGCGCCCTGGGCCTGGCCACCCCGACCGCCCTCATGGTCGGCACCGGCCGCGGCGCCCAGCACGGCATCCTGATCAAGGGCCCCGAAGTCCTGGAGACCACCCGCCGCGTCGACACCATCGTCCTGGACAAGACCGGCACCGTCACCACCGGCCGCATGACTCTCCTCGACGTCCACACCACCACCGGCACCACCCAGACCGAAGTCCTGCGCCTCGCCGGCGCCCTGGAACACTCCTCCGAACACCCCATCGCCCAGGCCGTCGCCACCGGCGCCACCGAACGCACCGGCAACCCCCTCCCCACCCCCGAGGACTTCACCAACGTCCCCGGACTCGGCGTCCAGGGCATCGTCGACGGCCACGCCGTCCTCGTCGGCCGCGAACAACTGCTCGCGGAGTGGGAGATCCACCTGCCGGTCGAGCTGGCCCGGCAGAAAGCCGCGGCGGAGGCGGCGGGCCGGACGGCCATCGCGGTCGCCTGGGACGGCGAGGCGCGTGCGGTCCTGGAGGTCGCCGACGCGGTGAAGGACACCAGCGCGGAGGCCGTCGAGCGGCTGCGGGCCCTCGGCCTGACCCCGATCCTGCTGACGGGCGACAACCGGGCGGTGGCCGAGGCCGTCGCGGCCGAGGTCGGAATCGGCACGGTGTACGCGGAGGTCATGCCCGAGGACAAGGTCGACGTCGTCAAGGAACTCCAGTCCCAGGGACGCTCCGTCGCCATGGTCGGCGACGGCGTGAACGACGCGGCGGCGCTCGCCCAGGCCGACCTGGGCCTGGCGATGGGTACGGGAACGGACGCCGCGATCGAGGCCGGTGACCTGACCCTGGTGCGCGGGGACCTGCGGGCCGCAGCGGACGCCATCCGGCTCGCCCGCCGGACGCTGGGCACCATCCGTACCAACCTGTTCTGGGCCTTCGCCTACAACGTGGCCGCCCTGCCGCTCGCCGCGGCCGGACTGCTCAACCCGATGATCGCGGGCGCGGCGATGGCGTTCTCGTCGGTCTTCGTGGTCGGCAACTCGCTGCGGCTGCGGGGGTTCCGGGCCGCTTCGTAGGCCCTCCCCCTCCCGCCCCGGCGGGGCCCGCCCGGCCGCTCCAGGCCGGCGGGCCCCGTGGCGCGAGGACGCGCCGGACAACGCCGCGAGCGTGTGTGCGGGCATCGCCCGCCACGGATCACGGCCCTTACGACCTGGGGAGCAATAGGGAGCGGGCTCCCTATTGCTCCCCAGGTCGTTAGGGTCGGGCCATGACCGAGAGTTCACGCGGACACAGCGCCCACGAGGAGGACGACGCCGAGGCCCGGCTCCGCGACCGCTGGCGGGAGACGCTCGTCGCCGCCCGGCGCGGGGCTCCCGGACCCGATCCGGGACCGTACGCGGACAATCTGCTGTCCCGATGGGCCGAGCCGCAGCGGCGTTACCACACCACCGCGCACCTGATCGCGACGCTCGACCACGTCGACACGCTCGCCGCGTACGCGGCCGACGCGGACGCCGTGCGTCTGGCTGCCTGGTTCCACGACGCGGTGTACCGGCCCGACCGGTCCGAGAACGAGGAACGCAGCGCCGCCCTCGCCGAACGCGCGCTGCCGGAGGCGGGCGTACCCGACGACGTCACCGCCGAGGTGGCCCGGCTCGTCCGGCTCACCGTCACCCACGATCCGGCGGACGGCGACGCCGACGGCGAGGTGCTGTGCGACGCCGACCTCGCGATCCTGGCGGCGCCCCCGAAGGAGTACGCCGCCTACGCGGCACAGGTGCGCGAGGAGTACGACTTCGTGCCCGACGACGCGTTCCGGGAGGGGCGGACGACCGTACTGCGTCAACTGCTCAGCCTGCCCCGCCTGTTCCGCACGCCGTACGGGGCGGAGCGCTGGGAGCCCCGTGCGCGGCAGAACCTGCTGACCGAGCTGGAGCTGCTCGACCGCTGAGGCGCGGGCGCCCGACGACGGGCAGGGGCACCGGATGACGGGCGGGGGCACGGCCGGCGCACCGTACATGGCGGGTGTGTGACACCCGCGTAAAAGCGCCGCCGGAGGGAATGATGCGACGGCGAGGACGGTTGTCAGCAGTCATGCCCGACTCCGCCTCCCGCCCGTCCCGTATGCCCCTGGCCGTCTACATCCTCGGTCTCTCCGTCTTCGCCCTGGGCACCAGCGAGTTCATGCTCTCTGGTCTGCTGCCGCCGATCGCCGACGACATGAACGTGTCCATCCCCCGTGCCGGACTCCTCATATCCGCCTTCGCGATCGGCATGGTGATCGGCGCCCCGCTGCTCGCCGTGGCCACCCTGCGACTGCCGCGCCGCACCACACTCATCTCCCTCATCTCCGTCTTCGGCCTCGGACAGGTCGTGGGCGCGCTGGCGCCGACGTACGAGGTGCTGTTCGCGTCGCGGATCGTGAGCGCCTTCGCCTGCGCCGGGTTCTGGGCGGTGGGGGCGGCGGTCGCCATCGCGATGGTGCCGATGAACACCCGGGCCCGCGCGATGGCCGTGATGATCGGCGGCCTGTCGATCGCCAACGTGCTGGGCGTGCCCCTGGGGGCCCTGCTCGGCGAGAACCTCGGCTGGCGTTCGGCGTTCTGGGCCGTGGGCGCGGCGTCCGCCGTGGCACTGGTCGGCGTGGTGACGCTGATCCCGCGCATTCCGCTGCCGGAGCGCAAGCCGCGGCTCAGGCAGGAGATGGCCATCTACCGGGACCGTCAGGTGTGGCTGTCGATCGTGGTCACGGCCCTCGCCGCGGGCGGTGTCTTCTGCGCGTTCAGCTACCTGGCCCCGCTGCTCACGGATGTGGCCGGGCTGGACTCCGGGTGGGTGCCGACGGTGCTCGCGCTGTTCGGGATCGGTGCGCTGGTCGGTACGACGATCGGCGGCCGGGTCGCGGACGCGCATCTTTTCGGGGTGCTGATGAGCGGCATCGCGGCCTCGACGGTGTTCCTGGTCGCCCTGGCGCTGTTCGCGTCGTACCAGGTGGCCGCGATCGGGCTCTCGTTCCTCCTGGGCGTGTCCGCGTTCTACACGGCCCCGGCGCTCAACGCCCGGATGTTCAACGTCGCGGGCGCCGCGCCGACCCTGGCCGGTGCGACCACGACCGCCGCTTTCAACCTGGGCAACACGGGCGGCCCCTGGCTGGGTGGTGCCGTGATCGACGCCGACCTCGGTTTCGCGGCGACCGCGTGGGCGGGAGCGGCCATGACCGTGCTGGCGCTGGTGGCCGTGGTGTTCTCGCTGAGGCTGCACGGTCGTGGGGGCAGGTCCCTGCGGGTGACCGGCTCACCCGCCGCGAAGGCGTCGGCACCGACGACGTCCACGGCTCCGGCCACGTCCACGCCTCCGGCTTCGGAGGTGGGCGCGGAGACGGGCACCACCGAAGCCTGAGCGCCCTGAATGCCCTGGGGCGGGCACGGCCCGGCGGGCCCGCCCCCCTCAGCGGCCCCGTCCTACGGGTACGCCCCCGTCAGCGGGCCGGGACCGGGGCCGGGCGCCCCTTGGGCCGTCGCAGCCCGGCGGCCGTGAGCCGCCGGACGAGTTCCTTCGAGCCGATCTCCTTCGCCCCGGCACGCACCGCGTCCTCGTAACGCGACTCCGGTACGTCGTAGTGGTCCCGGTCGAACGCGCGCCCCGGGCAGCCGATGGACTCCGCGAAGGCGTGCAGTTCCTCGAAGGACACGTCACTGACCAGGTGCGACCAGAGCCGCCCGTGCCCCGGCCACTGCGGCGGGTCGATGTAGACCGTCACCGGCGTGCTATCCCGCCCAGCGAACCGACCGGCGCCACGGCGACGGCCGCCTTCGTGCACACCCAGTGCGGGTCCGGGCCCAGCTCCGGCTCGACGTCCAGGGCATGCGGATCGCCCGCGTCGCAGACCGGGCAGAGCGGCCAGCGCCCGTACCGTTCGAGCAGCGCGTCCTGCACGTCCTGAGCGACCAGACCGACGACGAACGCGACACCCTCGGGCCACTGCTCGACCCACCAGCGGCGATGCGTCACCGCGTCCTCGACCAGCGAGACGATCCCGGCCTCGGCGACGCCGCCCGCGGCGAGATCGGCCATCACCAGTGCGCGGGCCGTATGCAACGCCTGTTCCAAGGGATTCATCTCCATACGCCCATTGTCACCCGGCCCGCGAGGCCACCGGCTCGCGAGCGGGCTTCCCTCTCGGCGCCGGGCACGGATCCGGTGACCGGCTTCCGGGCAAGAGGCCGAAAACCGACTCCCGGGCACGGGACCGCCGAAGAGGGGGTTGACGGGCCCTCGGGTTGAAAATATCTTTCAAATGTGACCAACGACCTGAAGGAAAGTTTCAGCGCTGACTCCCCGCCCGCCCCGGCGGCCCTCGCGGCCAAGGTGCGTACGCTCGCGCCGTCGATGACCCGCTCCATGCAGCGTGTCGCCGAGGCCGTCGCGGGTGATCCCGCCGGTTGCGCCGCCCTGACGGTCACCGGCCTCGCCGAGCTCACCGGCACCAGCGAGGCGACGGTGGTCCGTACGGCCCGCCTCCTCGGCTACCCCGGCTACCGCGATCTGCGCCTCGCCCTCGCCGGCCTCGCGGCGCACCAGCAGTCGGGCCGGGCGCCGTCCGTCACCGCCGACATAGCGGTCGACGACCCCATCGCCGACGTGGTCGCGAAGCTGGCCTACGACGAGCAGCAGACCCTCGCCGACACGGCCGCCGGGCTCGACACGGTCCAGCTCGGTGCCGCCGTGGCCGCCGCCTCCGCCGCGCGCCGCATCGACATCTACGGTGTGGGCGCCTCCTCCCTCGTCGGCCAGGACCTGGCGCAGAAGCTGGCCCGTATCGGCCTGATCGCGCACTCCCACACGGACCCGCACCTCGCGGTGACCAACGCCGTGCAGCTGCGTTCCGGCGATGTCGCCATAGCGATCACGCACTCCGGTTCCACCGTCGATGTCATCGAGCCGCTGCGGGTCGCCTTCGACCACGGCGCGACGACGATCGCGATCACCGGCCGCCCCGACGGTCCGGTGACGCAGTACGCCGATCACGTGCTGACCACGTCCACCGCCCGCGAGACCGAGCTGAGACCCGCCGCGATGTCGAGCCGTACGAGTCAACTGCTCGTCGTCGACTGCCTGTTCGTGGGAGTCGCGCAGCGCACCTACGAAACGGCCGCCCCCGCCCTCGCCGCCTCCTACGAGGCGCTGGCCCACCGCCACACCCCACGCCCGCGCTGACGCCCACGCCGGCCCGGGCGCCTCGCAGCACGTCCGTAGCGCGACCACCCGTCCCAGGCCCCGCACCCGCACCCGCGAAGCCGTACGAGACCGCGAAAGAGAAAGCAGAGCCTTCCTCCATGACCTCCACGACCGACGCCGACCGTACGGGCGCCGCAGCCACCTCCCCCGCCGGGTACGGAGAACTCCGTGCCCAGCTCGACACGCTCACCACCGAGGCGTTCCGCCCCGAGCTGGCCGAGATCGACCGGCTGGGCACGCTCGAAATCGCCCGGATCATGAACGGCGAGGACCGGTCGGTCCCGGCCGCCGTCGGCGCCCGGCTGCCCGAGATCGCCGCGGCGATCGACGGCACGGCGGAGCGCATGGCCCGGGGCGGCCGGCTGATCTACGCGGGCGCGGGCACCGCGGGCCGGCTCGGCGTGCTGGACGCCAGCGAGTGCCCGCCCACCTTCAACACCGACCCGTCCCAGGTCGTCGGCCTGATCGCGGGCGGCCCCTCCGCCATGGTCAAGGCCGTCGAGGGCGCCGAGGACAGCAAGGAGCTGGCCGCCGCCGATCTGGAGGCCCTGGGGCTCACCACCGACGACACGGTGGTCGGCATCTCCGCCTCCGGCCGCACGCCGTACGCGATCGGCGCCGTCGAGCACGCTCGCGCCAAGGGCGCGCTGACCATCGGCCTGTCCTGCAACGCGGACTCGGCGCTGGCCGCCGCGGCCGAGCACGGCATCGAGGTCGTCGTCGGCCCCGAACTGATCACCGGCTCCACCCGGCTCAAGGCGGGTACGGCGCAGAAGCTCGTCCTCAACATGATCTCGACGATCACGATGATCCGGCTCGGCAAGACATACGGGAACCTGATGGTCGACGTCCGTGCCTCCAACGACAAGCTGCGCGCCCGCTCCCGCCGGATCGTCTCCCTCGCCACCGGCGCGTCCGACGCCGAGATCGAGGCCGCGCTCACCGCGACCGACGGCGAGGTGAAGAACGCCATCCTCGCCATCCTCGGCCAGGTCGACGGCTCCACGGCCGAGAGCCTGCTGGCCGCGTCCGGCGGCCATCTCCGGGCCGCCCTCGCCGCCGCCCCACCAGCCACCGAAACCGCCGGCACCACTGGCACGACCAGCACCACTGAAACCAGCCGAACCACCAGCACTACCTGAACCATCGGCACCACCTCGCACATCCACCGTGCATCCCCGCAAAGGCCCAGGTCGGTTGCTGCACGGTGTCGGCCTGGGCCATCGGCGTGTCCCACGTTCAGCGCGGGAGCCGCCCCTCCCGGTTGATCTCCGTCACCCGCGCCCGCAGCACCAGCCCCGGAGGCGCCGCCCGTACGAGGTGCGGCGGGCAGTCCCACTCCGCCCCGCCGCCCGGCGCCCGAAGTTGTACGTACGGCCCGACGCTCCCCATCACACGCCCCACCCGCCCGTCCCGCGCGTCCACCGCGAACGTCCCGGGCTCAGGCACCCCCGGGGAGACCGACGCCCTCGGCAAACCCTGTGCACCGTGCGCCTCCTGCGCACCCCCCGAACCCTGGGCGCCCGACTCGACGTCCTCACCGGTCATGTCCGGCCCTCTCCTGTGCCTCCAGCACCACGCTCAGCCGCAGCGCCGTGTCGAGGTTGCACCGGCCGAGCTCCACCAGCGGCGTGGGATCGCTCCCGGCGCACGACACCGGATCGACCCGCAACGACGGCAGCGTGATGCCCACCCCCGAGAAACCTTCTTTCAACCGCGCCACCGCATCCTCCGCCGCCCGCACTTTCCCCTCCGCCGCTTCGCGCCGTTCCATCGTCGTCATGATCTATACCTTTCCACTCTGCGTAATGACAATGCACACCCAGAGTGTCCAACGCGCGACGGGCCAGGAAGAGGCGCAGAAGCTGCAACCGCACGTGTGTCACAGGGAGTTGTCATGCCGGGGCCCAGGGCGCGAGGCCGTACCGGCGCGGAAGCCGCCATCTTCACAGAGTCCCCCCGCCCGGCCGCACCCTGTGGCCCGAGCGGACGAGGACGGCGCACGCCCACTCGATCGGGTGGGAGTTTTCGGCCATACATATCGTTTCGATGAGAATCGTTCCCCCCGGGCGCAATCATGCGGCGGTGATCCCATCGAATCGGACGGCTCACCGTCCCAAGTCCCTTGTCCCCGCCGGGCTCGGCGCACTCACCGTGCTGTCCCTGCTCCCGGCGGTTCCGGCCGCCGCGTCGGCCCCCGCCGAGAACGCGTCGCCGCGTTCCGTCGCCCAGTTCTCGCCCCGTGCGGTGACCCCGGCCGAGCGGCGGACCTCCGCCCACCTCGACTCGCTGCGGAACCGGCCGGAGCGGCTGAGGGAGTTCTTCAAAGCGCTGCCCAAGGGGGGTGATCTGCACAATCACTTGTCGGGCGCGGCCACGACCGAGTTCCTGATCAAGATCGCGGGCGAAAAGGGCCTGTGCATCGACGCCACGATGACCGCCGTGGCGCCGCCGTGCGGTCCCGGTACCCGGCCGGCCGCCGACGCGCGCACCGACGCGGCGTTCCGGCGGGAGATCGTACGGGCCTGGTCGATGCAGGACTTCCCGGCCGGCCAGTCCGGGCACGACCACTTCTTCGCCACCTTCGACAAGTTCGGGATGGCCACCTGGGACCGGGGCAAGCTCCTCGTCGACGTGGCCAACACCGCGGTCGAGCAGAACCAGTTCTATCTGGAGACCATGGTCACCCCGGCGTCGGACAGCTCCAAGAAGCTGTCCGAGAAGGTGGGTTACGACCCCGACTTCGCGTCGTTCCACCGCAAGCTGCTGGCCGACGGGCAGCTCGACCGGGTCGTGGACGAGGCGGTCAAGGAGGCCGACGACGCCGACGCGGAGTTCCGGGCCGCCGCGCGCTGCGGCACCGCCCGGCCCGAACCGGGATGCCGCCTGCCCGTCCGGTGGGTCTCCCAGGTGTCCAGGGGAAGTACACCGGCCCGGGTGTTCACGCAGATGGCGGTCGGTATGCGGCTGGCCGAGCGCGACCGCAGGTTCGTCGCGGTCAACCTCGTACAGCCGGAGGACTGGGACAGCTCGCTGGCGAACTACCGCCTTCAGATGCGGATGCTGAAGTATCTGCGTGGCGTGTACCCGGAGGCTCACCTGACCCTGCACGCGGGCGAGTTGGCCCCCGGGATGGTGAAGCCGGAGGATCTGCGGTTCCACATCCGTGAGGCCGTGCTCGTCGCCGGTGCCGAACGCATCGGCCACGGCGTGGACCTGGTCCACGAGGACGACTGGCGGCAGCTGGCCCGGACGATGGCGCGACGGGGCGTCGCGGTCGAGGTGCCGTTCAGCAGCAACAAGCAGATCCTCGGCATCGCGGGCGACGACCACCCGTTCGACGCGTACCGCCGCTACGGCGTCCCGGTGGTGCTGTCCACCGACGACCCGGGGGTCTCACGGATCGACATCAGCCACGAGTACGAGTACGCGGCCAGGACGTACGGTCTGCGCTACACCGAGCTGAAGGACCTCGCCCGCGCCTCGCTGGAGTACACGTTCCGCGACGGCCGCAGCCTGTGGGTCTCCGGTTCCGCGCCCACCGGCTACCGCATGGTCGCCGCCTGCCGGGCCGACCGGCCGGGCGAGGGGCACCCGGGTACGCGCTGCGCCCGCTACCTCGCCGACAACCCGAAGGCGGCGACCGAGTGGCGCCAGGAGGCGGCCTTCACCGCCTTCGAGAACCGCCACCGTTAACCCGTACGGCACCGGACACCCCGTACGCCCACCGGTAACGCCGTACGACACCGTTGCCCCGCGTGCGAGAGCCGGTCGCCGCGCGCACATGGCCGGGCCCGGCCCCGGGGCTTGAGCTCCGGGGCCGGGCCCGCCGCGTTCCCCGTCCCGTTCGCCGTCCTGTTCCCCGTCCCGCTCCCCCGCCGCCGCTCCCGCTACCGCTGCTGCTCCCGCGCTCCCGGTTCCTGCTCCCGCCCCGGTTCCGGCGCCGACCAGAGGTGCCCGAGCGCACCGAGCACGAGCCGGCAGACGTCGTCCGGCTCCGCCCCGGCCAGCGGCTCGCGGGCGACGACCGTCCGCATCAGGCCGATTCCGAGCAGCCACGCCATGGCCAGATCCGCACGCAGAGCGCCGTCCGCCGTACCGGAGAGCCCGGAAAGCGCCTTCTGGTACTCCTCCCCCAGGTCCCGCAGGGTGCCGGCCGCTTCGTCGCCCCGCCCGATGGACCGCAGGTAGACCTCCAGGGTGCGGTCTCCCGTATCGCCCGCGCTGCGGGTCAGCATCGAGCGCAGGGCGGTCTCGAACAGCTCCTCGGGCGGGGTGGCGCGCAGCTGCTCCAGTCCGCCCTGGGCCAGGACCTCGGTGAGCAGCCCCTGCTTGGACCCGAAGTAGCGGAACAACAGCGCCTGGTTGACCCCGGCCCGTGCCGCGATGCTCCGCACCGTCGTCGCCTCGTAGCCCTGCTCCGCGAACAGGTCGTGGGCCGCGTCCAGCAGACGACGGCGTGTGGCGGCGGCGTCCCGGCGAGGCGAGGCGACGGCGTCCCGGCGGCGCTGTTGGGACGGCAGGGCGGGGGCGGACTCCATGTCGGCCTTCCTCTCGGACCTCTCGGAGCGGCCCGTAAGGATAACGGCCGTAATGCGTCGTTGACCTGCCGTACGGCCACTCCTACCGTTGTAAGCAGCTGCTTACATAACGAAAGCCGCTTACCACCGGAGGCCGCAGTGACCACAGCAGACGTCACCCCCCTCGCCTATCCCTTCAACACCGCCGCAGGGCTGGAACTCTCCGAGGAGTACGAGCGCGTACGCGACCAGCGGGGTCTGTTACGCGTCCAGATGCCCTACGGCGAGCCGGCCTGGCTCGTCACCCGTTACGCGGACGCCCGGCTGGTCCTCGGCGACCAGCGCTTCAGCCGGGCGGCGGCCCTCTCGCACGACGAGCCCCGGCAGTCCGAGGGGCGGCGCGACAGCGGCATCCTCAGCATGGACCCGCCCGACCACACCCGACTGCGTTCCCTGGTCGCCAAGGCGTTCACGGTGCGCCAGGTGGAGAAACTCCGCCCGCAGGTACGGGCGTTGACGTCGGAACTGCTCGACGAGATGGAAGCGGCCGGCCAGCCTGCCGATCTGGTCGATCTGTTCGCGCTTCCGCTGCCGGTCGCGGTGATCTGCCGAATGCTGGGCGTCCCCACCGAGGACCGCCCGAAGTTCCGCGTGTGGAGCGATGCCGCACTGTCCACGAGCTCGCTCACCGCCGAGGAGTTCGACCGCAACCGCGAGGAACTTCGGGCGTACATGGCCGAGTTGATCGCGCAGCACCGGGCGGAACCGCGCGACGACCTGATGACGGCCCTGATCGAGGCCCGCGACGGCCGCGACCGGCTCTCCGAGCTCGAACTCGTCGATCTGTGCGTCGGCATCCTGGTGGCCGGACACGAGACCACGGCGTCGCAGATCCCCAACTTCGTTCTCACGCTGCTGGATCACCCGGACCAGCTGGCCCGGCTCAGGGCCGAACCCGAACTCGTCCCGAACGCGGTCGAGGAGCTGCTGCGCTTCGTGCCGCTGGGCAGCGGATCCGGTCAGCCCCGTTACGCCACCGAGGACATCGAGGTCGGCGGAACGCTCGTCCGGGCCGGGAGCCCGGTCCTGGTCGCCGTCGGCGCGGCCAACCGCGACGCGCTGCGGTTCTCCGCCCCGGGCGTGCTGGACATCGCCCGCGAGGGCAATCAGCACCTGGGATTCGGCCACGGCGTGCACCACTGCCTGGGCGCCCCGCTCGCCCGGCTGGAACTCCAGGAGGCGCTGAGCGCCCTGATCGCCCGCTTCCCGGGGCTGCGGCTGGCGGGCGACGTGACCTGGAAGTCCGAGATGCTGGTGCGCGGCCCGCGCGTCATGCCGATCGGCTGGTGACCGCCATGAGCGATGTCACCAGGTGGAACGTACGCGTCGATCCGGAACTCTGCCAGGGATCGGGTATGTGCGCCGGAACGGTCCCCGAGGTGTTCGCGCTGGACGGGATGCGTGA
This sequence comes from Streptomyces sp. NPDC002476, assembly GCF_042889785.1. Taxonomy (NCBI): domain Bacteria; kingdom Bacillati; phylum Actinomycetota; class Actinomycetes; order Kitasatosporales; family Streptomycetaceae; genus Streptomyces; species Streptomyces sp. NPDC002476. Next base: position 174,986 of record NZ_JBIARH010000009.1, on the reverse strand, counting down.
CGGGCGCGAGCACGCCCGGGTCAAGGCCGGCGGGATCGAGCCGGACGAGCGGGTCCTGGACGCCGCCGACATCTGTCCGGCGCTGGCGATCACCGTGCACGACGGCACGTCGGTCATCGCCCCGAGCCGCGACTGAGCCCGTCCGTGGTCCGGCGGGCCTCCCGCCGGGCCTCGGATCACGGACCACCGACTCCGGACCGCGGGCTCCGGACCCCGAGCCCCGGACCGCAGACTGCGGCCATCGGCCCCCGAACTCCAGGATCCGGCCCCGCCCCCTGAGCCCGGCTCCCTGCCGCCCCGAGCCCCGAGCCCCGAACGTGCCTGCCCCGGCAACCGGTAGCGGTGGCCGGGGCGCGGACTCCGGCCACCGGGGCCTGCGCGGCCTGCCGTGCACAGACCGGAGGAGCCAGAGCAGTCGGACGCGCGCATCGGTCCGCCGGGAAGGCAGCGCAACGGCTCCCCCTCGCCCCGGACGCGGTAGGCGAGTTCCGTCCCGTCGGCGGTGGCGAACGCACGCATGGCGCCATCCTCATCACCCTCAACAACCTCGGCGACCTCGGCAAACGGATTCCCGCCGCCCCGGGGCTCAAGCCCCGAAGTCCGAGCGCTCTTTCTGAGGAATGGGTGGTGGGCCTCTTCCCACCCACCCTCCCTGCCACCGGCGTTGACCGTTTGTGATCGGTTTGCGACGCACGGTGCTGACGCTCTAGCGTGCCGAACAGCAAGCAGCCCCTGCCGGTGCACGAACACCAAACAGGGGCCTGACCATCAATCGATTAGGAGTCGATCCATGGCTGCCGATCAGCTTAACGTTGCCCCGCATGCCCCGCACGTAACCCCGCCCGCGCGACCGGATCAACCGGCGCCCGCGCCCGCGACCCCGCTCTCGCCCCCGCACCCGATGGCCAATCCGGGTTACGGCAAGCGTTCCGCGCCCTCGCAACTCCCCCGCACCGGACACGACTTCGCACACCTTTCCGCGCGCGAGGCGTCCATCGCCGCCTACCTCGACCAGCTTCCCGAGGGCGCCGACATCTCCGTGAAGACGCTCGCCAAGGTCCTGCCCTACGGACAGTGCGCCCTGCGGACCGCCCTCAACAGGCTCCAGGACGCCGGGCATCTGCGACGCGGCAGTGAATGCCTCGCCGACGACCGGACGTTGCTGTGGGTGACCCGCACGTTCTTCTCCCGTACCGCGCGGGACGACGAATGGTGGGCGGCGTTCACCCGCGGCGACGTTCCCCCGGAGCAGCGCCGACGGCCCACCCGTTCCCGGGTGTTCGTGCTGCTGGCCGCCCTCGGCCGCACCGCCCCCTCGCTCACCCTGGCGGAGAAGGACTGCACGGCGCTGGAACCGCTGGTCACCGAGTGGTTCGAGCGCGGCGCCACGGAGGCGGAACTCCTGCACGCCCTCACCGACGGTCTCCCCAGCCCCGTCCACCACGCCCCGGGCCTCATCCGTACGCGGCTGGTCGACAAGATGCCGCCCGACCGCCCGCGCCTCGCGGCCCCGAACGGAGCGGCGGCACCGCGCCCACTGCTGCGCACCCTCGAATGCGGCGAGTGCCGCGCCCCCGGCCCCGCGGAGGCCCTGATCGGGGGCCGCTGCGGCCCCTGCCGCGGCACTGCCGGCAAGGCGGCCCCCGCCGGACCGCTCGGAGCCGTTCCCCCGTCCCATGTCCGCGACCGGATGAGCGAGGTCCGGGCCGCGCTGATCCCGCGCTCCGAACGGCCTTCCAGGCTGCGGCCGTAGCGGAACGCTCCACTGCGGCCGGGGCGGGGCTCGGTCGCAACCGGCGCGGAAATCGTTTGCGGTGCACCCGCGCTCCACGGTGATATCCCGCCATGAGCAGAATCGCTGAGGTCATCGTGCTGGCGCAGGACGCGGACGAGGTCATGGAGCCACTGACACGGTACGACGACACGCGGACCTGGAAGGGTGTCTTCCACGAGATGCGGCCGGGCGGGAACTGGGGCTTCGGCTGGGGCGCGGAGTTCGTACGGGTGGGCAGCAGAACCGGGCTCCTGAAGCACCTGGAGTCCTTGCCATGGCCCCGGCCGGAGACGGTGCAGGTCCTGATCCATGACGAGGAGGACGACTGTTTCGGGCTGTGGATGATCCATGACGGCAAGCTGGTGGAGATACCCCTTCCGCGCACACGACGGGCCTACTGGTCCGGGCCGCACGACGAGGAGTTCGCGCCCGACCCCGGGATCCTGAGCCGGACGGACGCCGGTCCCGTCGACTGGCCGGAGGAGATCGAGGGAGGCGATCAGTCCCGCCCCCCGGCCTGGTGAGAACCACCGCCCCCCGGAGCCTGCCGGGGCGGCCGTGCCGCTCGGAGCGGCGGTGCCGGGCGGTGTGGCCACAGCGCTCGGCGCACCTCACGGCCTCACCAAGGGCTGTCCCGTAATCCCTGGCGGGCGCGCGACGACAGCTGCGGCACCTCGCCGCGTTGCCGGAACGTCCGCATACATCCAGTATGCGGACGCCCCTCCGCCTTGCGATGCACCACATCCGACGCCGCGCGCTGGTCCGCCACGGATTACGGGGCAGCCCTTAGCCCCCACATGTCCGAATCCGGCTCCCACCGGGGAGTGGTTTGATCCACTTCTTCCACCCGGTCGCTACCCCTCGTGTTCACCATGACGCCTGTTGTGATGAACCGGCCCAAAGGGGAACGACCTGTGTCCGAACCGACCCGCGAGCAGATCGCCTCGGCGCTGCGGAGCAAGCCTCCTATCGCCCTGACTCCCGGCCTCCGTCTGGAGGCCGAGCCGCACGGCGCCCTTCCGCTGCCGCCCAGTACCGTGTGGGACCTGCCGGGCGGCACCGCCTGGGTGTACTTCGGCGAGGGGAACCGGGATCTCGTACGGCCCGTGATCCTGGCCGACGGATTCAACACCGGGCCGAGCAGTCTGGACTTCTCCTGGGAGGGCCTGGAGTTCGGCGACTACGCGCTCATCAGCGAACTGCGCCGCCGGGGACACGACGTGATCCTTCTCGGATACCACGAACGCAGTGCGTCGATTCTGGACAATTCCCGGACCGCGCAGGCCGCGATCATGCGTGCGATCGCCGAGCGGCGGGGCGACACACAGCTGGCCGTCGGCGGGTTCGGTATGGGCGGCCTGGTCACCCGACACGCACTGGCCAAGCTGGAGCACGAGCGCGTGGACCATCGGACCGCGTTGTACTTCTCGTACGACAGCCCGCACCGCGGTGCCTGGGTCCCGGTCGCGCTTCAGGCGTTCGCGCACTACATCAGGGTGCTCGACAGCCGGTTCTCCGACCAGATCAACAGCCCTGCCGCCCGCCAGCTGCTGTGGCGGCACATCGGGGAATGGAACGGGGTACCGGCGCGGAGCGACGAACGCACCGCGTTCCTCGCCGAGATGAGGAACGTCGGCGAATGGCCGCGCAGGCCGCGGCTGATCGGGGTCGCCAACGGCACGGCCGACGGAAACGGCACCGATGTCCGGGCCGGGGAACTGGCCCTGGAGGGCAAGGGGCTGTCGGTCGTCGGTACCGAGCTCTACACCCAGGCGCCGGGCGACGGCGAACTCGTCGCGAAGCCGAGGGTGACGACGCTGAAGTCCAACGAGGTGCGCACGTCCGGGCTCCCGTCCATCGACGGCGCCCCCGGTGGTTCGCTGGAGGGCTTCGGCATCCTCGCCGACGGTTTCAACGCCCTCAATCCGATCCTGGGCTTCAAGACCGACGTCCGTATCCGCTCGCACTGCTTCGTGCCGTCCGTCAGTGCGGTCGACATCCGCGACCTGGACACCGACGAGGATCTGTACACGGACATCTCCGCGCTCCCGCGCGAGGACAGCGGGCTCGACGAATTCCGACTGGCCTCCCGGAACGAGGGCCACACCCTCGTGACCGAGGAGCTCTGCACCTGGCTCCTCGACCGGCTCCCGTAGCGTCGCGAACGCCGCGAACCCGCGAAGACCGCGAACGTCGCGGGGCCGTCGTGGGCACATCGCGGGGCCGTCGTGGGGACGTCGTGCCTCACGGCACGGATACGGCGCAGGCCCCCGGGACCAGGAGGTCCCGGGGGCCTGCGCTACAGCGAAGCTGTGCCGGACTTGCCGATCCCGTGGGATCAGAAGTCCATGTCACCGCCCGGCATGCCGCCCGGAGCGGCCGCGGCGGCCTTCTCCGGCTTGTCGGCGATGACGGCCTCGGTGGTGAGGAACAGCGCGGCGATGGACGCGGCGTTCTGCAGGGCGGAGCGCGTGACCTTCGCCGGGTCGATGATGCCCTCGGCGATCATGTCGACGTACTCGCCGGTCGCGGCGTTCAGACCGTGGCCGACGGCCAGGTTGCGCACCTTCTCCACGACGACGCCACCCTCGAGACCACCGTTGACGGCGATCTGCTTCAGCGGGGCCTCCAGGGCCAGCTTGACGGCGTTGGCGCCGGTCGCCTCGTCACCCGAGAGCTCCAGCTTCTCGAAGACGGCCGAGGCCTGGAGCAGAGCCACGCCACCACCGGCGACGATGCCCTCCTCGACGGCGGCCTTGGCGTTGCGCACCGCGTCCTCGATGCGGTGCTTGCGCTCCTTCAGCTCGACCTCGGTCGCGGCACCGGCCTTGATGACGGCCACGCCGCCGGCCAGCTTCGCCAGGCGCTCCTGGAGCTTCTCGCGGTCGTAGTCCGAGTCGGAGTTCTCGATCTCGGCACGGATCTGGTTGACGCGGCCCTGGACCTGGTCGCTGTCACCGGCGCCGTCGACGATCGTCGTCTCGTCCTTGGTGATGACGACCTTGCGGGCGCGGCCGAGCAGGTCGAGACCGGCGTTCTCCAGCTTGAGACCGACCTCCTCGGAGATGACCTGACCACCGGTGAGGATGGCGATGTCGCCGAGCATGGCCTTGCGGCGGTCGCCGAAGCCCGGGGCCTTGACGGCGACGGACTTGAAGGTGCCACGGATCTTGTTGACGACCAGGGTCGACAGGGCCTCGCCCTCGACGTCCTCGGCGATGATCAGCAGCGGCTTGCCGGACTGCATGACCTTCTCCAGCAGCGGAAGGAGGTCCTTCACGTTGCTGACCTTGGAGTTGACGATGAGGATGTACGGGTCGTCGAGGGACGCCTCCATACGCTCCATGTCGGTGGCGAAGTACGCCGAGATGTAGCCCTTGTCGAAGCGCATACCCTCGGTGAGCTCCAGCTCCAGACCGAAGGTCTGGGACTCCTCGACGGTGATGACGCCTTCCTTGCCGACCTTGTCCATAGCCTCGGCGATGAGCTCACCGATCTGGGTGTCGGCGGCGGAGATGGAGGCCGTCGAAGCGATCTGCTCCTTGGTCTCCACGTCCTTGGCCTGCTCCAGGAGAGCGGCGGAGACGGCCTCGACGGCCTTCTCGATACCCCGCTTGAGGGCCATCGGGTTGGCACCCGCGGCGACGTTGCGCAGACCCTCGCGGACGAGAGCCTGGGCGAGAACGGTGGCGGTGGTCGTACCGTCGCCGGCGACGTCGTCCGTCTTCTTGGCGACCTCCTTGACCAGCTCCGCACCGATCTTCTCGTACGGGTCCTCCAGCTCGATCTCCTTGGCGATGGACACACCATCGTTGGTGATCGTGGGGGCGCCCCACTTCTTCTCAAGGACGACGTTGCGACCCTTGGGGCCAAGGGTGACCTTGACGGCGTCAGCGAGCTGGTTCATGCCGCGCTCGAGACCGCGCCGGGCCTCCTCGTCGAACGCGATGATCTTGGCCATGTGAAGTGGTCCTCCCGGACAGGGGTGGATTTTCTCCGGACCGAGTGGCGCCCGCGACGGACGGCCTGCGTACCGGTGGTTCCTTGCCCCACCGGAGCTGCGGACCTCACCGGCCCGGCCCAAGTTCTGTCACTCTCACCCGGAGAGTGCTAACGCCAATGATTAGCACTCGACCCCCGAGAGTGCAAGCGTCCCCCTCGGGATGTGGACAACCCCGGACGCCGGATCCAGGCGGAGGGCGGACACCCCGCAACCCGTACGGGCGCGCGGTCCCGGCCTGTTCCCCGACACGCCGGGCGCCCGGGAACGTTCCCGGGCGCCCGGGCTCCCGGAAGGTTCCGGGAACGCACGCAGGGCCCGCCCCCTGGGTGCTCCCCGGGTACGGGCCCTGCGTACGTGAGTGGTGTCGTTGGTGGCCGACCGCGCCGAACTCAGCCGACGGCGAGCTTGACCATGTCCGCCTGCGGCCCCTTCTGGCCCTGCGAGATCTCGAACTCAACTCGCTGACCCTCTTCGAGGGTGCGGTAGCCGTCCATCTGGATCGCGCTGTAGTGGACGAAAACATCCGCACCACCGTCGACCGCGATGAAGCCGTACCCCTTCTCCGCGTTGAACCACTTGACGGTGCCCTGAGCCATGCCTAACTCCCCTATTACTGGCCCTTGCGCAGGACCGCACTTCGCGGACCCGGGTCAGAACTCACCCTCCGACAGGAGAGGGTGTGTGCGCCGGAACGCGTCGACCGCGGCTGAATGTATCTGCCCAACTGCCCTCTGCAACAGGTCAATCGGACGAGAATTCTGGGCAGCACCGATCGCCCGGAACTGAAGAATTCACAAGATCCCGGGGCAAGTCGGGCCGGACAAAGGTGACTTATGACGCAGGAAGATCGCACACTTTGGCCACTTCTCATCGTGACCGGGCGCATTCTCATTGGCGGGCGGCACGCGAAGCTGGGGGACTTCCCCCACTCTACCCCGCTCAACCATGCAGAATTGCCCCCTCCGTTTTCTCCCGGAGAGGGCAATTCGGATAACTCGTGAAGCCGTCCCCCGCCGGAGACCGGCCAATGACCGACGACGGCGACCGACCGGTGGCCGACCGCGGTGCGGGGAGCCTTCGGACCGTCAGCAGCCGCCCGCCACGGCGGGGATGATCGAGATGCCGGCGCCGTCCGGGGTCGCCGTCCCCAGGCCGTCCTCGAAGCGCACGTCGTCGTCGTTCACGTACACGTTCACGAAGCGGCGCAGCTTGCCCTGGTCGTCCAGGACCCGGACGGCGATGCCCGGGTGGTTGCGCTCCAGGGACTCGATGACCTGGGAGAGGTTCTCGCCCTCTGCCGGGACCTCGGACCGGCCGCCCGTGTAGGTGCGGAGGATGGTGGGGATGCGGACCTTGACGCTCATGGTGGGTGTGCCTTTCTTCGGTCGCGGTGGGGATCAGGCGGTGGCGAGGCCGGCGGCGCGGAACGCGTCCAGGCTCGGGCGGATCGTCGCGGTCGCCTGCGAGGTGGCGGCCACCGCGTCCAGGGTCTTGAGGCCGTCACCGGTGTTGAGGACGACGGTGGTCAGCGACGGGTCGAGCACGCCGTTCTCGATCAGCTTCTTCGTCACGCCGACCGTCACCCCGCCCGCCGTCTCGGCGAAGATGCCCTCGGTACGGGCCAGCAGCTCGATCGCGTCGACGATCCGCTCGTCGTCCACGTCCTCGACCGCGCCGCCGGTGCGCCGGGCGATGTCCAGGACGTACGGGCCGTCGGCCGGGTTGCCGATCGCCAGGGACTTGGCGATGGTGTCGGGCTTCTGGGGCCGTACGACGTCGAGTCCGGCCTTGAACGCGGTGGAGACCGGGGAGCACCCCTCGGCCTGGGCGCCGAAGATCTTGTACGGCCTGTCCTCGACCAGCCCCAGCCCGATCAGCTCCTGGAGTCCCTTGTCGATCTTCGTGAGCTGCGAGCCGGACGCGATCGGGATGACGATCTGGTCGGGCAGGCGCCAGCCGAGCTGCTCGCAGATCTCGTACGCCAGGGTCTTGGAGCCCTCCCCGTAGTACGGGCGCAGATTGACATTGACGAAGCCCCAGCCCTCCCCGAGCGGGTCGCCGATGAGCTCCGAGCAGAAGCGGTTGACGTCGTCGTAGTTGCCCTCGATGCCGACCAGCTCGCCGCCGTACACCGCGGCCATGACGACCTTGCCCTGCTCCAGGTCGTGCGGGATGAACACGCAGGAGCGGAAGCCGGCGCGGGCGGCGGCGGCGCCCACCGCACCGGCGAGGTTGCCGGTGGAGGAGCAGGAGAGAGTGGTGAAACCGAAGGCGCGGGCGGCCTCGACGGCGATCGCGACGACGCGGTCCTTGAAGGAGTGCGTCGGGTTGCCGGAGTCGTCCTTGACGTACAGGCCACCGGTGACGCCCAGCTCGCGGGCGAGGTTGTCGGCCTTGACCAGCTTGGTGAAGCCGGGGTTGAGGTTGGGCTTCTCCGCGACATCGGCGGGGACCGGCAGCAGCGGCGCGTACCGCCAGATGCTGTTCGGTCCGGCCTCGATGCGCTTCCTCAGCTCCTCCGGGGAGCCGGTCGGCAGGTCGTACGCCACTTCGAGCGGCCCGAAACAGGACGCGCAGGCGAAGATCGGGCCGAGTGCGAAACGCTCGCCGCATTCGCGGCAGGAGAGCGCCGCGGCGGGTCCGAGATCGAGGTCGGCGGGCGCGGTGCCGGCGGAGGAATCATCGGCGGAAGAGGTGTTCGCTGGGGCGGTCGCAGCGGTCTGCACGGCCATGATGGCGGAGGCCCTTTCTCCTCATCTTCCTTGCGACGCGTTTCGTCGCAAGCCGGAATTGGCACCTTCCCCACCGTGACCTCGCGGTCGGCAGGAGGGTTGCCGGGACGTCAACGGGCCGTTCCCTCAGTCCCTCTGGATGAGCGCTGTGGCACTGGAGCGATGCTCCAGGCATTTGTCGGCGGACCGACCCCGGCATGCGACGGTCGTCCGCGTTGTTCAAGACTGTAACCGAAGCACCGGACTGCTGAGACAGTCGTCCGAACCGCGAGATGGATCACATACAGGGAGTATCGACCGTGCTGGAAGAGGTCGAAAGCTGGCTGACCAGGCGTTCCTGGTCGGCCGCCGACCGTCCGCTGGACCGCCTCCTGGCTGCCAAGGCGAAGGACCCGCGGCGCGGGAGCGTGAGTGTCGTCCTGCCGGCACTGAACGAGGAGGCGACGGTCGGCGGGATCGTCACGACGATCCGGCGCGAGCTCATGGAGAAGGTCCGGCTGGTCGACGAACTCGTGGTGATCGACTCCGGTTCCACGGACGCCACCGCGAAGGTGGCCCGGGAAGCCGGCGCCCGGGTGGTGCACCGGGACGGCATACTCCCCCGGATACCCGCCGTGCCTGGCAAGGGCGAGGTGCTGTGGCGCTCGCTCCTGGTGACGCACGGTGACATCGTCTGCTTCGTCGACGCCGATCTGCGGGACTTCTCGGCCGACTTCGTCTCCGGCATCGTCGGCCCGCTGCTGACCGACCCGGAGGTCTGCCTCGTCAAGGCGATGTACGACCGGCCGTTCGGCGACGGCCCGGCCGGCCCTGCCGAACCCGCCCCCGGCGGGGCCGCGGCCCAGGGGGGACGGGTCACGGAACTGGTGGCCCGGCCGCTGCTCAATCTGCACTGGCCGCGGCTGGCCGGTTTCGTCCAGCCGCTGGGCGGCGAGTACGCGGCACGCCGCTCCCTGCTCGAACAGTTGCCCTTCCCCGTCGGGTACGGGGTGGAGCTGGGCCTCCTCGTGGACGCGCTGCACACGGTGGGCCTGGACGCGCTGGCCCAGGTCGACGTGGGTGTGCGCAGACACCGCCACCAGGACGGCCAAGCACTCGGCCGGATGGCGGCGGCGATCTACCGGACCGCCCAACTTCGCTTGTCCCGGGGGCACTTGGTGCGCCCCGCGCTGACCCAGTTCGAGCGCGGCGAGCACGGCTTCGTACCGCGCACCCATCCGGTGGACACCGAGGAGCGGCCCCCGATGCGCGAGATCGAGGAGTACGTCCAGCGCCGCGCAGCGTGACGCAAGCGCGCACCGTACGACACCCCCGCGGGGCCACGGAAACCATGGGACGTCCATGGGGCACCCACGGGCACACGGGGAACCGCCGGTAACCACGGGAGCCGTGCGCACGCCACCCGGGCGCCGCCGGACGTTGTCCGGCTTCGCACGTTTGAGTGGTTCGTGATCGGGCTAGATTGCGCAACATGGTCTCCGAGCGCGAAGCCCAGTCCGCCGAAGCCGGTGCCGTCCGGGCCGGCGCTGCCGAAGCCGGCGTTCTCGTCGCGTCGAACCGCGGCCCGGTGTCGTACACCCTGGAGACCGACGGGTCGCTCGACGCGAAACGCGGCGGGGGCGGGCTCGTCTCCGGGCTGAGCGCCGTCGACGACAAACTGTGGGTGTGCGCCGCGCTCGGCGACGGGGACCGCGAGGCGGTCCGGCGCGGGGTGGGCGAGCCGGGCGTGCGGATGCTCGACATCGACCCGGCCGTCCACGCGGACGCGTACAACGGCATCGCGAACTCGGTGCTCTGGTTCGTCCACCACATGCTGTACCAGACCCCGCTGGAGCCGGTCTTCGACCCGGAGTTCCGACGGCAGTGGGCATCGTTCGAGACGTACAACCGGGCCTTCGCCGAGGCGCTCGCCGAGGAGGCGGGCCGGGGCGCCGCGGTCCTGGTGCAGGACTACCACCTGGCGCTGGTGCCCGGCATGCTCCGCGAACTCCGCCCCGACCTGCGGATCGGCCACTTCTCGCACACCCCGTGGGCGCCCGTCGACTACTTCCGGCTGCTCCCCGACGACATCGCGGAACAGCTCCTGCGCGGCATCCTGGGCGCCGACCGGGCGTGCTTCCTCACCCGGCGCTGGGCCGACGCGTTCACCGCCTGCTGCGCAAAGTTCCTGGGCGGCACGGGACGGACCGGGATCGGGGTGCACGGACTCGGCGCGGACGCCGACTTCCTGCGCCGGCGCGCGCACGAGGCGGACGTGGACGAGCGGATGGCCGCGCTGCGCGAGCAGATCGGCCCCGGACGGAGGACGATCGTGCGGGTGGACCGGACGGAGCTGTCCAAGAACATCGTGCGCGGCCTGCTCGCCTACCGCACGCTCCTCGAAGAACGGCCCGAATGGCGGGAGCGCGTCGTCCATGTCGCCTTCGCCTACCCGTCGCGGCAGGACCTGGCCGTCTACCGCGACTACACCGCAGAGGTCCGGCAGGTCGCCGACGCGATCAACGAGGCGTACGGCACACCGGGCTGGACACCGGTCGTGCTGCACGTCAAGGACGACTTCGCGCGCTCGCTCGCCGCGTACCGGCTGGCCGACGTGGCCCTCGTCAACCCGATCCGCGACGGCATGAACCTGGTCGCCAAGGAGGTCCCGGTCGTCTCCGACCACGGCTGCGCGCTGGTGCTGTCACGGGAGGCAGGGGCGTACGAGGAACTGGGCGACGACGCGGTCGTGGTGAACCCGTACGACGTGTCCGCGACGGCGCGCGCCCTGCACGAGGCGCTGACGATGGCGGACGGCGAACGCGCCGAGCGCACGCGGCGGCTGACCGCGGCGGCGGTCGCACTGCCGCCGCAGCAGTGGTTCCTGGACCAGCTGGCCGCGCTGCGCGACTGATTCTCCCGGCGGGGAGCGAAGCGGGCGGCCCTGGGACGACCGGCCGGGGCCGGGCACAGCCGACGGAACGGCCGCGGGCGGCCGGGACGATCGGGCCGACGGGGACGGCCCGGGGCGGCCGGAACCCACGGATCCGGTTGTGGGCGGAGCCTGCGGAGCCGGTGCGGGCGAAACCCGCGGATCCGGTGTTGACGCTCCCGTCAACGAGACGCGACCGTGCGCAGTTCCAGCTCGTGTCTCGCCTCACTCCGCAACAACTCCTCCAAGTGGTGCAGCGTGGTGATGAGCGGGTCGTCGCGGTCGAGCACACGACCGGCAAGGCCGATCAACGAGTCGTCCTCGTGAGGCGTCGACCAGTCGAACAGCAGGCTGCACAGCGCTTCGCTGCTCTCGTCCCGATCGGCCACCATGCGCAGACCGAGCCATCTGCGCTCCACCCGGTGCCTCAGAAGCGAGGCAAAGGTCCGGATGCAGTGCCACGGATCGTCGGCACCCGTACCGGACATCAGTCGCGCGACCAGATCCTCGTACAGCTCCGCTGTTCCCAGGCTCAGCGCGCGCGCACCCACGTACGCCCAGCGGTCCGATCCCGTGCCGCCTCCGTAGGCCTCCCAGCGCGGGTTCCACAGCAGCCGGGTGAACGCGGCGCGCCCGGCGTCACCGTGCAGGGCGATGCCCAGGATCAGCCCACCGTTGCAATCTGTGGACGCGGCCCCCTCGCCCCATTCGACGAGCCTCTTCAGCCATGCCGGATCACCCGTCTTCGTCGCGAGGACCGGCAGGAACTCGGGGAACAGGTGAGAACCGACGTGCCGTTCCAGAGCCTCCGCGATCTCGGCCCGCAGATCCCGGCACGGCAGGTGCGCCAGCCCCAGGCAGGCGGACGCCGACTCGTCGTAGCCGCCCTCGACGTGCTCCCACAGCATCCGCTCGGCCGACTCGCACCCCAGGCACCCGACAGCGTGCAGCACACCGGCCGGTACGCCGTCGCGCAACCTGCCCGCCCGGACACTCGCCGCCAGCAGCCTTTCGGCCACGCCGGCGTCTCCGTGCCGGGCGAAGACCGGAATCAGTTGCTCACGTGCTCCGGGATCGTCCAGGAACACCGGAAGCAGCGCCTCCGCGTCGGAGCGGGACCCGTACCGCAGTACCACGTCCACGGCCATCGACTCCCACTGCCAGGTCACCGTCGTCGGATCACCGGCGTACCTGTCGAGCAACCTCCGCGCCGCCCATGAAACCGCCACTGCGTCCCCCGCCCCGCTGCCGCCTCTGTCTCTGCCGCTGCTCTGCCCTCTGGCTCGCCCCTGGGTCGAGCCAGAGGGTCGGCCTATGGGTCGGCGTCCGCCCGGACACCCGTCATCCCCCTCCTGGCCGGGACGGGGGGCGGCAGCCGTGGCTTCCGCCGCACCGAACCGTTGACGGCTCAGAGGCGTGCGGCCAGGGCCGCCAAGTAGCGTACGACGGCCGCCGGGCCGTCCAGCAGCAGATCGGCCCGTTCGGCCAGCTCGGTGACCTCGGCGCTGCCGCTGCAGACCAGCAGGCCCGGGATGCCGTCGGCGCCCTCGGCGCTTTCGGTGCCCTCGGCGCTTTGGGCGCTTTGGGCGCGGAGCTTCTCGACGGCGGCGTACGCGGCGAGGTCGCCGAGGTCGTCGCCCGCGTACAGGACGGACTCGGCACCCGTCTCGCGGAGGTACCGCGCGAGCGCGACGCCCTTGTCCATGCCGGGTGGGCGCAGCTCCAGCACCAGGCGGCCGGGTTCGACGATCAGCCCGTGGCGGGTGGCGAGCTCGCCGAGGGGTTCGCGCAGGGCCTCGAAGGCGCCTTGCGGGTCGGTGGCGCGGCGGGTGTGGACGGCGAGCGCCCGGCCCTTCTCCTCGACCCAGGTGCCGTGCCAGGCGCCGTGCCGGTCGAGCACGCCGGGCAGTTCGGCGCGGGCCGCGGCCACGCCGGGGTGCGGGGCGAGGGCCTGGACGGCACCGGTGACGGCGTCCCAGCGCTCGGCTCCGTAGTGGCCGAGGACGACGAGGTGGTCGAGGCCCGCCACCCCGGCGAAGCCGCCCTGCCGGACGGCGACGCCGGCCGGGCGGCCCGTGACCACGGCGACGGAGGCCACTTTCGGGGCGAGCGCGACGAGGGCGTCCACGGCGCCGGGGTGGGCACGGGCCTGGTTCGGGTCCGGGACGATGTCGGCGAGCGTCCCGTCGAAGTCGAGTGCGATGACGGCACGGTCCGGGCGCGCGAGGATCGCGGCGAGCGCCTCCCGGCCTACCGGGGTGGTGGGGGTCGGGAACTCGGACGGGGTCGCGCTCGGCGCGGGTGCGTGCGGGTTGCAGCCCATGGGGCGAGCCTATAGGCGGCGGGCGGAGGCGATCGCGGCGAGGCGTCCGCGGTGGCGGAATTCACGGCGGTGCGGAGTGGTCGGGCTGCCGCCCCGAGGGCGTGCGCGACGGGCGCATGAGCGGCGTTCGCGGCCCTGGCGGGCGCGTCGGCGGCGTACGCGACGGGGGCAGGTGCGTTGGACCGGCGCGTTCGCGCCGGAGCGGGACGGGCGCGGCGCGCGACGGGGCAGGCACGGTGATCGGTGCATCGGCCGCGTGCGCGACGGGGCGTGGTGGGCTGGCGCATCGGCGGCGTACGCGGCGGGCGTGACGGGCTTCCGCGTCAGCGGCGTACGCGACGGGGGCGTGGTGAGCCGCCGCGTACGCGGCGGCGCGGGCTCGTCAGCGGCGTTCGCGGCGGCGCGGGCGCGTCAGCGGCGTTCGCGGCGGGCGTCCCGGACGCGGCGCAGGCGGTTCACCGTCACTGGGTCCTCCTCCAGCGCCCGGCGGTCGTCGAGGAGCGCGTTCAGCAGTTGGTAGTAGCGCGTGGGCGAGATACCGAGCCGCTCGCGGATCGCCCGCTCCTTGGCCCCGGGGCCGGCCCACGACCGGCGCTCCAGGGCCAGTACGGCACGGTCGCGGTCGGAGAGGCCGGATGCGTTCGGTGTTTCGGACGTCTCCCGCCCGTCGGTTTCGTCGGATGGTTCCGACGGTGCCACGGGCTCGGTCGTGGCGAACGTGGCTGGCGGGGTGGGCGGGGCCGACGGGGCAGATGAGGCGGACGGTTCGACCGGGCCGACCGGTTCGGCGGAACCGGCCGGCCCGGCCGGGCGGGCCGTGTCGTCGGGGCCGTGCTCGGAGGTGGTCATATCAGCCAACCTATCGCCCGGCCGGAGGGCCGCCACCCCGCCACCGTGCGGCCTCCGCCACCGGGCGCCCCCGCTACCGGGCGACCTCCGCGGTCGCCGCGTCCCGTCCGATCCTCCCCAGCACGGCCGCGGGGTTCCCGTCCGGCGCGACCGCCTTGCCGATGTTCTCCTTGATCGACTCGTTGGTCCTGGCCCAGGACGTCTTGCCGTACGGGTAGAACTCCGCGTTCGGCAACGCGGCCAGGAACTTCCGCAGCGGCTCGTGCCCGGCGTCGGACTCCATCGCGGCGGAGGCGCTGCCGGTGACCGGCAGCAGGTCGTACGCGTCGGCGAACTCGATGACGTTCTTGTCGGTGAAGAGGTACTCGAAGAACTTGCCGAGCTGCACCCGGTGGCCGCGCTGCTTGAAGCCCATGATCCAGTCGGCGACCCCCACCGGGCTCGTGCCGGGTCCGTTGGTGCCGGGCATCGGCACCATACCGACGGAGATCCCCTTCTTCCGCGCCTCCCGCATCAGCGTCGGGTGGCCGTTCAGCATGCCGACCTCGCCGCGCGTGAACGCGGCGAACGCCTTGCCCCGGTCGAGATCGCCGGGCGCGACCGGGCCCACCAGCCCCTTGCCGACCAGGTTCGTCCGCAGCCAGTCGAACGTCCTGATGTTCTCGGCCGAGTCGAACTCGTACGAACCGGAGTCGTTGACGAAGCCGCCGCCCCCGCCGAGCAGCCACATCATGGTCTCGGCCTGGGCCTCTTCCGGGCCGAGCGGCAGCGCGAAGGGGTACTTCACACCGCGCTGCTTCAGCACCGCCGCGTCGTCGCGGATGTCGTCCCAGGTCCGCGGGGCGGACAGGCCCGCGTCGGCGAACAGCTTCTTGTTGTAGAAGAGCAGTCGGGTGCTGGCGACGAACGGCACCCCGTACTGGGTACGGTCCACGCTGCCCGCGTCGGTCAGGTGGGGCAGGAAATTGGCCTGGGTACGTATGGACAACAGCTGGTCGGCCCGGTAGAGCTTGTCGGCCTTCACGTAGTCGGCGTAGGCGTCGATCTGAGCGATGTCGGGCGCCCGTCCGTTCTTCACCATGGTGGCGACCTCACGGCCGATGTCCTTCCACGAGTGGACGCTGACGTCGACCTTGATGCCGGGGTGCGACGCCTCGAAGCCCTTGACCAGGTCGTCCCAGTACTTCTTGGAGCTGTCGGCCGGACCGGTGCCGTAGTCCGCCGCGACCAGCCGGAGCGTGACCTCGCCCGGTCCGCCGCCCCCGCCGCACCCCGCGAGCACCGCGATCATCCCCATCGCGGCCACAGCCGCCGTCATTCCCAAGTAAAGCCGCCGCACACCCAGTTCCGTTCTCATGAAGCCCTCGGGGCGAGCCGCGATCCTTCCCGGTCGCCCACCGAAGGCCTGCACCAGCGAGCCATCGCTTTCACAGCGGGCCTGCACGGAGCCCGGTTGACGCGCATTACCCACCCCTCGACCTGAATCGATCGATGAACATGCTTGCACAGGACGGAACTTCGACCGAACGACCGACGCCACGCCTCCCCCTCACCGGGAACGGCACCGGCCGGGGTCCGGGGGTGACGCGCACGCCTCATCACCCCCGGCCGAACCGGACGGACCGCGGCGAAGGCCGTCGACACCCCTGAAGATGATTTTGTATGGAGCCGCAACAAACCAGAGGAGTGGACTAGACCTATCGGGGTCCCTGGGCGAGACTGTTTCCCGTGAAACACGTCATCGCCCTCGATGTGGGCGGCACCGGAATGAAGGCCGCACTGGTCGGGGCCGACGGCACCCTGTTGCACGAGGCACGACGAGCCACCGGCAGGGAGCGCGGTCCCGACGCCGTCGTGGAGTCGATCCTCGCCTTCGCGGCGGACCTGCGCGCGCACGGCGAGGAGCACCTCGGCGAAGGCGCCCTCGCGGCCGGCGTCGCCGTGCCCGGCATCGTCGACGCCGAGAACGGCATCGCGGTCTACGCCTCGAACCTGGGCTGGCGCGACGTACCCATGCGGCGGCTGCTCGGCGAGCGGCTCGGCGGCGTCCCCGTGGCGCTCGGCCACGACGTGCGCACGGGCGGGCTCGCCGAGGGGCGGATCGGGGCGGGCAGGGGCACCGACCGCTTCCTCTTCCTGCCGCTGGGCACCGGAATCGCCGGGGCCATCGGCATCGCGGGCACCATCGAGGAGGGCGCGCACGGGTACGCGGGCGAGATCGGCCACATCGTCGTCCGCCCGGACGGCCCGGAATGCGGCTGCGGCCAGCGCGGCTGTCTGGAGACTCTGGCCTCGGCCTCCGCGGTGACCCGGGCCTGGGCCGCCGCGTCCGGTGATCCGACGGCGGACGCGGCGGACTGCGCGAAGGCCGTCGAGTCGGGCGACCTCGCGGCCGTGGAGGTCTGGCGGGACGCCGTCGACGCGCTCGCCGCCGGGCTGGTCACCGCCGTGACGCTGCTCGACCCCCGCATGCTCATCATCGGTGGCGGGCTCGCCGAAGCCGGAGAAACGTTGTTCACACCGCTCCGTGCGGCCGTCGAGGAACGCGTCACGTTCCAGAAGCTGCCCCACATCGTCCCGGCGGCCCTCGGGGACACCGCCGGATGCCTGGGCGCAGGGCTGCTCGCCTGGGATCTTCTCTCCACGGAGGTATCCGTCTGATGGCCGGACGCGCAGACAGCACGGTTCTCGCAGGTGCCCGGGTGGTGCTTCCCACCGGGACCGTCGAGAACGGACGGGTGATCGTCGAGGGCACCCGGATCGCCGACTCGGCCCCGGAGGACGCCCGGATCGTCGATCTGAGCGATCACTGGCTGGTCCCGGGCTTCGTCGACATGCACAACCACGGCGGCGGCGGCGCGTCCTTCACCTCCGGCACCGTCGACGAGGTCCTCACCGGTATCCACACCCACCGCGAGCACGGCACCACCACGCTGGTCGCCTCCACGGTCACCGGCGAGCTGGACTTCCTGGCCCAGCGGGCGGGCGTCCTGTCCGAACTGGTCGAGCAGGGCGACCTGGCCGGCGTCCACTTCGAGGGCCCGTTCATCTCGCCGTGCCGCAAGGGCGCGCACAGCGAGGACCTGTTGCGTCACCCGGACCCGGCCGAGGTCCGCAAGCTGATGGACGCGGCGCACGGCACCGCGAAGATGTTCACGCTCGCCACCGAGCTTCCCGGCGGCATCGAGTCGGTGCGACTCCTCGCCGAACACGGCGTCATCGCCGCCATCGGTCACACGGACGCCACGTACGAGCAGACCGTCGAGGCGATCGACGCGGGCGCCACCGTCGCCACGCACCTGTTCAACGCGATGCCGCCGCTGGCCCACCGCGCGCCCGGCCCGATCGCGGCCCTCCTGGAGGACGAGCGGGTCACGGTCGAGCTGATCAACGACGGCACGCATCTGCACCCCGCCGCCCTGGAGCTGGCCTACCACCACGCGGGCGCCGACCGCGTCGCGCTGATCACCGATGCCATGGACGCGGCCGGGTTCGGCGACGGGCGCTACCAGCTCGGCCCGCTCGCGGTCGAGGTCAAGGACGGCGTCGCGCGACTGGTCGAAGGCAACTCCATCGCGGGCTCCACGCTCACCCTGGACACCGCGTTCCACCGCGCCGTGACCATCGACGGGATCCGGGTCGAGAACGTCGTGCAGTCCATCTCCGCCAATCCGGCCCGGCTCCTCGGCGTGTACGACAGGGTCGGCTCGCTGGAACCGGGCAAGGACGCGGACCTGGTGGTCCTGGACGCGGACTTCGCGCTCAAGGGCGTCATGCGCAAGGGCGAGTGGATCACCGAGCCCTGGGCCGACTGAGGACCGACTGAGGACCGCCCGGGACCGGGCCGAGGCCGAACGGGGACCGGACTGGTCGCGGTGCGCGCGAGCGACTGCGGCGCTCACCGTCGTAGACGGCCGCTGACAGCTGTCGACTGCTGTCGACGGCGAGTTGAATGCGTAACGAAGAGACGGCGGTTGCTCCCGGGGTCTGGGCCGAGCGCCGCCTCTTTGACATGATCGTCCGAAAGACGGGCGATCCGAACACCCGTATTAGGCAGAGAAAGCGCGTTCCATCCCGAGGGATCGCGCTCCAGGCAGGCATCGAGGGAGCGGCCGCGGTGATCCTCACGGTCACACTGAATACGGCACTCGACCTGACGTACGGCGTCCCGGAACTCGTCCCGCACGCCAGCCACCGCGTCAGCGACATCTCCGAGCGCCCCGGCGGCAAGGGGCTCAACGTGGCCCGGGTGCTCTCCGCCCTCGGCCACGAAACGGTGGTCACGGGCTTCGCCGGGGGCTCGACCGGAGCGGTACTGCGCGAACTGCTGGCCGACCTGCCGTCCCGGGACGCCGGGTCCGCCGACGCCGCGCCCGCCGACGCCGGCCCGGCAGCCGGGTCCGGCCCGGTCCCCGCCACGGTCGCGGACGCCCCCGCCTCCTGGCCCGCGCCCGCGCCGATCACCGACGCCCTCGTCACCGTCGCCGGGAACACCCGTCGCACGATCGCCGTCGTCGACCGGACCAACGGCGACACCACCCAGCTCAACGAACCCGGCCCGCTCGTCGCCACCGACGAGTGGGCCGCGCTCCTCGCCCGGTACGAGGAACTGCTCGCCGGGGCCGACGCCGTCGCCCTCTGTGGCAGCCTGCCACCGGGCATCCACGTCGGCGCCTACGCCGAACTGGTCCGTTCCGCCCGCGCGGCCGGCGTCCCCGTGCTCCTCGACACCAGCGGCGAGCCGCTGCGCCGGGGGATCGCCGCCCGCCCCGACCTGATCAAGCCGAACGCCGACGAGCTCGCCCGGCTCACCGGCTCCCGCGACCCGCTGCGCGCCACCCGCGACGCCCGCCGTCGCGGTGCACACACGGTCGTCGCGTCGCTCGGGCCGGACGGCATGCTGGCGGCCACCCCCGACGGCGTCTGGCAGGCGTCCCCGCCCGCCAGGGTGCCGGGCAACCCGACCGGTGCGGGCGACTCCGCCGTGGCCGGGCTGTTGTCCGGCCTCGTCGAGGGGCTGGGCTGGCCGGACCGGCTGCGGCGGGCGGTGGCGCTGTCGACGGCGACCGTGCTCTCCCCGACGGCCGGCGACTTCGACCGTGCGGCGTACGAGGAGCTGCTGCCGCGCGTCGGCGTCGAGGAACACACCACGGCGGCCTGAGCCGCCACCCGCACCGTCCCGACCGGGCGGCGGCCGGTTCGAGGGCCGCCACCCGCACCGGCTCATCCGGTCGCCACGACCGGACGGGCCGTTCAGCCCGGAAGCAACAGAGGTCAGCATGCCGCTCGTCAGCACCGGTGAACTCGTCTCCGCCGCCCAGGCCGAAGGACGCGGGATCGCGGCCTTCAACGTCATCACGCTGGAGCACGCGGAGGCCATAGCCGCCGGTGCGGAACGTGCCGGGGCGCCCGCCATCCTGCAGATCTCCGAGAACGCCGTGAAGTTCCACGGCGGACGGCTCTCCCCCGTGGCCGCCGCGGCCGCCGCCGTCGCCCGCGCCTCCGGCGCCCCGCTCGCGCTCCACCTCGACCACGTCGAGTCCGTGGACCTGCTGCACCAGGCGCATGCGGAGGGCTTCGGCTCGGTGATGTTCGACGCCTCCAAGCTCGGTTACGAGGAGAACGTGCGGGTCACCGCCGAGGCGGTGACCTGGGGGCACGAGCGCGGCATCTGGATCGAGGCCGAACTCGGCAAGGTCGGCGGCAAGGAGGGCGAGCCCCCGCTCGACGCCCACGCCCCCGGCGTCCGCACCGACCCGGCCGAGGCCGCCGCGTACGTCCGTGACACCGGGGTGGACGCGCTGGCCGTCGCGGTCGGCTCCTCCCACGCCATGACCGAGCGCACCGCCGCCCTGGACCACGAGCTGATCGGCCGGCTGCGCGACGCGGTCCCGGTGCCGCTGGTGCTGCACGGCTCCAGCGGTGTCCCGGACGACGAGATCCGCCGGGCCGTCGCCTCCGGCATGGTCAAGATCAACGTGGGTACGGCGCTCAACACGGCGTTCACCGGCGCGGTGCGGGCGTACCTGGCCGAGAACACCACGGGCGTGGACCCGCGCAAGTACATCGCGCCTGGCCGCGAGGCGATGGCGGCGACGGTGGCGGGGTTCCTCGCGCTGATGGGCTGACCGGGGCGACGCAGCGCCCTGCCGCGCGGACATCGGGATCTCTCGTCCCTGTGCTCGCCGTGGGGCCGGGCAGCCGGCAGTCCGGCCCCACGACAGGGCACTGCTGACGCAAGGGACAGCATCCGCGCAGCGGAGGTCAAGCCGCTCAGGAAAAAACGCGACCTCTCCCGGGTCCGGACACCAGGAGAGGTCGCAGGGCACCAGCCCTCAATGGGTCAGCCGTTCGCAGAGGTGACTTCCAGCCAGTCCAGGATCACGTCGCACTGATTCCCTTCCTGGCACGAGATGCTGATCTCGTTCTCGCCCTTGATCAGGTCGACCGGCGCCCACGTGGTCTGCCAGTTCTTTTCCCAGTTCGAGTCGGACGAGTCGATGAAGTTCTTGAGGCCGATGGGCTGCGGATTCGGCTTCCCGTTCACCGTCAGCGTCGCATTGGCGTCCTTGGCGGGAATCGCGTAGCGCACCGTCAGGCGGTACTTGCCTTCCTCTGCGATCGCTGCCTTCCACGTCACGGACGACCCGACCGCGTTGAAGCCGGTGACATACGAGCCGTTCGGGCCTTCCGCACCCTTGACCGACTGGTCGACGGCCGCCGTGCCGCCGAGCTTCAGCGTCGCCGCGTCCTGCTTGGGCAGCTCCGCCGGGGTCTCGGCGCCGGTGGTCTGCTCGGGCTGCGGGGACTCCTCGACCTGATCGGCGGGGGGCTGGGAGGAGGTGACCTCGTCCTTCTTCCGGTCCTTGTCGCCGTCCTGGTTCGTGAGCAGCATGGCGCCGATGCCGATGAGCACGACCAGGACCACCGCGACCGCGCCGATCAGCAGGCCCTTGGTGTTCGGTCCGCCCTTGCCGGAGCCGCCGGGACCACCGGGGGCGACGCGACCGGGCTGCTGCGGGGCGTGTCCGGCGGGGGCGCCGCCGGGGTAGGTCTCCGGGGCGGCGTACTGGGCACTCGGCCCGCCGTACGGCTGCTGCGGCGGCACCTGCTGCCCGTACTGGCGCTCACCGACGGCCCGCACCTGGTTGTACGAAGTCCGGGGCACACCCGGCTGGGCCACCGGAGGGTAGCCGTAGCCGCCCTGCCGTGGCGACTGTGCGCCCGACGCCTGCCCGTCCTGGTACAGGTAGCCGAACGGATCGTCGTCCTCGGGCGTGTTTGCGCCGTTGTTCCCGGCCGTCATCCCTGGTCACTCCTCACCATCTCGCCAGCCGTCGCCGTATCTCGCCAGCCGTGGCCGACCGGCCGAGCCTACCCCGAACGGACCACGCCAAGAATTGCCGTCGCATGTCCTGCCGACCGCTTCGGAGCAGGCCCCATCACCTGCGTGAACCTCAACCGGCCCGGCGGTTGACCTTCGACCGGGACCGCTTCTCCACGTACATGCGCTGGTCGGCGGAGGCCAGCACCTCCTCGGCCGTCATGCCGCAGGCGGCCCAGCCGATACCGAAGCTGGCCCCGACCCGCACCGCCCGCCCGTCGACCCGGATCGGCGGGATGATCGCGTTGCGGAGGCGTACGGCCAGATCCGCGGCGTCCGCCGCCCCGAGCCCGTCGGCCAGGACGACGAACTCGTCGCCGCCGAGACGGGCGACGGTGTCGCCGTCGCGCACGCCGGTGCTGAGGCGGCGGGCGACCTCGATCAGCACCGCGTCACCGGTGTGGTGCCCGAAGCGGTCGTTGATGGACTTGAAGCCGTCGAGGTCGCAGAAGAGGACCGCGAGCCCCTTCGCCCCGTCGTCCTGTTCGGTGTCCGGGGCGACGGCGTGCACATGGTGGTCGTACGGGCCGTCGGGGCCCGTGTCCACGTCGTAGCCGTGCACCCGCGCGTCCGGGTCGGCGTCGACTTCGGCGTACGCCGCGTCCAGCGTCTCGATCGTGGTGGCGGCGATCGCGTCCGGGCGTTCGCAGAGCCGCGCGCTGAGCCTGGACCGCAGCTCCGCGCTGTTCGGCAGGCCGGTGAGGGCGTCGTGCGAGGCCCGGTGCGCGAGATGCAGTTCGTGGCGCTTGCGCTCCTCGATGTCCTCGACATGGGTGAGCAGGAAGCGCGGTCCGTCGGCGGTGTCGGCGACGACGGAGTTGCGCAGCGACACCCAGAGGTAACTGCCGTCCCGCCGCCCCAGCCGCAGCTCGGCGCGGCCGCCCTCGGCGGAGGTGCGCAGCAGGGTGCCGATGTCCTCGGGGTGGACGAGGTCGGCGAAGGAGTAGCGGCGGAGCACGGAGGCGGGGCGGCCGAGCAGCCTGCACAGGGCGTCGTTGGTACGCAGCAGCCGCCCGTGCTGGTCGCCGCCCATCTCGGCGATGGCCATGCCGCTGGGCGCGTACTCGAACGCCTGGCGGAAGGACTCCTCGCTGGCGCGCAGCGCCTGCTGCTCCCGTTCCAGACGGACCAGGGCCCGTTGCATGTTTGCTCTGAGCCGGGCGTTACTGATCGCAATGGCCGCCTGCGAGGCGTACATCTGGAGGGCCTCCCGCCCCCAGGCGCCGGGCCGGCGGCCGTTGCGCGGGCGGTCGACGGATATGACGCCCAGCAGGTCGCGTCCGCCGCTGGAGGCGTACATCGGCGCGTAGAGGCGGTCCTGGGGGTGCCACTCGTCCTCGAAGCGGGGCTCGGGACCCTCGGTGTGCCACTGCGGTACGTCGTCGTCGAGAAGCACCCAGCCGTCCGTGTGGGGTATGAAGCGGAGCTCGTCCCACGCCTCGCCCATGGCCAGCCTGCGCTCCCAGGAGGTGCGCGAACCGATGCGTCCGGTGATCAGGGCCTCCGCGGCACTGTTGCCCGCGAAGGCGGCGACGACGAGGTCTCCGTCGGGCCGGACCAGGTTCACACAGGCCAGTCCGTATCCGAGACCCTCGACGATCCCGTCGGCCACGGTCTGCACGGTGTCGGCCAGGCTCCGCGCCGTGTTCAGATCGGCCACGGCCTGGTGCAGCTGCCGCAGCGTCGCTAGACGGACATACGGCTCCGACTCGGCCTCCATTGCTCGCACTCCCCGAGACCTCGACAGCACTCCATGTTCATATCGGCGTACTTGAATGACGTACTTGGATGACCCACATAGATGACTTACTCAATGAAGTGTCACGGCCACTGAATCACAGTGAGCTGCGCCGTCGGTACACAGGGTCAGCAAATACCGCCCTCTGTGACTCAAGTCACAGAAGATGGTAAACAGGTCCGGGCGTCGCCCGGGTGCGGTCCGTCCTTTTCTTGAACGCAAATCCGGGCGTTGCAGTATGGGGCCGGTGGGGCGGCGAGGGCCGGGACCGACGGGGCGAAGTGCCGGGATCCGTGCGGGTGAAGGGCCGGGGCCCACGGGGGTGAGGAGGCTGGAGGGGGTCCTAGGACCAGGCTGGTCCCCTGGCCCGATGCGGCCACGCTCCGGCCGCGGATAGCGTGCCGGTGTGTTGCAGACAGAGTCCCCCGCCCCGCGTTCCGGCCCCACTCCCCAGGACCTCGTCCCCCAGGACCTCGTCCCCCATGCTGAGGGGGTGAGCAATGATGAGTTCCGGGCCGCGCTGTCCCGACTGGCCGCCGGAGTCGTACTGGTCACGGCCGAGGAACCGCCGCTGGACGAGAACGGGATCGGCGAGGACGTCGGGATGACGGCGACCGCCTTCATGTCGGTGTCGCTGAACCCGCCGCTGGTCATGGTCAGTCTGCGCAACGACTCACGGATGGACGACCTGCTGTCGGAACAGCCGCTGTGGGCGGTCTCCGTGCTCGCCGAGAGCCAGCGGCACATCGCCGGACGGTTTGCGATGAGGGGCCGGATCAGCGACCGGCTGCTGTTCGAGGACGTCCCCTACCGGAGAGGGGAGTTCACCGGTGCGCCCCTGGTCGGCGGCGCGCTGGCCACCCTTGAGTGCCGCACCGAGCAGCGGGTCCTGGCGGGCGACCACACGCTGGTGATCGGCCGGGTGCTGAGCGCGGCCCTGCCCAGCGGGGACGGATCGCCGCTGATGTACTTCCGGGGGCGGTACCGGCACCTGGGCTGAGGCGGCGAGGTACGCGCGTGCCGGCCCATACGGCACTGCCCCTCACGGTGCGCGCGGCGGCTGTCACCAGTCGCGGCCGGAGCGGCCGCGTTTCGTCTCGCCGCGCTGCTTCTTCTCGCGCAGTCGGCGCTCGTTGATGCCGCGCGGGATCTTGGTCCTGCGGCGCGGCTTGGGGGGCGGCGCCGTGGCCTCGGCCAGCAGGGAGGCGAGCCGTACGAGTGCCGTCTCCCTGTTGCGCCACTGGGACCGGTGCTCGGACGCCCGCACCACGACGACCCCGTCCACGAGCCTGTTCTCCAGCCGCTGGAGCGCCCGTTCCTTCCACACCTGGGGAAGCGCCGCGGTCGCCGCGAGGTCGAAACGCAGTTCCACCTGGGAGTCGCTGGTGTTGACGTGCTGTCCGCCGGGGCCGGAGGAGCGCGAGAAACGCCACATGAGCTCGGCCTCCGGCAGGGAGACCGAGCCGCGGATGACATAGGGCCCGGACATGACACCCATGTTCCCCGCTCCAGCGGGTGTCCGTCACCTTCTTTTGCCGGACGACCGTGCCGGTTCTTCTGCTGTACGGCTGTACGGCCGTGTCGGCTCTTGTCGTACGGGCGCGCCGACGAGGACGCCGACCGGGGGCGGTCCGGCCGGGAGCGGGCCGACCGGACGAGCCGACCGGGGGACCGGACCGGGCCGACCGGGGGACCGGACCGGGCCGACCGGGGCGACTTCGGTAAAGAAAGCAAAGGGGGCAGGAACTTCGTGGTCCCTTGTCCGCGTTATGACCAGTGACGGTAGCTTCGTGATGGCATGAAGCCCGCACTCGACGATGAAAGGGACTTCCCATGGCTGTAAGCCTGTCCAAGGGCGGCAACGTCTCCCTCACCAAGGAGGCCCCGGGCCTGACCGCCGTCACCGTCGGCCTCGGCTGGGACGTCCGCACCACCACCGGCACCGACTTCGACCTCGACGCCTCGGCCATCGCGGTCAACCAGGCCGGCAAGGTCGTCTCCGACAGCCACTTCGTCTTCTTCAACAACAAGTCCACCCCCGACCAGACCATCGTCCACACCGGCGACAACGTCACGGGCCAGGGCGAGGGCGACGACGAGCAGATCAACGTCAACCTGGCGGGCCTGCCGGCGGACGTCGACAAGATCGTCTTCCCGGTCTCGATCTACGACGCCGAGAGCCGCAGCCAGAACTTCGGCCAGGTGCGCAACGCGTTCATCCGCATCGTCAACCAGGCCGGCGGCACGGAGATCGCCCGCTACGACCTGAGCGAGGACGCCGCCACCGAGACCGCCATGGTCTTCGGTGAGCTGTACCGCAACGGCGCGGAGTGGAAGTTCCGCGCGGTCGGCCAGGGTTACGCCTCGGGCCTGGCCGGTATCGCCCAGGACTTCGGCGTCAACATCTGACGCACCCGGGTCCTGCGGACCCGTTCCATACCCGTCGGGAGCCCCCGGCCGTTCGTCCACGGCCGGGGGCTCCCGTCCGTCGTACACCCGAACGTCCGCACGCCCGTGAGCCGCTCGCCCTTAAGCCGCTCGCCCGCGCGCGCGGCACGCGGATGCGCCGCGCGTCGATGCGCCGCGCGTCCGCGTGAATCAAAAAGACGTCAAACATCGCTGAACAGTCGTCAAATACCGGACGCGAGCGCACCCCAGACAGACAAGAGGTGGTCAAAAAAATGTGAGGCATTTGTTAGTGCACCGTCAATCTCGCTCATTCGGTGGCACGCTCTCCGCTCGTAACCCCCCACGGAACGAGCAACGGAGAACGCATGACCCCCCACATGAACACCCGTCGCGCCGCGGCTCTCGCCGCCGTCGCCGCGATGGTCGTCGTAGGTGTCCAGACCGGAGCGGCGAACGCCGCGCCCGACCAGGGAACCGGCGCCTCCTCCGCCACTCGCAGCACCGTCCCCTTCGGTGCGAACAACGCCTCCCAGCGCACCGCCGCCATCAAGTCGGCCCAGGCCGACGTCTCCTCGACCGCCGAGTCGCTCGGCCTCGGCGGGCAGGAGAAGCTGATCGTGCGTGACGTGATCAAGGACGCCGACGGCACCGTCCACACCCGCTACGAGCGCACCTACGCCGGGCTCCCGGTCCTCGGCGGCGACCTCATCACCCACACCGCCCGTGACGGCAGGATCAAGGGCGTCACCAAGGCGACCGGCGCCCGGATATCCGTGCCGTCGACGACGGCGACAATCAAGACCGCGGCGAGCGCCCGGAAGATCATCTGGGCGAGCGACGGCAAGCCCGTCCTCGCCTTCGAGTCGGTGCGGCACGGGACGCAGAAGGACGGCACGCCCAGCCGGCTGCACATCATCACCGACGCGACCACCGGCAAGGAACTGCGCCGGTACGAGTCGATCGAGACCGGCGTCGGCAACAGCCAGTACAGCGGCAAGGTCGAGCTGACGACCACCCAGGCCGGCTCCGGCTACGAGCTGACCGACGGCGACCGCGGCGACCACAAGACCTACGACCTCGACCAGGGCGAGAGCGGCACCGGTTCGCTCTTCACGGACGACGACGACACCTGGGGCGACGGAACCGGCAACGACCGCCAGACCGCCGCCGTCGACGCCGCCTACGGTGCCGCGAAGACCTGGGACTTCTACAAGTCGGCGTTCGGCCGCGACGGCATCGCCGGTGACGGCAAGGCCGCGTACTCGCGCGTCCACTACGGCAACGAGTACGTCAACGCGTTCTGGGACGACAGCTGCTTCTGTATGACGTACGGCGACGGCGCGGGCAACAAGAGCGCCCTCACCGCCCTCGACGTCGCCGGCCACGAGATGAGCCACGGCCTGACCGCGTCCACCGCCAACCTCGACTACTACGGCGAGTCCGGTGGCCTGAACGAGGCGACCAGCGACATTCTCGGCACCGCCGTGGAGTTCTCCGCCGACAACAGCACCGACGTCGGCGACTACCTCATCGGCGAGAAGATCGACATCAACGGCGACGGCACCCCGCTGCGCTACATGGACAAGCCGAGCAAGGACGGCGGCTCCGCGGACTACTGGGACAGCAACGTCGGCGACCTCGACGTCCACTACTCCTCCGGCGTCGCCAACCACTTCTTCTACCTGCTGTCCGAGGGCAGCGGAGCGAAGACGATCAACGGCGTCGACTACGACTCCCCGACCGCCGACGGCTCCACCGTCACCGGCATCGGCCGGGACAAGGCCGTCCAGATCTGGTACAAGGCACTCTCCCAGTACATGACGTCGAGCACCGACTACGCGGGCGCACGCACGGCGACCGAGAAGGCGGCGACCGATCTGTACGGGGCGGACAGCGCCGAACTCGCGGCCGTCGACGCCGCCTGGGACGGCGTCAAAGTGAAGTAGCGCCGGCGCGCACCTCTCGTCCGGGCCCTGCCGGGCCACCGGGGTCCCCCGGGCCCCCTTGGCCGCCTTAGCTTCCTGGAGACTGCGCGGAGAAGCTGTGCGGAACGGGAGCCGGTCAGTCCTTCGGGGCGGGCCGGCTCTTCCCGTACAGCCAGGTGTTCCACAGCCCTGTCAGGTCCTTGCCGGTCGCCCGCTCCACATAGGCGTCCACATAGGCGGTGAAGTCGGCGGTCGACGCGGTGCCGTGCCGGTGGGACCGCGTCCAGCCCTGCACGAGCGCGAAGAAGCGCTCGTCGCCATGTCCGCGGCCGTCGGCGGTTCGGCGGGCGGAAAGGCCCAGTTGTCGTCGTAGAAGGCGGCGGCGAACCGGTCCTCGACCGGCTCACCCTCCTCGTCGTCCTCCCACAACCATTGCGCGTACGTCGCCAGGCCCTCGTTGAGCCACATGTCCCGCCAGCTCGCGGGCGTAACGGAGTTCCCGAACCACTGGTGCGCCATCTCGTGGACCAGCAGCCCAACGCTCGGCGGTCCCGGGAAGAAGGGCCGGTTCTGGGTCTCCAGCGCGTAACCGGCGTCCCCGTCCCGCCCGACGATCGCGCCCGTGGCGAAAAAAGGTACGGCCCGAACCGTTCCGCCACCCACGCCACGACCTCGGGGACACGGGCCAGGACCGCCGCGCTCCGGGCCGCCGCCGCCGCGTCGGCGGCGGTGAACACCTTGATGCCGTCCGGGGTGCTCGACGCCTGCGTGTCGAAGCGGCCGACGGCGAGCGTGGCGAGATAACCGGCCATCGGTTCCGCGACGCGCCAGTGGTACGTGCTGGTGCCGTCCGGGGCGCCACCCGTGGTGGTGGTGCGGGAAACCAGCTCGCCGTTGGAGACGGCGGTCAGGCCCTCCGGGACGGTGACCGTGATGTCGTACGACGCCTTGTCGCTCGGGTGATTGTTGCCGGGGAACCAGGCCATGGCACCCGTCGGCTCGCCGAGTGCGACCGCCCCGCCCGACGTCCTGGGCCAGCCCTCCTCCGACCGGTCGGGGTCGGTGAGGATCTCTGATCATTCCTGTGCGTGATCGCCGAGAACACGGCCATCGGAATGTCCTCGGCGGCCTCTGCGGCGTCCGTCACGGCGGGCACGTTGTGCGGGCCCAGTACCAGCGGGAACACCGCGAGGCTCGGGTGCTTCTCCAGGCCGATACGGATCGGCTCGGCCGCCCACTCCGCCGTACCCTTGTCCCGGCGGACGACGAGCAGCACGGGCGGGTAGCGGAACTTCGCATACAGGTGGGCCGGGTAATACGCCCAGCTGCTCCGCTTCTCCGGGTCCTTCCGTCCCTGCGCCGCACTGCGACATCGACGGACCTGTACCGCGACATCGACGACCGTGCGGGCATGACACCATCGGACCGTGCTCGACATCGGCTACTCCCTCTCCCGACGCTTCCCCGACCCCCCGC
Organism: Streptomyces sp. NPDC002476; assembly: GCF_042889785.1. Taxonomy (NCBI): domain Bacteria; kingdom Bacillati; phylum Actinomycetota; class Actinomycetes; order Kitasatosporales; family Streptomycetaceae; genus Streptomyces; species Streptomyces sp. NPDC002476. The sequence continues at coordinate 145,462 of NZ_JBIARH010000009.1, read as the reverse complement.
AGACCGACTACCGCCGCGCGGACGTCCACGCCCTGCGGCACGACCTGTTCTGCGGGGACGTCTATCTCGCCGACACCGAGGCCGACCGCGAACTGTCCACAGCCTGGGGATGGGTGCCGGTGCTCGATTTCGCGTGGGCCCTCTGCGACATCGTGGAGCAGCTCGACCGCGACCCGCGCGGCAGCCGTTCGCACCAACGGCAGTTCGCCGAGCTGGATTTCACCGAGTCGTCCGATCGCATGCTCTTCGAGCGCCGCTTCGGCTGGGTGGACGTCGAGGCCGACTGGATGCCTGGTGACGAACCCCCGCTCACCTTCAACCACGCGCTGCTGCGCCGGGAGGCCCGCGACTTCCTGCACGACCTGATCGCGGACCTCGCCGACATGCACGAGGGGCTCGCCGACAACCCCGCTATCTGGGACCTCCAGGCCCGCTTCCCCCGTATCTGACCCGTCCCTGTACCGAACCGGTCCCGTCCCGACCAGGTCGGACGCCCGGTCCGGTGGCGAACACACCTCCACGCGCTACGCCTCCACGCGCACCCCTATCTGCGCCGCGAACGCAGGCGCCAGCTCCATCAGCTGGGCCGGGCTGATCACCGCACCCGACAGCCGCTCCACTCCCCTGGCGATGTCCAGTTCCGCGACCGTCCGCAGATCCACCGACTCCATCCGCACGGAACTGAGGTCGGCACGCTTCAGCACGCAGTCGCGGAACTCCACCCGCACCAGGTGCGCCTCCCCGAAGTCCGGCTCGGACAGCACACAGCCCTCGAACACCACGTCCTTCAGCCGCGCCTTCCGCAGATTCAGGTAGTCGATCTTCCCGCCGCGCACCAGCACCCGTTCCAGCGCGGCACCGTGCAACTGCACCCCGCCGAGCCGCGCGTCCGTCATCTCCACGTCACGCAACGACGCCTCCGCGAGGTCGGTGCCGACCCCCCGAACACCCGTCAGCACCGAGTCGATGAAGCGGGCCCTGACCAGGTCCGTACGGTCCAGGGCGCAGCCGTCCAGCGCACAGTCCATGAACCGTGCGCCCGGCCCCGAGCCGTCCGCGAGGTCCGTCCCGTCGAAGCGCAGACCGTCGTAGTCCCCGTCCGGCTCCAGCCCCTTCCCGTCGTACGGAACCAGCGGCGGCAGCCGTACCTCCGGCCGCCGGGCCGCCGCGACGGTGTCCTTCTTCCTGCTGCCGCGTGCCATGCCCCCATCGTGGACCACCCCACTGACAATCGCCGGTGACAATCGCCGGTGCCAGGGAGTACCCCGGTGGGCGCCGGTCGGGTCCTACCGGACGCCGAGCTTCGCGAGCGCCTCGTCCGTCAGCCGGTACACCGTCCACTCGTCCTGCGGCCGCGCCCCCAGCGACTCGTAGAACGCGATGGACGGGGTGTTCCAGTTCAGCACCGCCCACTCCAGGCGCTCGTAGCCGCGCTCCGCGCAGATCCGCGCCAGCTCCGTGAGCAGTGCTTTCCCGTGCCCGCCGCCGCGCCGCTCCGGCCGTACGTACAGGTCCTCCAGGTAGATGCCGTTCACCCCGCGCCAGGTGGAGAAGTTCAGGAACCACAGCGCGAATCCGACGACCTCTCCGTCGTCGTCCGACTCGGCGATGTGCGCGTACGCGGCGGGGCGCTCGCCGAACAGTGCCTCGCGCAGCTGCTCCTCGGTGGCCTTCACCTCGTGCAGGGCCTTCTCGTAGTCGGCCAGTTCACAGATCATGGCGTGGATGGCGGGGACATCGGCGGGGGTAGCGGTACGAATCATGGAGGCAGCGTAGAACCGACGCGTGCCGGTCCACACCTGACGGTCCACACCTGACGACGGTCGACGCCCGGCGTCACCGCCCCGCCGGTCCACACCCCACGCCCCGCACCGTGCCCCGTACCCGTCGGCCACGCCCTCTCATCCCCGCCCCAGCAGCAACCGGGCGGTCTCGACCTGTTCCGGTTCCAGCCGCCGCTCCCCGTCCGAGACGGCCCACAACCCGTTCTGCAGCAGCCGCCCCAGCGTCCAGGCCCGCGCCCGTTCCCTCTCCCGGTCGAGGCCCAGCGCCTCCGTCATCAGGTCGAACCGCCACCGCACCGCCGCCGCGTCGAACCGGTTGACCAGCGCCGGAAACAGCTCGAACCCCGGATCGCCGACCAGCGGTTTCGGGTCGATGGCCACCCAGCGGTCGCCGGCCGTGCGGTGATCAACAGCTCCCCACCCGCCCCGACCCTGGTCCCGTCCCCGTTCCCGGACCGGGAATCGGCCCCGTTCCCGGACCGGGAGCGCCGCACCGCGGTCCGCCGCCCCACCCGCCAGCACGTTCCCGTAGTGCAGGTCCCAGTGCAGCACCCGGTCCCCGGGCTCCCCCGCGACCTCCCGCACCGCCGCCGCGCAGTCGGCCAGCAGCCGCCGCTCCGCCTCGTCCGACAACGCCTCCACCGCGCCCGGCGCCTCCTCCAGCATCCGCGCCACGATGTCCCCGAGCCGCCGCAGCCCGCACCCGGCCGGAGCCGGTACGGACGACAGCCGGGCCAGCAGCTCCGCCAGAACGCGGACCGCCTCCCGCTCGTCCGCCAATCCCGCCGGCGAACGCCCGCTGTCCAGCCGCTCCAGCAACATCGTCCCCGTCGCCGGGTCGTGGTCGAGCAGTTCCACGGCTCCCGCGCCCGCCTCGCCCCACACCCGCAACGCGACCGGCTCGCCCGCCGTCTCCTCGTCCACGGGCTGGAGCTTCAGCGCCGCCGGCCGGCCGTCCGCCTCACGCACCACCGGAAGCACCAGCGCACACATCCCGTGGAGAGCCGCGCCGTCCGGCCGGAGTCCCCACCGTTCCAGGAACTCGGCCGCCAGCCCCGGCAGCGCCGCGAGAAAGGCCCGCCCGGTCTCCCCGTTGTACTTGGACTGGGTGGCGATCAGTGCGTCCGGGATGTCGATCACGCGGACGATCGTAGAGCCGTGCGTCAATCGGATATGGCCCCCAGCAGCCCCGCCCCGCCCGGCCGGCCGGGCCCCGCTCCACCCGACCGGCCGCGCACCGCCGCCGGTTCGCGGCTCCGCGGCGTCGGCTCATGGCTCCACGGCGTCGGCCCGTGGATCCGCAGCGCGCCCGGCACCTACCTATGGCTGACCATGCTCGTCGCCACCACCGTGGTCATCCATCGGATGTCCCCGGAATTCGAGGAGGACTTCCTGCGCCGACGGTCCACCAACCTCCACGAACTCTCCGAGGACCCCGTACGCGTACTGATCGCCAGTGCCTTCTGGACCGACAACGGCCTGTGGGCGCCGTACGCCGTCCTCTACACCGTCTTCCACGCCCGCGCAGAACGATGGCTCGGCACCCTGCGCTGGCTCACCGTCGCCGCCACGGCGCACGTCCTGGCCACCCTCGTCAGCGAAGGCGTACTGGCCTGGGCCATCAGGCACGGGTACGTGACACCGGCCGCCACCAATACGCTCGACATCGGCGTCAGTTACGCGCTCGCGGGTGTCGTCGCCGTCCTGACATACCGGGTTCCGGCGCCCTGGCGGCACGTGTATCTCTTCGCCGTCGCCGTCTTCTACGGCATCCCGCTCATCAGTGGCCGCAGCACCTTCACCGACCTCGGGCACTTCACCGCCGTGCTCGTCGGCCTGGCCTGCTATCCGCTGGCCCGGGGCCGGGCCCGGGACGAGGGTCAGGACGAGGGCGGGGACAAGGGTCAGGACAACGGCCGGGACGAGGGCGGGGCCCGGCCCCGGAGCCCGCGCCGCGAACGGCCCCGCCACCCGTCCGGCAACCGGCCCAACCATTCCGACCGGTCCAACCAGCCCAGCGACGAATCCGACGACGAGTCCAGCGATGAGTCCCACGACCGGCCCGGCTACCCGTCCCCGCACGGGACGGGAGACCCTCCGGCGCAGTAACGTCCGCCCCGGCGCAAGCCGGAAAGCCCCCCACCACCACAGCCTTCACACCGGACGAAGCAGGGACAGCAGGGACAACATGAGCACCGTCAGCACCGTCAACGGCGGCATATCCTTCTGGTACGCGGACCGGGGCACCCCCATCGCCCGGGAGCCCCTCCCCGGCGACCGCACAGCCGATGTCTGCATCGTGGGCGGCGGGTACACCGGACTCTGGACCGCCTACTACCTCAAGAAGGCCGTCCCCTTCCTCAACATCACCGTCCTCGAAGCCAAGTTCTGCGGCTACGGCGCCTCCGGACGCAACGGCGGCTGGCTCTACAACGGCATCGCCGGGCGCGACCGCTACGCGAAGCTCCACGGCCACGAGGCGGCCGTCCGGCTCCAGCAGGCGATGAACGACACCGTCGCCGAGGTCGTGCGCGTCGCCGCCGAGGAGGACATCGACGCCGACATCCATCAGGGCGGGGTTCTCGAAGTCGCTTACACACCCGCCCAGTTGGCCCGCCTGAAGGACTTCCACTCCGTGGAGATCGCCTTCGGCGAGACCGACCGCGTGCTGCGGGGCGCCCGCGAGACCGCCGAGCGCGTCAACGTCACCGGAGCCGTCGGTTCCACCTGGACCCCGCACGGGGCGCGGCTGCACCCGGTCAAGCTCGTCACGGGCCTGGCCGCGACCGTCGAGTCGCTCGGCGTCACCATCCACGAGTCGACGCCCGTCACCGCCATCGAGCCCAAGCACGCCCGTACCCCGTACGGCACCGTCCGCGCCCCGTACATCCTGCGGTGCACCGAGGGCTTCACCGCGAACCTCAAGGGCCACAAGCGCACCTGGCTCCCCATGAACTCCTCGATGATCGCCACCGAGCCGCTTCCGCGGTCCGTCTGGGACGCCATCGGCTGGGAGGGCCGCGAGACCCTCGGCGACATGGCCCACGCCTACATGTACGCCCAGCGCACCGCCGACGACCGCATCGCGCTCGGTGGACGCGGCGTCCCGTACCGCTACGGCTCGGCCGCCGCCCACTTCAACGACACGGCCCGCACCCAGCCCGCCACCATCGAGGCGCTCCGCGACATCCTCGTCAGGCTCTTCCCCATCACCGGGGCCGCCCGCATCGACCACGCCTGGTCCGGCGTCCTCGGCGTACCCCGCGACTGGTGCGCCACCGTCACCCTCGACCGTTCCACGGGCCTGGGCTGGGCCGGAGGCTACGTCGGCTCCGGCGTCGCCACCACGAACCTCGCCGCCCGCACCCTGCGCGACCTGATCCAGCAGGACTCCGGCCAGTCGGGCCCCACGGAACTGACCACCCTGCCCTGGGTGGGGCACAGGGTCCGCAAGTGGGAGCCCGAGCCCTTCCGCTGGCTCGGCGTCCACGGCATGTACGCCGCCTACCGCGCCGCCGACCGCCGCGAACTCACCTCGCCCCGCCCCGGCACCGACCCCATCGCGAAGGCCGCGGACCGGCTGGCCGGGCGACACTGAACGCCCGGAAAGGAACGGACACGAACGAACGGGCATCCGCCACCGAAGTGGCGGATGCCCGTGACGCGCCCTCAGTACGCCCTCAGTACGCGCGCCGTGCGTCCTCGGTACGCTCCCGAAAGGGCCCCCGACAGGACGGAGCTCAGACCTTCAGCAGGCCCGTACCGGAGCCTTCGGAGGGCCCTCGGCACGCGCGGAACTCAGGCCTTGCTGGTGCAGATCGCGTCGTACGGACGGCCTGGGCTCGGGAACAGCTCGATGGGGTTGTCGGTGCCGGACGGGCATTCCTTGGCCGTCTTCGTCAGGGCGAGCACCTTGAACACACCGCCGCCCCCATTGCCGCAGGGAACCTCCTTGGCCTGGTCGTTCACGCAGTCGCCCTTCACCAGCTGGCCGCCACCCGCCCCGGCGTCACCGGGGTGGTCGCCGGACAGGTTCCGGCCGCAGACGGTCTTGCTGGGGATGCCGCCGGTGCTCTGGCTCGGACCGAAGGAGATCTTCACGGAGATGATCACGTCGGTGCCGGCCGGGCACTGGATCGAGTCGGCGAAAATGGCGCCGTCCTTGATCTCAAGGGCCTTGATCGTCGCGTTCGGGTCGTCGCACTCCAGGGCCTGGTAGGCGTCCTTCGACTCCTTCGCATCGGGCCCGGCGCAGTCGCCGACCTTCCAGTCCTTGGCCTTGTGGGTACCGCCCGAGGCCGCGTCGTCCAGGGCCTCCTTGCTGCATGCCGTACCGGCCCCCAGGACGAGCGCGACGAGCAACGCCGCCTTCGAGCAGTCCAGGAGAGCCCTGCGGGGACCGCGCCGCCGCACGGGAACGTCCTCCTCCGTTCCGCTGCTCAGGGATCGCGTGATGCCGTGGACTGTCATGCCGCTCCTTGGATTCGGGTACGTGGCGAGCCCGCGCGGTGCTTGTCATGCCCGCGTGCAGTGGCTCGCGCGCGTAAGGACGACATAAACGTCCACCGTGGTTCCGGGGGTGCGGAAGACTGTGCTTCGCACACTGAGGGCGAGGGAACGGGGGGCGTATGACGACCTGGGGACTGGTCATGGAGACCACCGTGGGCGGCGGGGAGAACAAGCACATCGAGACATACGTGCTGGCGCACATGGCGGGAACACGTGAGGACGCCCTGCTGGAACTGGAACGGCGGGCCCGGGGCCACGCCCCGACACACCCCAGGAACCCGAAGCGGCGCCGACTCTTCCGGAAGGACGACGGTTTCCTCCTGGTGGTCGACGGCGCCTGGCAGTCGTACAGCACCCGGTTCACGGTGGCGGAGCTGCTGGAGGACAGCGCCGCGCCCGAGCCCGAACCGGCGCAGGAGCCGGAACCGGCTCCTGATCCCCGGGCCGAACCCGAGGCCGACACGATTCCCGCCCCCGCCCCTTCACTCGCGACGGCGACCGCGACCGCGCGAGAGAGCGCGAGGCGACGGCGTGCGGAGCATCCCGCGGAGGAGGACGTGGAACGGTACGCGGACGGGGTGCCCGTGCGGCCTGCCTGGCTGGGCCGCCCCGATCTGCCGTGACGGCGGCGGCTCCGTCGCGACGGCCGCCCGGCGATGCCGACTCGGCCGCCAAGACGGCCGACGGCGCAACCTCACTGGGCACGGGGTGCCCGCGTCCGGTCCTGCCGGGTTGACCTGATCGGGCGTACCGGGGCCCCGCCACGCTGCCGGGAGCCGGACAGCGACCGACGATGGACAGGACGCGCGTCCGCCGCACCTCGTACGGGTGCGGCCGGCACGGCCCGGAGGCGGTCATGGAGGCGGTCATGGAGTTCGACGTGACGGTGGAGATCCCCCGTGGGTCCCGCAACAAGTACGAGATGGACCACACCCTGCACCGCATCCGCCTGGACCGGATGCTGTTCACATCCACGAAGTACCCGGCGGATTACGGCTACATCGAAGGAACGCTGGGCCGCGACGGCGATCCGCTCGACGCGCTCGTCCTGGTCGGCGACCCGACGTTCCCCGGCTGCGCCATCGAGTGCCGGGCCGTCGGCATGTACGTCATGAGGGACGAGAAGGGCCCCGACGAGAAGGTGCTGTGCGTACCGGCCCACGATCCGCGCTACGCCGCCGTGCAGGACATCGATGACATCCCCCGTTTCGACACCCTGGAGATCACCCATTTCTTCGAGGTCTACAAGGACCTCGAACCAGGCAAGTCCGTCGAGGGTTCCCACTGGGAGGGACGGGACTCGGCGTACGCGGAGATCGAGGCGTCACGCGAACGCGCCCGACGCGCCGGGGCCGAGGGGCTTGCCTGACGCCGAGGGGCATACGTGACATCAGCCCCGCGCGGCGGAGACGGGGCCGCGGGGAACGGAGAAGTCGATGAGCACCGCCGCGCCGGGCGTGAGCCCGGCCCCGCCCCCGGCCCGGGTACCCGGCAGCGCCAGTACCGCGAAAGCGGAGGTCGGGAACTTGGTACGGGCCCGCGCGAGCGCCTGTTCGTCGCCGCCGCCCGCGAGGGACAGGACGAGTTCCTGCACTCCGGGCTGATGCCCGACCAGCAGCACCGTCCGGCCCGGCGCCGGGCCGCCACGACCGTCGCGGCCACCACGCGCGAGCGCGTCGTCGAGCACCTCGTGCAGTACGCGGAGAAGGCCGGACGCGCTCGCGGCGTACACCCTCGGCTCGAACACCACGTCCGGTTCCGCCGCGTACGGTTCCGGCGCGAACAGCTCCGTCGCGACCAGATCCCAGGTCTCCCGGGCGCGCCGGGCGGTCGAGCAGACGACCAGGTTGGGCACGCACCCCGTCTCGTACAGTCGGCGCCCTGCCGCCGGGGCATCGCGACGGCCCCGGCCCGCGAGCGGCCGTTCGTGATCGGGGACGCCGTCCGGCCAGGCGGACTTGGCATGCCGCAGCACGATCAGCAGAGCGCCGCCGCTTTCGGGCCCGGCACCGAACTCGGGCCCTCCGGTCGCTTCAGTCGCTTCAGTCGCTTCGGGCACCCCGACCACCCCTGCCATCCCGGTCACTCCAGGCATCCGGTGAGCCGGAGATAGGCATGGCGCGCGTCCGACACCAGTTGGTCGGCCTCCCTGCGGCTGCCGCAGCCCGTCACCCGGTACACGGTCCCGGGCGACAGTCGGCCGAGCGCCGTCGCCCACACGTCGGGCTCCGCGTGCCAGCGGCGCAGGTCCGTGGCGTCGACCAGGTCGATGAAGGGCTCGGCCTCGGCGACGCACAGTACTTCGTCCACGTCATGACGGCCGTCGTTCAGATGCAGCAACGCCACCGGCCAGGCCGCCACCTCGTCGCCCGGCCGGGCCGGCTCCCGCATCAGGACCAGGGTGCGTACGGACCGCCCGTCCGTATCCAGGGTGTCCTCGACACGTCCCTCGCCCACGGGCCAGCCGTCGGCACCGCCACTCGGTTCCGGCCCGTCCGACGCGTCCGAGACATCAGGCGGGGAGAACCCGGCGAGGGGGACGGCGGAGGACCCGCTGGATGAACCAACAGAAGGACCGGCAGAGGAACCGCCGGACGAGCCCCCGAACGAACCATCGGAGGAACCGATGGTCGACTCGACCTCGACGGTGATGCGTGACACCGCTGCCCACCTCCCGCGACGCCGGACGACCGGCTCGTACGGCAGCCGCCCGCGCCGCACCGGCGCGGTCGGGGCGAGCCCTGTCGCCAGGCGAATTCCAGTGTCCCGCGCCCGTACGGCGGGGACAACCACCGCTCGCCGCTCACCGCGCCGAGCCGTACGGGCAGTACGCCGAGCCGTACGGGCAGTGCTGCGGCCCAGCAGGAGAACCGCGGCGGCGCCCGGTAAGCTGGTCCGAGCGGTGTTCCGCGGTGATCACGTAGTCACGCGGTCTCCTCGCCCACCGCACGGCGGTGGGGCCCGCCGTACCCGAACCGCGGCGACGACGCCGCCAACGGTCCCTACTTGCGACGCGCACCGTACGTTCCCGCGCCCGGCGAGTAGGAGACGCACGTGGAAGAGCCCCGGACCCCGATCCCGATGCTGAACGAACCCGTCGACCCCGACGTCGGCCTCCGCGTACCCGACGGTCGGCGCAAGGACTCCCGGCCGGCGCGACAGGGCCCGGTGGTGGCCGTCGTGGCGGTCGGCGGCGCCGTGGGGGCGACCGCGCGGTACGGGGCCTCACTGCTGTGGCCCACGGCGACCGGCGCCTTCCCGTGGACGACCCTGACCGTCAACGCCGTCGGCTGTGCGGTGATCGGGGTCTTCATGGTGGTCATCACCGACGTCCGGGCGCCCCACCGTCTCGTGCGCCCCTTCTTCGGCACCGGCGTACTCGGCGGCTTCACCACCTTCTCCACCTACGCCGTCGACATCCAGCGCCTGGTGGACGGCCGGGAGACACGCACCGGCCTGGCCTGCCTGGCCCTCACCCCGGTCGTCGCCCTGACCGCCGTATGGCTCGCGGTCGCGCTGACGCGCCGCGCCATCACGTGGAGGCAGCCATGAGGCTCACCGGTTCCGCACTGCGCGTCACCGTGTTCGTCGGCGAGACGGACATGTGGCACCACAAGCCCGTGTACACCGAGATCGTCCACCGGGCGCGCGAGGCCGGGCTGGCGGGCGCCTCCGTCTTCCGGGGCATCGAGGGGTTCGGGGCCTCCTCCCTGATCCACACCGTCCGGCTGCTGTCGCTGAGCGAGGACCTGCCGGTCGCCGTCGTGATCGTCGACACCGAGGAACGGATCCGGGCCTTTCTGCCGCAGATCGACGAACTCGTCGCCCAGGGGCTGGTCGTCCTCGACGACTGCGAGGTCGTCCGCTGCACCGGCCGCGATCGCAGGGGCCGGGACAAGACCCGCCACGGCAAGGAAGAACGGTGAACTGGCTGCTCGTGATCGCGGGTGCCATGATCGGAGCCCCACTGCGCTACCTCACCGACCGTGCGGTCCAGTCCCGGCACGACAGCCTCTTCCCGTGGGGGACCTTCACCGTCAACATCTTCGGGTGTCTGATCCTCGGACTGATCACCGGCGCGGCAGCCGCCGGGGCCGCCTCCTCCGAGACACAGCTCCTGCTCGGTACCGGCCTGTGCGGGGCGCTGACGACGTACTCGACCTTCTCGTACGAGACGCTGCGCCTGGCCGAGGACGGGGCCCGCTTCTACGCGGCGGTCAACGTCCTGGCGAGCACGGCCGTCGGGCTCGGAGCCGCGTTCACCGGCGCGGCACTCGCCCGCGCCCTCTGGGGCTGACCGCGCCCGGAGCGGTGGAACGGGAGCGAACGGCGAAAGCGGTAGAAATGAGGGCATGCCCCAAGGAGAGCCCGGAACCGCGGACGTGGACGCCACGGACGCCGCCGTCGAAACCTCCAACACCGCGCACACCTCTGACACCTCTGACACCACCAATTCCTCCGACGCCGACGCCGACGCCGACGACGTCGACGCGGTGACCCGAGCGGTCGTCACGGCGTCACAGGTGCTGATCGCGGTGGCGGCGAACTCGCTCGCCGAGGTCGAGGAGCGGGTGACTCTGGCGCAGTTCCGGATGCTGGTGGTGCTCTCGACGCGCGGCGCGACCAAATTGGTGAGGCTCGCGGAGCTGTTGCGCGTGTCGCCCCCGACCGCGATGCGCATGGTCGACCGGCTGATCGTCTCCGGTCTCGCGGACCGGCAGGTCAACCCCGGCAACCGCCGCGAGACCCTGCTCCGGCTCACCGACGAGGGCCGTCGCACCGTCGAGCACGTCACCGCCCGACGCCGCCGTGAACTCACCGCGATCGTCGCGCGTCTCGCCCCCGCCCGACGCACGGCCCTCGTCGGCGCGCTGACCGCCTTCAACGAGGCGGCCGGTGAACTCCCCGCCCCGGGCGGGGAGGCGGACGACCCGAATCCGCTCGGCCGGGCGGACCTCCCAGCGGCATACGGCACCCCGCCGCCGTCCACGGACGGCCCCACGCCGACGGCACCAGGCGACGGCGAGGCTCCCGCGCAAGGACAGCGGAACGACGGCCCGCCCACCCACTGACCGAGCGCTGGGTGCAGGAGGTCGTCCGGCGTATTCCGGCTGACCAGCGCGACGGCATGACGGATGAACTGCGCACCACGATCGCCGACACCGTCGAAGCCCGGGAACCGGCCGACACCGGCTCCTTGGAGCGCGAAGTCCTGACGGAGACGGGCGACCCGATCCGGGGGCTGCCCGGTACGGCTGTCGTGGCCGACGCCACCCTTCGTGGTAGGCGCGTTGGCCCGCCGACGGGCGCGCCGGTCCGTTCGCAGGCCGCGCCGCCAAGGGGCCGGGGGCGGGTGCCTCTGCCGGCCGGCGGTTCCCGGCCGGCCGAGGCACCACAGGTCCCCCTTCCGCCCTACTCCTCGTACTCGCCCGGGTCCGCCGACGGGATACGGGTGTCCTTCGGGCACCACGGGTCGATGGGTGCGCACTCCCGGCGCCGCCCGAGATCATCCAGAATCCAGCCGAGCCGTTTCACCGTGCGCAGCACAACGGCGTGCTCGACGATTTCGAACTCGGGCAGGGCGGAGGTGATCCGCGCCTCCAGGTCGTGCGCGCCGGCGGTGGAACGCAGCCAGGTGGACACCCGGAAATTGGTGCCGCCGCTGGTGGCGACCAGAAGGCGGATCTCGGGCATGCGTGCCAGTCGCTCGCTGACGCGCTTGCGGTCGCCCGGCGGGACCCGACCCCACAGCAGCGTCGTCACCGGCCAGCCCGTGAGGTGCTGGGAGATCTCGCAGCGGAAGGAGACCGCGCCCGAGTGCTCCAGCCGGGACAGCCTGCGACGGGTCGCCGTGTGACTGGCGCCGGTGCGTTCGGCGAGTTCGGTGACCGGCAGTCTGCCGTCCGGAGCCAGTGCGAGCAGGAGCGTGCGGTCTGCGGGTGACAGCCACCCGGTCGGCACCGGCCGGCTCGGCGCGGTCACGGGTTGCAGACGCTCGCGCTGGGTGCGGGACAGGGCGTCCAGCCGCCAGGCGGTTCCTGACATATAGGTGTGCGTGCTGATCTGCACATCGACCTCCACCACCCCGGGGAGGCGGCTGACCTGGTCCAGGACGAAGCGCGACAGTGCGTGCAGATCGCCGGTGATGACGTTGACGTGCAGATCACGGCCGCTGGCGACCTCCATCACCGATTTGGTTCTCGGATCGCGGGCCAGGGCGAGCGCCACCCGGCCGCGCTGCGCCGGATGGCACCGGATGTCGAGAAAGGCATCGCACAGCGAGCGCCACAGGCTGGAACCGCCGGTCGCGGTGACCCATGCCTGTCCCGTGGCGGCCAGCCGCCGCCAGCGCCGGGCCGCCGTGGCGGCACTGACTCCCAGGACATCGCCGAGCGTGGCCCATGAGGCACGTGGCGCGATCTGCAGACAGTTGGCGAGCGCGAGGTCGGCCTCCTCCAGGCGGCCGGCCGGAAGAGAGTCGGCGAAATCGTGCATACAGGGCCTCCAGAAAGCGATTCTCGACGATTTTCGGCCCTGGTGACCGTAAATGCACACGATGTTGCAACGCGGTCGTCCACCCCGAAACGGCGGTCCGGATTTCGGCCGAATCACCCCCCCCTTTGTCACTGCCCCGTTTCCCTTCGCGCGGAAAGGTTTCCTTTTGCGATGCCCCATGAGCTGACCACCAAAGAGGTGGCCCCGCAGCCGAAGGTGCTGCGGGCAGCCTTCCGCAGCTTCGCCGTGATCGAGAGGGTGGGCAACAAACTGCCGCATCCCTTCTGGCTGTTCTGGCTGCTGGCACTGCTTGTCATCGTGCTGAGCGCGGTCCTGTCCGCGGCAGATCTCGGCGCCGTCCAGCCCGGAGGCGACGAGACCGTCGCAGTACGCAGCCTGCTCAGCCGGGACGGCATCACGATGATGGTCGAGGAGGCGGTGGAGAACTTCGCGAGTTTCCCCCCGCTGGCCACGATCCTCACGGTGATGTTCGGCATCGCGGTGGCCGAGCGCAGCGGGCTGTTCAGTGCCCTGCTGCGTCGCCTCGTCGCACGGGTACCGGGCAAGTACCTGACGTTCGCCCTGTCCATGACCGCGATGGTCGGCCACGTCGCCGGCGACGCCGCTTACGTGACGCTCATCCCCCTGGGCGCTCTGGTGTTCCGCGCCGCCGGCCGCAGCCCCGTACTCGGCTGCATCGTCGCGTTCGTCTCCATCTCGGCGGGCTACGACGCCTCGCCCTCGCTGACGACCACCGACGTACTGCTGTCCACGATCTCCACCGCCGCCGCGCAGACGATCGACCCGAATTACGTCGTCACTCCTGTGGCGAACTACTACTTCAGCCTTGCGTCCTCGGTGCTCGTCGCCCTCGTCATCACCCTGGTCACCGAGAAGGTCCTGGCCCGCCGCCCCGATCTGGAGACCGACGGACCCGCCTCGGACCTGAACGCCGAGGAACTGGCCGACATCGAAGTCACCTCCGCCCAGCGCCGCGCCCTGCGGGTGACCGGACTGGTCGCGCTGGCCTTCGTGGCCGCTCTGGTGCTCGTCATGCTGCCGACGGGATCTCCGCTGCGCGGCGAAGGGGGCAGTGTGGTCCAGTCCCCGCTGTTCTCGGGCATGGCGCCTATTCTGGGTGTCTTCTTCGCGCTCCTGGGCACCGTGTACGGCCGGATCACCGGATCCCTTCCCGGGTCCCGGGACGTGGTGGCGGCCATGATCGAGGGCGCCCGGTCCATGGCGCCGATCCTGGTGCTGTTCTTCGCCATCTCCCAGTTCCTCGCCTTCTTCAAGTGGAGTCACATCGGCGAGGTGCTCGCGATACGGGGTGCGGAGGCACTGCAGAACCTCGGCGTGCACGGGTGGGTGGTCCTGCTGGGGATAGCCGTCCTGGTCACCTTCATGAACCTGGCCATCACCAGCGGATCCGCGCTCTGGGCGCTGGCCGCACCGGTGTTCATCCCCATGCTCATGCTCATCGGGATCAGCCCCGAGGCCACCCAGGCCGTCTACCGGGTGGCCGACTCCGTCAGCAACTGCATCACCCCCATGAGCCCGTACTTCGCCATGGCTCTCGGCTTCATCCAGCGCTACCGGAAGTCGGCGGGGATCGGCACGCTCGCCTCGTTCACCATCCCCCTGGCCGCTGTCGTCTGGGTGGTGTGGGTCAGCTTCGTCCTGGCCTGGTATCTGCTCGGCATCCCCTTCGGCCCCGGCGCCTGACCCCGAATCCCCCACATTCCACCCGCAATTCCACGGAGCGACCGCACCATGATCTCCGAGCTCGCCCGCAGCGCCGACGCCGCCGCTGCGGACATCCTCACCGACATCACCGACCTCGTCGCCTGCGAGACCCACAGTTACGACCTCACCGGCCTCGGTCACGGCCTTGAACTGCTGAGCGCTCTCGTTGCCCACCGGCTCGGAGCACCCACAGAAGTGGAACGGCATCCGGGCGGCGAGCAGGGCGACACCCTGGTCCTCACCTACGAAGGGGACGGGCCAGGGCGTGTCGCGATCGTCGGCCACTACGACACCGTGTGGCCGCAGGGCACACTGGCGAACTGGCCGATCGCCTCCCACATCGACGAGGACGGCCGGCAACGTCTGAGCGGGCCCGGCATCTTCGACATGAAGACGGGCCTCGCTCAGGGCATCTGGGCTCTCAAACTGCTCCGCGAGAGCGGTGCGGCAGTGCCCACGGTGACCTTCGTCCTCAACAGCGACGAGGAGATCGGCTCTCCCTCGTCCCGGCCGGTGATCGAACGGGTCGCAGCATCCGTGGATGCCACGCTGGTACTTGAGGCGAGTGTGGACGGTGCCGTCAAGACAGGTCGCAAGGGCGGGGGAATCTTCACGGTGACGGCCACCGGAGTGGAAGCACACGCCGGCCTGAACCCCGAGGACGGGGCGAGCGCGATCCACGCGCTCGCCGAGTTCATCACCGACGCGGCGGCCACGGCCGCCCCCGCGGAGGGAACCACGGTCAACGTGGGGCGCATCAGCGGCGGATCCGGAACGAACGTCGTGGCCGGACAGGCGTCCGCGAGCATCGACATCCGGGTTCTCACCCGAGCGGAGCAGGACCGCGTGGACGCCGCGTTCGACAAGATCCAGGTGAGCGACCCGCGCATCCGCATCGATGTCCAGCACGGCTGGAACCGGCCGCCGATGACGCTGAACGCCGCGTCGGAGTCCCTGCTGAAGACGGCGCGAGCGGTGTCGGAGGAACTCGGCCGGCCGCTCGCCGACGTCACCGTCGGTGGTGCCAGCGACGCGAATTTCGTCGCCGGCCTGGGCCTTCCCGTGCTCTGCGGCCTGGGAGCGGTGGGCGGGGGCGCCCATGCGAGGCACGAGTTCATCTACCCGGACACGGTGGCCCACCAGACCGCGCTGGTCGCCGGGATACTGCACCGGCTGGCCGGCGCCGCCTGACACGCGGGCCCACCGGCGCCCCGCACGGCGGTCACCGGGCCCGCCAAGCACCGTGACATCCGAAAACGCACAGCGGAAGACCCAGGCCGGAACGTTGTCCGGCCTGGGTCTTCTGCGGAGCCCCCTGTCGGATTCGAACCGACGACCTGCGCAGACAAGCCCGCAAGATCATGACGGACGGTGTCGGGCCATCACACTGCGGGTCGGCAGGGGGTGTCATGGGCGTCAAGGCAGTCATGCCACGCTCCGACCATACGACCGGTCTGCCGTCGCAGCTGAATGAGACCGTGCGTGCCGCTGGTACAGGCGGTGGGCTGGTGCCGCGGAGCATCGTCCGAGATCGCCCCTCTGAGTGATCGCGCCTGATAAGCCCCCAGTACGGTGTAGCTATTCATACGAATCCAAAGTCAGCCGGAAGGATTGTTTGCCGGAGTGAATTGCTGTAAGGGCACCATCGCCGCGAGCCGCGAGCCGCGAGCCGCGAGCCGCGAGCCGCGAGCCGCGAGCCGCGAGCCGCGAGCCGCGAGCCGCGAGCCGCGAGCCGCGAGCCGCCAGCCGCGAGCCGCCAGCCGCGAGCCGCGAGCCGCGAGCCGCGAGCCGCGAGCGTGTTTCGGACCACGCCGCACGTAACTTTTCGGGGTGGCCATGCACGCTAGCCAGCCCCTGCGTGTTCCGGTCGGGCCCGACGCTGACCGGTGGAGCACCTTCCGTGCCGAAAAGACGCTGGTCGTAGCCGCTCGTACGGTCACGTCCACCGCCCGGGTACTCGAGTGTCTGCCCTCCCTCGTCCGCGACGACAGCCGCGTTTCGGTCGTCTTCGCTTACGACTCGACCTCCGCCTTCAGCGACGGGGTCCTCGACCTGCTTCACAACGCCGGATGCCGGGTCATGCCCTGGGATCAGCTGGGCAACGCCGCGCCCGACCTCATTCTTTCCGCAAGCGAGAACATCGAGGTCCCTGAGGGCGACTGCCCGGTCCTGGTGCTGCCGCACGGCGTGGGCTTTCAGAAGCTCGTTCCCGATTCCCGCTCCTCCCGCGTGCGCCTCTCCGGCGTCGTGTCGGACGCGCTGCTCGAATCCGGCCGCGCGTGGCTGGCTGTGTCGCATCCGGACCAGGAAGAGCAGCTTCTCTCCACACACCCGAAGACCGCAGGACGCACACTTCTCGTCGGCGACCCGTGCTTCGACGAGCTGCAGAGCAGCCAGTCCCACAGGGACGCGTACCGGCGCGCCCTAGGCGTGGCGGAGGGCCGCCGGTTCGTCATCATCAGCTCGACGTGGGGCCCGTCCTCTCTCATCGGCCAGGACCCGGAACTGCCTGCACGCCTCCTGGCCTCTCTGCCGTACGACGAGTACCAGGTCGGACTGATCGCCCATCCCAACGTCTGGGCGGGGCACGGCTCGTGGCAGATCCGTAACCTCCAGGCCTCAGCCCTGGCCGCGGGCCTGGTGCTGATTCCTCCGGTCCATTCCTGGCGACCCGCCCTTGTCGCAGCCGACGTGGTGATCGGCGACCACGGCTCCGTGACGCTGTACGGAGCTTCGCTGGGCACGCCGGTGGTGCTTGCCGCGTTCGGGGAAGACGCCGTGCCCGGGACGGCCGCCCGCGCCCTCGCGCAGGTCGCGCCCCGCCTCGATCCCCGTACGGAACTGCACCGGCAGGTCGCCGACGCCATCGGCACATGCGGGCGTACGCCCTCCGCCTCTGTCGCCCAGCGGGCTTTCGCGGAGCCCGGTCGGGCCCATGCGCGCCTTCGTGCCGCTCTGTACCGACTGATGGGGCTCCCTGAGCCGGCCTCGGCGTCTCCGCACGCACCGGTTCTCCAGCTGCCGGAGCCGAAACCGACCACGGACCGCTGTACGGCCTGGCGGGTGACCACCGTGATCTCGACAGACCGCGGCCGGCCGACGATCACTGTGATCCGTCTCCCCGCCTCCCTGACCGGTTTCGGGGAGGAGGACGTCGACGCCTTCGTCCATCTGGCATGCGACGAAGAGGAACGGGACCGGCGACTCACCGAGAGCGCGTCCGTCGTGCTCAACCACCACCAGGCAACGACCCGAGCCGGCGCCCACCACTGGATCGCCGAAACCCTCGGTCGCCTGCCCGGCTGCGGTCTGGCCGCAGTGGACACGGACACCCACAACACCCTTGTCGGCCTCCGGGACGGCAGGGTCGTGACCGCGACGACGACAGGGCCCGCTCTCGGACCAGGCCTTGCGGCCGCTGTGGTCTATGCCCTCCTCCGCACCTCGCAGCCTCTGACCGGCCGCTGTGTGACGCTGCGGATCGGATCCGACCGCAGCGAGGCCGTCCGCCTCACGCTTGACCGGGCGGCTCTCTAAGGGCTGAACCGGGATCGGTCTGCGCGTCCAGAACCCGCACGCGCTCCCGCAACTGCTCGGCGAGCGGGCTGCCGCCGTCCTCGTGGATCTCCAGGGCGCGGGCCAGGTAGCTCCGCAGGTGTGTCCGGTCGCCGCCCGGCCGCTCCGCGATGGCGGCCAGTTCCAGCAGCGCCTCGGCCTCGTAATGGGTTGCCTTCTGCTCCCGGAGGATGCGCGCCGCCTCACTCAGTGACCCGATCGCCTGCTCCGTGTCGCCGAGGTGGTCGTGAGCGCGTCCCCTGGCGACTTCCGCCCGCGCCGCCATCCGCAGATCCGGATTCTCACCAGCCAACAGCGCTTGACGCGCCTGCCCCAGAGTGAGGAGTGCCTGGGCCGGGTCACCGGCAGCGTCCTGTGCGCTGCCGAGAAAGAGAGAGGCGATGGCAGCCCCCCGTTTCTGGCCGGCCTCGGTGTTGAGCTCCAGGGATCGCTGGTAGACCTCGATGGCCCGGGACGGATCGAACCGGTCCCAGTACCTCCCGAAGAACTCAAGAACCGATGCCCGAAGTTCGGTGCGATCGGCCACCTCCGCGCAGGCAACAGCCGTCTCCAGCTCCCTCCGTGCCTGCTCGTACTCGCCCAGGTCCATCAGGGGGCGGGAGAGCAGGCTGCGCAGCCTGGCCTCGGCCGCCGGAACAAGCTCGTCGGACGCCGCCGCAGCCGCGGCTCCGAGTTCCAGTGACTCCCTCCAGTCCCCGAGATGCCTGCGGTGCAGGAAGAGCACGGTGAACCCCTCGGCCAACTGCCATACGGCCGTGTGCAGACCGAGGCGGGACGCCTCGCGGAGCACGGCAAGGATGTTGGCACGCTCCGCCTCCAGCCACGCCAGCGGGAGTGGTGCATCGTCGGCTGCGAACGGGTCCGCAGCACCGGCCAGCAGGCCGTCCACGTCAGCGATGCGCAAACGGTCCGCCCGCACCGCCCGGTCGGCGAAGGCGGTCAGTGCCAGATAGTGAGTCACCAGCTTCTCCACGAGTGCCCGCTGCGTGCGGGACGGCTCCTCGGCAGCCGCGCGCTCGCGTGCGTGCAGGCGTACCAGGTCGTGGAAGCGGTAGCGGTCGTCGTCCGTCACCTCAAGCAGTCCGGCTTCCTCCAGTACGTCCAGCAGGGACTGAGCGGTTGGCGTGTCGACACCCGCGGCAGCGGCCGCCGTGCCGCTGTCGAACGTGCGGCACGGCAGCCATCCCAGTAGTCGGTAGAACCGAGCTTCGTCGGCAGAAAGCTGTCGGTAGGTGGAGTCGAAAACTGCGGACACCGAGCGCTCCCCTCGGAGGGACATGGCGGTCAGTCGGCTGGATTCGTCGGACAGTTCGTCGGCGAGGCCGGCCATGGTGAGGCGGCGGTTGGTCACCAGTCGGGCGGCCACCACGTGCAGGGCGACGGGCAGTCCTGCACACAGTGCCACAAGGCGTTCGGCGGCCACCGGCTCCGCGGCGACCGCCTGGTCACCACAACGGTCGGCGAGGATCCGCAGCGCGCTGTGGGTATCAAGGGGTTCCAGCGGCAGCAACCTGGCGCCGTCAAGGGCGAGTTCACCGAGCCTCGCGTTGCTGGTCACCAGCACCGCGCTGCCCGGGCCCTGCGGCACCAACGCCCGCACCTGCGCCGGCTCGTTGACATCGTCCAGAACGAGCAGGATCCGGCGTCCGGCGGACCGCGACCTGAACAGCCGGGTCCGCTCCGCGAGGGACTGCGGCAGATAGGGGTCCTTCACGCCGAGCGACCGCAGGCACATCGCCACGGCGGCCGACACGTCACCGCCGCCGTTCTGCCCGCGCAGCTCCGCAAAGTCGACGTATAGCTGACCGTCGGGGAATCGCTCCCGGGAGCGGTGCGCCCAACGGCTGGCGGTCGCCGACTTGCCGACACCGGGCGTACCACCGAGCACCAGGACATCAACGTGCGAAGAACCGCTCTCCTCACTGCTGACCATCCCGTCCATCCTGGACAGATCAGCGGTGCGGTTGACGAAAGGGACGCGCAGCGCGGGGACCTCGTCCGGGAGCGCCTCCGACGGAAGCAGTGGTTGGACGTTGTAGGTGATGCCACCGTGGATCTGAGAGTTCTGGAACGCCCCGTACTGGACTCCCCCACTGATCGCCGCGCCACCTTGCCCACGGTCCCCGCCCAAGTCGGCCAGAAGCTGCCTCAGTTCGTCTGCGGCAGCCGGATCCTCCTCGAGCAGCCGGCTGAGCCGAAGCCGCCAATAGGCCTCGATATCCGCTGCGGCGCTGTCGTCATCCGCCTCCTCGGCCGCGACCAGCTGTGCGCCGGCTTCCTGGAGGTCGTCGTCCGCCTCCTCCTCCCGGGCCCGGCCGCGTCGGGCGAAGAGCCGCGCCACCCGCGTCTTTGCCTGTTCCCAGGAATCCGTCACCATGGCGCCGACCAGCGCAGACGCCCCCGATGCGGCAAGCGCCGCCAACTCGGCTTCCACAGATCCCCCCTCGTACTTCGCTTCGTGGTCCAGGCCGACCAGAACCCCACCGTAGAGAGATCGCAAAGGCTTGGACAGTCGGGCACCCGGCGCGTCGCGTACGCAGCCTCCGCTGATCCCGGACTCTCCTTCGCGTGATCGGCCTGTTGCGCATGCGCCGGCGGCCGCCTGCATGGTGATTTCGGCGACAGCCTCTGGGGTCACCAAGTGGAAGGCTTCCTCAAGGTCCATGCCCGTCTGCTGGGCCATGGTCTCGACGAGGTGAGCCGCGACGCCCCGCACTGACGTCGCCTCCACCTCGACTCCACGAGTCAGCAGCACGGCGCTCGAGTGCGTCACGAGGGTCTTGAGCGGGAGGATCTCCATCGGATCTGCCACGACGCCCGGCCTGGAAGCGAGTGTCGGAGCATTGCCACAAACCGGCTTGATCGCCAGGACGCCTTACCGCACCGTCCAACGGCGCTGGCGCGTTTTCTTCTGCACAAGCTCTGCGCTCATACGCTCCCTTTGCGCACCCCTTGGACTCGGTGACACGAACCGAAGCAGCACCGCCGACCAAGCCAGCGCCCCAGGACAGGAGAAAGGCCAGGTCAGACGAGGTCTGACCTGGCCTTCCGGCTGAGCCCCCTGTCGGATTCGAACCGACGACCTACGCATTACAAGTGCGTTGCTCTGGCCAGCTGAGCTAAGGAGGCGTGCCCGAGCAGTGTAACCAACCCTGCCCCGCGCACGGTCCCGGAATTTCACGACCCTCGAACTACTGACATATTCCGCATGTCCAGGTAGCGTCGCTCAGGATTCACTCAAGTGGACCAGACCACTCCCTACTCGGATCGTCCGGCACGTTCCTGCCGGTGGAGGAGAAGATTCAGCATGGCCAGTGTCACGTTCGACAAGGCGTCCCGCATCTACCCCGGCTCGACGAAGCCGGCCGTGGACCAGCTGGAGATCGACATCGCGGACGGCGAGTTCCTCGTGCTCGTCGGTCCCTCCGGTTGCGGCAAGTCGACCTCCCTCCGCATGCTCGCGGGCCTCGAGGACGTCAACGCCGGTGCCATCCGCATCGGTGACCGCGACGTCACGCACCTGCCGCCGAAGGACCGGGACATCGCCATGGTGTTCCAGAACTACGCGCTCTACCCGCACATGACCGTCGCGGACAACATGGGCTTCGCGCTCAAGATCGCCGGTGTCAACAAGACCGACATCCGGGCGAAGGTCGAAGAGGCCGCCAAGATGCTGGACCTCACGCAGTACCTGGACCGCAAGCCGAAGGCGCTCTCCGGCGGTCAGCGCCAGCGCGTCGCGATGGGCCGTGCCATCGTGCGTGAGCCGCAGGTCTTCCTCATGGACGAACCGCTGTCGAACCTCGACGCCAAGCTCCGTGTCTCCACCCGTACGCAGATCGCCTCGCTCCAGCGCCGCCTGGGCATCACGACCGTGTACGTCACGCACGACCAGGTCGAGGCCCTCACCATGGGCGACCGGGTCGCCGTCCTCAAGGACGGTCTGCTCCAGCAGGTCGACTCGCCGCGCAACATGTACGACAAGCCGGCGAACCTCTTCGTGGCCGGCTTCATCGGATCCCCCGCCATGAACCTGGTCGAGGTCCCGATCACCGACGGCGGCGTGAAGTTCGGCAACAGCGTCGTCCCGGTCTCGCGCGAGGCGCTCAAGGCCGCCACGGACAAGGGCGACACGACCGTCACGGTCGGCATCCGCCCCGAGCACTTCGACATCGTCGAGCACGGCGGCGCAGCCGCGAAGTCCCTCACGAAGGACAGCTCCGACTCCCCCGCCGGCCTGGCCGTCTCGGTCAACGTCGTCGAGGAGCTCGGCGCCGACGGCTACGTCTACGGCTCCGCACGGGTCGGCGGCGAGGACAAGGACCTGGTCGTCCGCGTCAACGGCCGCTCCGTTCCGGAGAAGGGCACCAAGCTGCACGTCGTGCCGCGCCCGGACGAGCTGCACGTCTTCTCGACCTCGACGGGCGCCCGCCTCACCGACTGACGCCCCGCACGCCCGCGCACGGACCCGTACCTCGCACGCCGCTCACGCCCGCGTGTCCCGTAAGGCCCGCACGCCCGCGCACCACGACGGCCCCGCACGTTTCCTCGGACGCTGTTGGTTTAGACGCTGTTGGTTTATTCGGGGCCGTGCGTGACGTCGGCCTTCAAGACCTGATCGTGGTCTTGAAGGCCGACGTTGTCGTATGGGGTGGGTGCGGATGTCGATGCACCCGAAGGAATCCGGGGAAATCCCGGCGGAGACGGTGCGGGTGGCGCGGGCCGCGTTCCCGGAGGGAGGTCTGGCGATCCGGGTGCGGGACGAGCTGGGACCGTTGTTCACGGACGAGGAGTTCGCCGGCTTGTTCCCGGTGCGGGGCAGGCCGGCCTGGTCACCGGGCGCGGGCTGGCGCTGGTGTCGGTGTCGCAGTTCGTTGAGGGGCTGACCGACCGGCAGGCCGCTGAAGCGGTGCGGGCCAGGATCGACTTCACATACGCGCTCGGGCTGGAACTGGACGATCCGGGCTTCGGCTTCTCGGTGCTCTCGGAGTTCCGTGACCGGCTGGCCGGGGCGGGCGCGGGACGTGTGCTGGACGGCATCCTGGCCGCGGCCCGCGAGGAGCGGCGAGGTGAGGCGCAGGGGCCCAAAAGACCGCCCGCCGGGCGCGCTGCGCCTGGTCACCCCCTATGACACCGACGCACGGGGCAGCGTGAAGCGCGACACCATGCGGGACGGCTACAAAGTCCACTTCACCGAGACCTGCGAGCCGGACGCCCCGAACCTGATCACGAGCGTCGCCATGACGGTGGCCACCGTGCAGGACCGGTCGATGGCCGAGACCATCCACGTCGCGGAGGCGGGAACGGGTTTGAACCGAGCTGGGCCGACTCCCCGCTGCGCACCGGGCGTCTCGTCGCTCCCGGTCAACACGGAATTCGAAAAGCGCCCTCGAACCATCCCTCGCAAGGGTGACAAGATGTCGCCATGCCATTACCGAACGCTACGCTCACTGCGTGACCCACACCGCTCGCCGTATCGGCCGTTCCCTCGCTCTCGTACTGCCCGTCGTGATGGTCCTGTCCGGGACCCTCGCCGTCACCAGCGTGCCGTGGGCAGCGCACAGCTCCGATTCGCAGGTCCTGGCCGCGTCGGCGCAGGACGTATCGAAGCGTGCCAAGGCACGTGCCCCGCAGGACATCCTCCGTGACCGTTTGCTCGTGGAGCTCCGCGAGAAGGACCCGGGCGTCGCGCTGACGGACCTTCAGCGCTCCGTCGAGGGCCGGCCCACGCTCGCCCGGCATTGCATGTCGATCGCGAAGGCGCTGGGCCGGGCGGCGGTCGAGCAGTACGGGCCGACGCGCGCCCACCGGTTCTCCCGCCCCGTCTGCGACACGTCGTTCGCCTCCGGCGTCGCTCGGTTCAGCTGACCCCCCGGCAGGCGGGCCCGGCACCGGTCGGCGCGGCACCGCTCGTCCCGACATCGGTCGGCGCGACACCCGGCCCGTCCCGGCACAGACCGTCGCGGCGCCCGTCGGCCCGTCGACCGGCCGACCCGCCGGCCCCGCACAACACGACACCAGGCACCACATATCGTGCCTGGTATGCATACGTATCCGACGCAGGCCGTTGTCCTGGCGGGTGGCCAGGGATCGCGGCTGCGCCCGTACACCGACGACCGCCCCAAGCCGATGGTCGAGATCCCGGGCACCGGGACCCCGATCATCGGCCATCAGCTTTCCTGGCTGGCCGCCGAGGGCGTGACCGACGTCGTGGTGTCGTGCGGTCATCTGGCCGAAGTACTGCAGGAATGGCTGGACTCGGCGGTGCTGCCGCTACGCGTGACGACCGTCGTGGAGTCCGAGCCCCTGGGCCGGGGTGGCGGCCTGAAGTACGCCGCCGCCCGGCTGCCCGAGCCGGACCAGCCCTGGTACGCCACCAACGGCGACATCTGGACGCGTTTCTCGCTGCGCGAGATGGCCGCCTTCCACGCCGAGCGCGACGCGACCGCCACGCTGGCGCTGGCCCGTCCCCGGATCCCGTGGGGCGCCGTGGAGACGGACGCGTTCGGGCACATCACCGACTTCATCGAGGCGCCGCCGTCGCCGTATCTGATCAACGCCGGCGTGTACGTCTTCTCTCCGGCCTTCACCACCCTGCTGCCGGACCGCGGCGACCACGAGCGGACCACGTTCCCGAAGCTGGCGCGCGAGCGCAGGCTGGCCGGGTACCCGCTGCCGCACGGGGCGTACTGGCGGGCCATCGACACGGCGAAGGATCTGACCGAGGCCGCCAAGGAACTCGACGGCCGGTGAATCCGCTCGGCGGCGGCCGGTGACTCCGGTGGTTCCGAAACCCCCATGAGCACCCGCGGCGAAGTACGCCGCGTCTACGCCTGCCTACGCGTGCCCCGCGTACGCGGAGGGGCGGTCACCGGACCCGACCGGTGACCGCCCCTCCTTCGTCCGTCGTTCCCGTCCGCCTCCCCCGTCCGCCTCGGGACGGGCCGAGGCGGACGGGCGCCCGGCTCAGCCGAGCAGGCCCCCGATCGGGTTCTGCCCGGCGCCCGACGTTCCTCCGGTGGAACCGCCGTCGTCCGGGCCGCTGCCGCCCGTGGGGCCGCCGCCGGTGCCCGTGGAGCCCGAGGAGCTCGGGCCGGAGCTGCTGCTCGCCGGGGGCTGCTGCGGAGTCGTCCGCCGCGGGACCTGCTGGACGGTGCCCTGGGTCTGGCTGGGCTGCCCGGCACCGGTCGTCGCACTGCCCGGCTCGCGCACGGAGTCTGCGGGAGGCGTGGACGCCCGCGTGGACGGGGTGGTGGCGGCGGCGCCACTGCGGGTCGGCGACGGGCGCCGCCTCTCGGGCGTGTGCGAAGCCTCGCCGGTACGGGACTCCTCCGGAAGCGGGGAGCCGGGCAGCTGGTTGGTCGGGTTGCCGTTCGGGCCCGGCACGGTCACGACCCCGGAGGAGCGGACGGCCCCACCGAGGACGGAGCCCACGAGGAACGTGAGTCCGACGACGAGGGTCGCGACGGCGGCGCCCCGGCGCAGCACCCGGCGGCGCAGGTCCCAGATCGCCGAGCGCGGGCCGAGCGTGCGCCACGCCTCGCCGGCGAGGCGCCCGTCGACGGAGTAGACCGGCGCGCCCGCGATGATCAGCGGGCTCCAGGCGGCGAGGTAGATGATGTCGGGCGCGTCGTACACGGCGACGCTGCGCCAGCTCACGGTGACCAGCAGGGCGGCGGAGAGCAGGGCCCCGACGGACGCGGCGACGCGCTGCCAGAGGCCGAGCACGGTGAGGACGCCGACGACGACCTGGAGGAAGGCGACGGTGAGCCCGGCGCCCACCGGGTGCGAGAGCGCGAAGTCGCGCAGCGGCTCGGCCAGCGCCCAGGGGTGCAGCGAGTTCAGCCACGTGACCATGGAGCCGCGTTCGCCGCCGTCAAAGTACACCGGGTCGCACAGCTTGCCCATGCCGGCGTAGATGGAGATGAAGCCGAGGAAGACCCGCAGGGGCAGCAGCACCACGCCGAGGTTCATACGGCGTCCCGGGTAGTACGCGTGCCGTACGGCGTCCTGAGCCTGGCGGCGGCCCCGGGCCTCCGCGCCGCCGTCGTACGCGGCCCCGGCCCCGTCCTCGTCACCGGCCGCGTCCACGTATCCGTCGTATCCGGTGTCGCGGCCGTACCCCTCGCGGCCGTACGGACCGTGGTCGACGGGGTCGTAGGCACCGACCGCCTGGCGCATCGGCGGCAGCAGCGGGCCGTTGCCGTGCGGACCCGGCTGCTGGGGCGCGGTGACGACGGGATTGGGCTGGGTCTCCTCCAGGCAGTCGATCAGCTGGGTGCTGCCCGTGCCGAGCCCGCCGTCGAACTCGCCGGGGCGCCCGGAGTCACCGCGGTGGGCACGGGAGTCGTAGGCGTCGTACGCGGCCGTCGAAGGGGCTGCGGCCGTTTTCCGCACGGCCTGGAGAAGCCCGGTGGCTCCGGGGTCGCCGGGGGCGGACCTGCCGCTCCACACGACGGGCGCGCGCCTGCCGCGCGCCGTTCCGGGGGACCCGCTCATGACGGGGATCCTGGGCACGCCCGCGGGGGCCAGCCCGCGCAGCCGTGCGCGCTGGCCGGGCGCGAGCTGCACCCGGAAGCTGGCGTGGTTGACGATGACCTGCGCAGGGTCGCAGTCCACCTTGGTCATGCTCAGGGCGGGTAGTTCGTCGAACCGAGGCGTTCTGGTGTCCACACTCATCTAACCGAGTGACGAGTGTTTAGGACACTGCCTTGACGAGCTCGATGTGTCCGAGACCCGTCAATCATGCCCGACACGCGTCAACGACGGCTCTCGGACGGAACGGGAACGGACCGGACGGGACGGTTGACGGGCCGGACGGGACGGCTGGCGGGACGAGGCCGGACCGGACCAGGCCGGACGCCGAACGGCACCGGACCGGGGCGTCCGGGACCGTGCCGGACGGCCGGCCCCGCCCGAGTGTGTCTCAGGCCCGGCGCCGCGCGGCCTCGTAGAGGACGATCCCGGCCGCGACTCCGGCGTTCAGCGACTCGGCGCCGCCCGGCATCGAGATGCGGACACGGTAGTCGCAGGTCTCGCCGACGAGACGGCCGAGTCCCTTGCCCTCGCTGCCGATGACGACGACGACCGGGCCGTCGAGCGCCTCCAGGTCCTCGACGGTGTGCTCGCCGTCCGCGGCGAGGCCGACGACCGTGAGGCCCGCCTTCTGATAGCCCTCCAGGGCCCGGGTCAGGTTCGTCACCCGGGCGACCGGCGTACGGGCCGCGGTGCCCGCCGAGGACTTCCAGGCACCGGCCGTCATCCCGGCCGCGCGACGCTCCGGCACGACCACGCCGTGCCCGCCGAACGCGGAGACGGAACGGACGATCGCGCCCAGGTTGCGCGGGTCGGTGACACCGTCGAGGGCGACGATCAGCGGCTCCTCGCCGTTGTCGTGCGCGGCGACCACCAGGTCGTCCGGGTGCGCGTACTCGTACGGCGGGACCTGGAGGACGAGGCCCTGGTGGTTCAGACCGTTCGTCATCCGGTCCAGCTCGGCGCGCGGCGCCTCCATCAGGTTGATGTTGCCGCGCTCGCCGGCGAGCTGGAGCGCCTCGCGGACCCGCTCGTCGTTGTCGATGTACTGCTGGACGTACAGGGTCGTCGCGGGCACCCCGTCGCGCAGGGCCTCGTAGACCGGGTTGCGGCCGACGACCATCTCGGACGTGCCCTTGACGCCGCCGCGGCGCGGCGCGGGGCGGCGGTGCGCGGCCTGCTTGGCCTTGGCGTTGGCGATCCGGTTCTTCATGTGCCCCTTGCGCGCGGAGGCAGGCGGCGTCGGGCCCTTGCCCTCCAGGCCACGGCGCCGCTGGCCACCGCTGCCGACCTGCGCGCCCTTCTTGTTGGCAGTGCGGCGGTTCCTGCGCTGGCTGTTCCCGGCCATGACCTACCTGTTTCGTTGCTGCTCGGACGAGCGTGCGTTGCGTACGTATATGAAGTGTGCCCCCATGAGTGTGCCGTCCGGGACTCCGGACGGCACACACGGGCTGCCTACGGGCGCGGGCCGAGGGTCCAGCGCGGTCCGGCCGGGCTGTCCTCGATGACGAGCCCGGACTGGCCGAGCTGGTCGCGGATGGCGTCGGCGGCGGGCCAGTCCTTCCGGGTGCGGGCCGCCTCGCGCTGGTCCAGGACCAGGCGTACGAGCGTGTCCACGACCCCGTGCAGATCGTCGCCGCGGTCGCTCTCGCCCGCCCAGCGCTCCTCCAGCGGGTCGAGCCCGAGGACGCCGAGCATCGCCCGTACCTCCGCGAGCCGGGCGACGGCCGCCTCCTTGTCGTCGGCGGCCAGCGCGGAATTGCCCTGCCGGACCGTGGTGTGAACGATCGCGAGCGCCTGCGGGACGCCCAGGTCGTCGTCCATCGCCTCCGCGAACGCGGGCGGCACCTCACGGGCCGGGGCGACCACACCGCCCGCCTTCTCGACGACCCTCTGCACGAACCCCTCGATCCGCGCGAACGCGGACTCGGCCTCGCGCAGGGCCTCCTCGCTGTACTCGATCATCGACCGGTAGTGCGGGGTGCCGAGGTAGTAGCGCAGCACGATCGGGCGCCACGCCTTGACCATCTCGCCGACCAGCACCGAGTTGCCCAGCGACTTCGACATCTTCTCGCCGGACATGGTGACCCAGCCGTTGTGCACCCAGTACCGCGCGAACTCGTCGCCGAACGCCTGGGCCTGGGCGATCTCGTTCTCATGATGCGGGAAGATCAGGTCGATCCCGCCGCCGTGGATGTCGAAGGCCCGGCCGAGGTACTTGTGCGCCATGGCCGAGCACTCCAGGTGCCAGCCGGGCCGGCCGCGGCCCCACGGGGTCTCCCAGCTGGGCTCGCCCGGCTTGGACGCCTTCCACATCGCGAAGTCTCGCGGGTCGCGCTTGCCGGTCTCGCCCTCGCCGGACGGCTGGCGCAGATCGTCCAGGTCCTGGTTGGACAGCGACAGATAACCCGGGAAGGAACGCACGTCGAAGTAGACGTTGCCGTCCGCCGCGTAGGCGTGACCACGTTCGATCAGGCCCCGCATCATCTCGACCATCTCGGTGACGTGCCCGGTCGCGCGCGGCTCGTACGTGACCGGCAGGCAGCCCAGCGCGTCGTACCCGGCGTTGAACGCCCGCTCGTTCTCGTAGCCGATGGCCCACCACGGCCGGCCCTGCTCGGCGGATTTCGCGATGATCTTGTCGTCGATGTCGGTGACGTTCCGGATGAACGTGACGTCGTAGCCTCGGTACTCGAACCAGCGGCGCATGATGTCGAAGTTCAGACCGGACCGGATGTGCCCGATGTGCGGGGCCGCCTGAACGGTGGCACCACACAGGTAGATCGAGACACAGCCCGCCGTGAGCGGGACGAAGTCACGGATCTGCCGGGCGCTGGTGTCGTACAGGCGAATAGTCACGCCTCAAGGGTAGTGGGCGTGCACCAGTGCCCCGCGCCCCCTCGGGGGTGGCGGGGTCCTCTTCGCGGGAAGCGGTGTGCGCCGGCGGCTCCCTCAGGTCCGCGAGAGGACCTTGCGCGGCGTGATCCGGATGATCACCTGCTCGGCGCCGGAGGGGGCCGACGGGTCGAACTCCGCGTACGGCCTGCCGGTGTACCCGACGGGCAACTCGTCGACCAGCTCCCGCGCTCCCGCACCGCTCCCGGGGCCGTCCCGAGCCGGCGGCGCGGGAGTGCCGCGCGGCGGGTCAGCCGGTGCGGTGGACCAGCGCAGTCGCGATCCCGGCGAGGCCCTCGCCGCGCCCGGTGAAACCGAGCCCGTCGGAGGTGGCGGCGGAGAGCGAGACGGGCGCCCCCACGGCGTCCGACAGCACCCGCTGCGCCTCCTCGCGCCGCTTGCCGATCTTCGGCCGCACGCCGACCACCTGGACGGCGACGTTCCCGATCTCGAAGCCCGCGGCCCGTACGATCCGCGCCGCCTCGGTCAGCAGCGTGACCCCGGAGGCGCCGGACCACTCGGGCCGCCCGGTGCCGAAGTGCTGCCCGAGGTCGCCGAGCCCGGCGGCCGAGAAGAGCGCGTTGCACGCGGCGTGCGCGACGACGTCGGCGTCCGAGTGCCCGGCCAGGCCGGGGCCCTCGCCCTCCCACAGCAGGCCCGCGCACCACAGCTCGCGGCCCTCCTCGAAGGCGTGGATGTCGGTACCGATCCCGACGAGCGGGATCACCGGCCCGGTCGTCCGGACCTGCGCCGCGTCCCCGTCGGCGGACGCCGCGGACTGCTGCCCTGTCGGCTCGTTCCCGGCCGCCACCGTCCCGGGAACCGTTTCCTCAGAAGCCATCGTTCGCCCTCCTGCGCGCGAGTACCGCCTCGGCCAGCACCAGATCCAGCGGCCGGGTCACCTTGAACGCCTCCTCGTGTCCGGGGACGACCACGACCGGCTCCCCGAGCCGTTCCACCATGCCCGCGTCGTCCGTGGCGCCCTCGCCGCCGACGACCACGGTGCGGTGCGCGCGCACGAGCGTGTCGCGGTCGAAGCCCTGCGGGGTCTGCACGGCGCGCAGCCGGGTCCGCTCGGGCGTGCCGAGCACCGGCTCCGGTTCGCCCGGCGCCCCGGGCTCCACCTCCTTGACGGTGTCGGCGAGCGGCAGCGCGGGGACGACGGCGGGCGCGCCGTCGCGCACCGCCTCGATCACCGCGTCCACCGTGTCGACGGGCACCAGCGGGCGCGCCGCGTCGTGCACGAGCACGACGGAGACGTCCTCGGGCAGGACGTCGAGGCCGAGGCTCACCGATTCCTGGCGGGTGTCGCCACCGGGCACGACGAGGTAGTCGGTGCGTTCGGGCAGGGCGTGCTCGTTCAGCAGGTTCTTGACCTCGGGGGCGCCGTCCGGCGGCGCCACGACGACGACCAGCGAGACGGAACGGGACGCCGCCATGGCCCGTACCGCGTGGATGAGCATCGGCGTCCCGCCCAGCGCGCGGAGCGCCTTGGGGGCGCCCGGGCCGAGCCGGACACCGCGGCCGGCCGCGGGAATCACGGCGGCGGTGCGGGAGGGACGCGGTTGATCAGACATCGGTTGCACTCCGGAGCTTCGGCATGTTTGTTTCCACGGCCGACGTGGGTATGGCCACAAGCGAGCCGGGCGCCGAGCCGCGACTCGACCGGGCCCTTTCCGTGACACCCGGTCGAAGCCGGACGAGCCGCATCGGCCGCTCGGGATCGGCTGCGCAAGATCGCGAGCAAAGTATCGGGGGATCGCCGCTGAAGCCAACGCAAGGGTGCGACGGAACATAATCGTCGCTATTCAGCCACGTCCTGGCTGAATCCAGATGGGTCGCGCCACCCTTCGCCGCACCCGGCCCTCGTCGAACCGGCCTTCCGCGCCCGGAGACCGCACCGCACCGCGCCGGATACCGGAGCGCCCACCCGGATACCGGGAACCGCGTGCCGGATATCGGCATGCATGCGGACATGCCGCAGCGCCCGACCGACGTACCGTAAATACGGCTGTCAGCGGGCACCGCAGCACATTTTCATGACCGGCACGAGCCGGTTCAGGACGCGAGTACCTCGTCGAGCAGAGCCTCGGCCTTGTCCTCGTTCGTGTTCTCCGCGAGAGCGAGTTCGCTCACCAGAATCTGGCGGGCCTTGGCCAGCATTCGCTTCTCACCCGCGGAGAGTCCGCGCTCGCGCTCGCGACGCCACAGGTCGCGAACCACCTCGGCGACCTTGATGACATCGCCGGAAGCGAGCTTCTCCAGATTTGCCTTGTAGCGCCGAGACCAGTTCGTCGGCTCTTCGGCATAGGGCGCGCGCAGCACCTCGAAGACCCGGTCCAGCCCTTCCTGCCCGACAACGTCGCGCACACCTACGAACTCCGCATTGTCCGCCGGCACACGAACCGTCAAGTCGCCCTGGGCGACCTTGAGCACCAAGTAGGTCTTGTCCACGCCTTTGATCTGGCGAGTTTCGATAGCCTCGATCAGCGCGGCCCCGTGATGGGGATAGACCACGGTGTCGCCAACCTTGAACGTCATGTGACAGGTACCCCTTCCGTGGCTATCAAGGGTAACACGAGAACAGCTTCTCCTGAATGGCGTTTTCGCAGGTCAGGGCATATCTCCGGGCTTGACAACAGCGACACGTACGTGCTGCGGAAGGCTCACGGAAGCCGGTATTCGCAGGTCGGAGCGGCTGCACGGGCGGGACGAAACGTGCACCTCGCACACCCCGGAACCACCCTCCGAAGTGGTTGAACGTCCCGTTTTGTCGGGTTCTCGATGCCAGACTTTCCATACTCCGTTCGAAGATCGCTCACCCGTACGGATGTATGCGTGGAGGTAAGCGGAGGTAAGTGGTGTCGTTCAATGGAATTGATCGACACTGCGCCGTGATCACTTATGCGCATGGAATGCGCCACTCTCATGAATTGATCACCGGCAATATGTGAACGCCATGCGTCGGCGCATGCGGACGGCACATGGCGATGATCGGATGCGGCGGCACGCGGTGACCGGATGCGGCGACCGGATGCGAGTGCCCGTTGTTCCGATGCGGCTGTCCCGCAGCCCGGTCGCGTCCGCCCCGCGCATCCGGACATGGCCGCCCGGTATGTCCGAGCGCGACTTCCCGTCGCCGCGAGCGGACGCGCCGCTCCAGGGGCGGCGCCGACACCTCGCCGTCGGCCCGCGGACACGCCTCGGAAGCGCCGGGGGCGGAAGTGCGGAGCGTGTAAGGGGCGGGTCGGGTGCGGGGCGAGCGGGGCGGCTCGGTAGCCTAAGGCCGCTGACACACACTTAGGGCGGCTTTACGCCGCTCGCAGGGCGACCCCGCGTCGCTCGACCACCCGTCCGCAGTCCGATCGTTCAAGGAGTTGCCGCCGCCGTGAGCCGCAGCCTTCGACACGGCGCCCTCGCCGCCACAGCCATCGTGTTCTCGATCGCCTCGCTCACCGCGTGCGGTGCGGGCAATGACGCAGCCACGCTCCAGATCAAGCCGGACAGCGCCGCCACCACCTCCGGTGACATCAGCATCCAGAACGCGAACCTGATCACCCAGCCCGAGCACAACGCGGAGGGGCCGGCCGTGGTCTCCGCCACGCTCTTCAACAACGGCACCAAGCAGCAGACCCTCGACTCGGTCACCCTCCCGGGCACGAACGCCACGGTGAAGCTGCACGCCGCCGAGGGCAGTGGCCCCGTCGTCGTCCCGGCCGGCGGCAAGGTGGTCATCGGCGGCAAGGGCAACGCGTCCGCCGTGATCGAGAACGGCCGCGAGGCCGCCCAGAACGGCAACGTGCAGAACGTCGTCTTCAAGTTCAGCTCGACCGGCGAGATCCCGCTCGGCGTGTTCGTCGTCCCGGCAACCAGCTACTTCACCGGCTTCGGCCCGAGCTCGCTGCCGAAGGCCGCCTCGGAGAAGCCGACCTCGCCGGCCACCACGCCGACCGGCTCCGCGACGCCGGGTGCCCCTGGCGAGGCCGACTCCGAGAACGACACATCCGCCCAGGACGACGCCGAGGCCGACGCCCCGTCGGGCGACTGACCGGACGGACACACGGGGACACGTCGGCACCCGCAGCTGGTGGGTGCCGGTCCCCGGCAGGCGCACGCGAACGTGAACGGCGGAGGGCGCCCTCCCTTTCGGGGGGGGCGCCCTCCGCCGTCGTGTACCGCCGTCGCGTGACCGCCGTTGCCTACGGCTCGAACTTGTACCCCAGGCCACGGACCGTCACCAGGAAGCGCGGCGCGCCGGGGTCCGGCTCGATCTTGGCCCGCAGGCGCTTGACGTGGACGTCGAGGGTCTTGGTGTCGCCCACGTAGTCGGCGCCCCAGACCCGGTCGATGAGCTGCATGCGGGTCAGCACGCGGCCCGCGTTGCGCAGCAGCATCTCCAGCAGGTCGAACTCCTTGAGCGGCAGGTCGACCTTGCCGCCCGCGACCGTGACGACGTGGCGATCCACGTCCATCCGGACCGGGCCCGCCTCAAGGGCTGCCGGGGTGACCTCCTCCGGCTCGCCCCGGCGGCGCAGCACGGCGCGAATGCGGGCGACCAGCTCGCGCGAGGAGAAGGGCTTGGTGACGTAGTCGTCGGCTCCTATTTCCAGGCCGACGACCTTGTCGATCTCGCTGTCCTTGGCGGTGACCATGATCACGGGGACGTTGGACCTGCTGCGCAGCTGACGGCAGACCTCGGTGCCGGGCAGGCCCGGGAGCATCAGGTCGAGCAGTACGAGGTCGGCGCCGTTGCGCTCGAACTCGTCAAGACCGTCCGGTCCCGTGGCCGCGACGGCGACTTCGAAACCCTCCTTGCGGAGCATGTAGGACAGGGCGTCGCTGAAGGACTCCTCGTCCTCGACGACAAGCACTCGGGTCACGGAAGGACCTCCGGGGCAGGGATTGGTTCAAGGGTGTCGGGGTGAGCGGGTCCGTAAGGGCCCTCGTCGCCGTCGGCGACGAGCGGTCCGCCCGAGCTGCGGTCCCGTTCCCGTGCGGGGCCCGCTTCGGGCAGCCGCAGGGTGAAGGTGGAGCCCTGGCCCTCCGAGCTCCAGACCGTGACCTCCCCGCCGTGCGAGGCGGCCACGTGCTTGACGATGGCGAGGCCGAGGCCGGTGCCACCGGTGGCCCGTGAGCGGGCCGGGTCGACGCGGTAGAACCGTTCGAAGACCCGCTCGCGGTCCTTCTCCGAGATGCCGATGCCCTGATCGGTCACCGCAATCTCGATCTGGTCCCCGCCGGGTACGGACACACGCCGGGCGGCGATGCCCACTCGGGTACGGGCGGGGCTGTAGTTGACGGCGTTCTCGACGAGGTTGCCGAGCGCCGCGGCGAGCTGACCGCGGTTGCCCCATATACGGAGCTCCGCGGTGCCGCCCGCGGCCATGGTGATCTGCTTCGAGCCGGCCTGCTGGCGGCAGCGGTCGATGGCCTCGGCCACCAGCTCGTCCACGCGTACCGGCTCGGCGTCCTCCAGCGGGTCGTCGTTCTGCACCCGGGAGAGGTCGATGATCTCCTGCACGAGGTTGGTCAGCCGGGTCGCCTCGATCTGCATCCGCCCGGCGAACCGCTCCACCGCCTCCCGATCGTCGGAGGCGTCCAGCACGGCCTCGGACAGCAGCGAGAGCGCGCCGACCGGGGTCTTGAGCTCATGGCTGACGTTGGCGACGAAGTCGCGCCGTACCGCCTCTATGCGGCGGGCCTCGGTCAGGTCCTCGACCAGCAGCAGCACCAGCCGGGAGCCCAGCGGGGCGACCCGGGCGGAGACCGCGAGGGCCTCGCCGCGGCCGGTGCCGCGGCGAGGCAGGTCCAGTTCGACCTGCCTTATCTCGCCGTCCCTGCGGGTGTCCCTGGCCATGTTCAGCATCGCGTCGACGGCGAGCCGTCCTCCCCTGACCAGCCCCAGCGCGTAGGCGGCGGAGCTGGCCTTGACCACGCTGTCGCTCTCGTCGAGCACGACCGCGGAGGAGCTGAGCACGGACAGGACCGTGTCCACACCGGGAGGAAGAGCCGCGTTGCTGTCGGGCCGCAGAGAGGTTCTCGTCGGCTTCTTCTGGTCGCGCTCGCTCCAGCGGAACGCGAGCATGGCGATCACGCCGGTACACGCACCGCCGATCGCCGCAGCTGCGGCAACTGCCGCGTTCACGTCCATACGTCAAGGTTATGCGGGTCCGGGAGGGCTCTCCCAGCCATCCGAGTACCTGTCCGAACACTCGTCGCCCAGAGTTCACCGAGGAGCAAGGGACGGTTCACTTGGGCGGCCGGAAGCGGACGCGTACGCCGCCCAAGGTGGCAACGTGGGGCTCACAGCCTGCCCCGGTATTGCACAGAAGACTGGAGAGGGACTTCCATGCGTGACGCCTACCACGAGGAACTCGACTCGATCGGCGAGGGGCTGGTCGAGATGGCCCGGCTCGTCGGGTCGGCGATCGGCCGGGCGACGACGGCCATGCTCGATGCCGATCTCAAGCTCGCGGAGAGCGTGATCGCCGCGGACCAGAAGGTCGACGACCTCCAGCACGACCTGGAGGCCCGGGCCATAGCCCTGCTCGCGCGCCAGCAGCCGGTGGCGACCGACCTGCGCATCGTGGTCACTTCGCTGCGGATGAGCGCCGACCTGGAGCGCTCGGGCGACCTCGCCCAGCACGTCGCGAAGCTCGCCCGGCTGCGGTTCCCGGAGTCGCCGGTGCCGCGCGACCTGCACGCGACGATTCTGGAGATGGGGCAGCTGGCCCAGCGCCTGATGGCCAAGGCGGCCGAGGTGATCATCACGAAGGACGTCGATCTGGCCCTCCAGCTGGAGCAGGACGACGACGAGATGGACCTGCTGCACCGCACCCTGTTCCAGCACCTGATGGACGACCGCTGGAAGCACGGCATCGAGACCGCCGTCGACGTGACGCTCCTCGGCCGCTACTACGAGCGCTTCGCGGACCACGCGGTGTCGGTCGCCAAGCGTGTGGTCTATCTGGTGACGGGCGAGCACGCCGACGAGATCCAGCAGCAGGCCCCGGTGGAGGGCGCGTAAGGAGGGCGCGTAACCGGACGGGGATGCCCGGCGGAAGTCCCGAGGGGCGGACAGGCCCGGATGCGGGGCGGCGTGCGCGGTCGCATTTTGATCGCACACGCGTTCTGCACGTGTGCGCCGTTGATGCGCCCGCCCCTGTGGGCATCCAATGGGGTGGGGCGGCACGCCTTGTCCGTACGCCCCGGCCGTGCGCACGTCGCTGTCGGCGCACGGGCCCTGACGTACGCCTTGAGGAGGAACCATGGCCGATTCCCCCACGACCGACCCCCGGCAGGAAGCCCCCGCCGACGCGGTGCACCTGCCTCTGCTCGGCGCCTGTGGCTGCGGCTCGGGCTGCGGCTGCGGCTGCCAGTCCGGCGCTCCGTGCCAGTGCGGCGGCTGCTGCGGCTGACCGAGGCCGCCCAGCGGTGACGGGCGCGCGCCCCGCACGGAGTGATAGGTCTCCGCGCGGGGCGCCGCTGTGTTTGCCGCAGCCATGTGTCACAGCCGTGCGCGTCGTGGACGCGTGCGCCGGGGGCGCGTGAGCTGTGGGCGTGTGAGCTGTGGGCGTGTGCGCCGGGGGCATGTCGGCCGTGTCTTCATGGGCCGTGGCTGGTGGCTGGTACCCACGCCCCGCATGTGGCGTGGGTCATGCGTCACGGACCATGCGCCGTGTCGCGCCCTGTACGGCAGGCGCTCAGCCGCCCGCTCAGCCGCCCGCTCAGCTGCCCTCCACGGACATGTGCTCGGACGCCGACGGGGTGGCCGACCCGTTTCGTGTGCCTCCCTCGCTCGCGAGGCACTCGACACGCTCGGTGCTCTCGACACGCTCGGAACTCCCGGCGCTCCCGCTCCTGCCGCTCCTGCCGCTCCCCGCCCGGACGCCCGCCGCCGCGGTCCCGCCGTCGGGCGCCGCCGCGGACTCCTCCTGAAGGTTCCGCATCAGCAGCCAGTAGCCGAGCGCGGCACCGGTGCCCAGTACCGCACACGCCCCCCACAGCCACTGCGCCCCGAAGCGGTCGATGACCTGGCCCGACATCAGGGGCGCGATCAGCGCCGCGGCGGACCAGGACATCGTGTACATGCCCTGGTACCGGCCGCGGCCCTGGGCCGGCGAGAGCCGGACGACCAGGCCGGTCTGGATGGGCGAGTTGACGATCTCGGCGATCGTCCAGACGCAGATGCTCAACGCGTAGACGGCGACGGACCCGGCGAACGCGGTCAGCCCGAATCCGTATCCCGCAAGCAGGGAGGACACGACGAGCAGCCGACGGGGATCCCGATGCTCGATGAAACGGGTGACCGGGATCTGGAGCACCACGATCAGCACACCGTTGACGGCGATGGCGGTGCCGAAGTCGGAGCTGGAGAACCCGTCGGCACCCATGGCCACCGGCAGCCCCACATATCCCTGCTGGAAGATCAGGGCGATGACGAAGGACAGCCCGACAACACTCATGAACCGGCCGTCGCGCAGCACGGTGGAGAGCCGCACCTCGCCCGCACGCCCGGCGGCCGCCCCGCCGGCAACCGTCCGGCCGGGCGCCCCGTCCTTCCCGGGCCACGTCTCGGGCCCGGGCCGCGACTCGGGCACCTTGACGAAGACGACGACGGCACAGATCAGCGTCATCGCGGCCTCGCCCAGGAACCCGGCGAGATAGCTGTACTCGGCGACGAATCCGGCCCCGGCCGACGAGACGGCGAAGCCGAGGTTGATCGCCCAGTAGTTGAGCGAGAAGGCCCTCACCCGGTCCTCGGGCCGCACGATGTCGGCCATCATGGCCTGAACGGCGGGCCGCGAGGCGTTGCTGGCCATGCCGACGACGAAGGCGACAGCGGCGATCGCCACCGGATCGACCATGAATCCGAGCACGGCCACGGACACAGCGGTCGAGATCTGTGCGATCAGCATGGTGGGCCGACGCCCCAGCCGGTCCGTCATCACCCCGGCCCCGAGCGCGGACACGACCCCGCCGAGCCCGTGGAGCGCGGCCACCAGACCGGCGTACGAGGCGGAGTAGCCCCGCTCCAGGGTGAGGTAGAGCGCCATGAAGGTGGCGACGAACGCTCCCAGGCGGTTGACCAGCGTGCTGGTCCACAGCCACCAGAACTCCCGGGGGAGCCCGGACACGGACTCCCGTAGAGCCCGTCTGACACCGGCGACAGACATACGGAATCCCCCCAGGGAAGTTACGACGGAGCGAACACCACCGGTAAGAGGCCCAGCAGCGATCCGTACATTACGGTCACCGGATTCCGGATCGCCAGTCGATTGACGCGCCCCGTCAATCGACACGCTCCTGCCCCGTCCCGATCGCACACCGCCCCCGTCCGCCCCGGCTCCGAACCCGGCGGGGGACTCCGACCCGGTCCCGGTCAGGGGCCGAGTCCGCCCTGGTCAGGGGCGGGGCAAGGGTTGGCCCACCCCCGGCCGTCCGCCCTGTGACCGTCCGCGCGGCGCTCGCGGGGCTTCGATTACGCTCGGAGCCATGGCCGACGCACCGTACAAGCTGATCCTCCTCCGTCACGGCGAGAGCGAGTGGAACGCGAAGAACCTGTTCACCGGTTGGGTGGACGTCAACCTCACGGAGAAGGGCGAGAAGGAGGCGGTCCGCGGCGGTGAGCTGCTGAAGGACGCCGGTCTGCTCCCCGACGTGCTGCACACCTCCCTCCAGAAGCGCGCCATCCGCACCGCGCAGCTCGCGCTGGAGTCCGCGGACCGCCACTGGATCCCCGTCCACCGCTCCTGGCGCCTGAACGAGCGCCACTACGGCGCCCTCCAGGGCAAGGACAAGGCGCAGACGCTCGCCGAGTTCGGCGAGGAGCAGTTCATGCTCTGGCGCCGCTCGTACGACACCCCGCCGCCCGCTCTCGAGGACGGCACCGAGTTCTCCCAGAGCGACGACGCCCGTTACGCGACGATCCCGCCGGAGCTGCGCCCGCGCACGGAGTGCCTCAAGGACGTCGTCGTCCGCATGCTGCCGTACTGGTACGACGGCATCGTCCCGGACCTCCTGGCCGGCCGCACGGTCCTGGTCGCCGCCCACGGCAACAGCCTCCGGGCCCTCGTCAAGCACCTCGACGGCATCTCCGACGCCGACATCGCGGGCCTGAACATCCCGACCGGCATCCCGCTCTTCTACGAACTGGACGCCGGCTTCCGCCCCGTGAAGCCGGGCGGCACCTACCTCGACCCGGAGGCCGCGAAGGCCGCCATCGAGGCCGTGAAGAACCAGGGCAAGAAGAAGTAGAGAACGTGATCATGCCTCCCACCTGCGCGAATGGCGCGGATGGGAGGCATTTTCACGGCCTGGGACCGCTCTGGGCCCTCAGCCCTCCGAATCCTGGGGCCGGAGCGCCCGTCCGAGAGCCTTCCGAGCACGGTCCCGGCTGCTCGGCATGAGGTGCGCGTACACCTTCAACGTCAGGCCCGGATCGGAGTGCCCGAGGTATTCGGCAAGGGCCTTGATGCTCTCCCCGGCGTCCAGAAGGACGGACGCATAGAAGTGCCGTAGAGCGTGCATGCCGTGCTCGCGGGCGGCGGCGTACTCGCGACTCTTGGCCTTCGGGATGACGCCGACCTTCGCGAGCGCGGGCTTCCAGTGGTCTTCATTCAGCGACGTACGCCAGATGTGCCCACCGTTGGGGCCTGTGAAGATAAGCCGCCGAGTCACCGGCTGGCCGTTCGCCCGCATCCACGGGAGCTTGATCTCCACAGGCGGGAACCGCTCGATGTGCTCCTGCAAAGACTCCGCCACAGGGTCGGGCAGGGGCACGTCACGAAGCTTGCCTCCCTTCGGGGGCGCGAACACGGCCTTGCTTAGGCTCAGCTTCAGTTGCTGCACCACGTGCAGGGTGCCGCTGTCGAAGTCGATGTCATCGATGGAGAGGCCGAGGATCTCTCCTTGCCGCAGGCCGCATCCGGCGCCTACGTCGACCATGGGCCGAAAGCGCTCGACCATGGCGGCGCGTACGTCGAAGACGCGTTCAGGCTCCCAGGGGACGACCCGTCGGGCGCCCATAGCAGGCAGGGCCACCGTGCGCGAGTTGCAGGGGTTCCGGCGGAGGCACCCGTCCTCCACGGCGGCGGAAAGCACAGCTCGAACGTTGGAGAAGATGACGCGGGCGTACGAGCCGGACATGCCGGACGCTTCAAGCTGTGCCACAAACTCACGGATATGACCAGGCTGGAACGACCCAAGCTGACGCGGGCCGATGCGCGGGAAGGCGTGCAACCTCAGCTGAGACACCATTGACGCCCGGGTGTTCGGGTCGCCGCTCTGGCTCGCGAGCCACTTCTCAGCGAACTCCTGGAACGTCACACGGGACGCGTTGGGGTCGATGAAGTCGCCACGGGCGACATCCGCCGTGATGCTGCTCAGCCACTGCTCAGCGAGGCGCTTCTGTCCGTCAGGGAAAGACTTGGTCTTTCGCTGCCCGTCGGGCGTGAAGTAGCGGGCCCGGTAGCGCATGCCTTTGCCGTAGCGGTCGGTCTTGACGCGAAGTGCCTTACCCCCGGCGTCGGTGGTGGTCTTGAACCAACGGTCTTGGATGCTCCCTGCCATCGGAGGCGGAGTCCTTTCTCAGAATGGATCAGGGGTGGCCGTTCAACGGCCACCCCTGGCGGTGCGTGAGGCTGCGTCAGGCCGCGACGTGGTCGACGTTCTTGAGTCGAGTGACGTAGGCCCCTACTTCGGCGGGGTCGTAGCGCACGTGCTTGCCGATGCGGAAGCCGGGAGGACCCGTGCGCTTTCTGCGCCACTGGTAGACGGTTTCGAGGGGTACGCCGAAGATCTCGGCGATGTCGTCGGGAGTGAGGTACCGGTCGGGCAGACCACTGCGGAGCGGTGCTCGGGGGCCTGGGGTAGTGGCTGTGGCCACTGCACCTCCCTGGTAGTAGGAGGGCACTGGCCCTCCCTCAATGTCGGTTGTGCGGCCTTGCTTCGGGCCCGTGTGTGTCCGAGGTGCGGATTTCTGCGTCATCGCGTCATCAGCGTCATTTGCGCCGCTGACCTGCGGGTTTAGGTGACGCAGCGGGCCGGGGCCTGTGTCACCGGTGACGGAGCCGTCCGTCACGGGGTGACGCAGGTGACGCAAGGTGACGCAGGAATTCGGGCTCTGCGTCACCCTTCTTAATGCAGCTCAGAAGCCGTTTTCAGGCCCGTGGTGACGCAGGTGACGCAGCGTCTTCCTACTTAGGAAAAGAAGGGGCCTGTGTCTGTTCTGTGTGCGCCTTCAGGCGTGAATGGGGAGCCGCGGAGCGGCACCCTCCTTGGGCGGCGGCAAGCCGCCGAAGAACAAGAGGAGCACCGCCGCGCCGGGGCGGGGTGCTCCTCTTGCTTGTGCGGCGGGCCGCGTGGCGCGGGGGCTAGAACACCTGGCCCTGTTCGTCCTGCGGGGGCTTGGGCCGGGTCATTTCGATGTAGCGGGCGAGCTTGGTGCGGCCCCAGTCGACAAGGACGCCTCGGGCGGCCAGGACGGGCTGGAGGCGCTTGAGGCGGTCGGAGAGGACCTTGCCGGTGGTGGGCCACCCCTTGGGCAGGGGACGGAAGTCCTCACCGGTGTAGAGCTGAGTGAGGCCGTGCAGCCACTCGGCGGAGGTCATCCGGACCTCCACGCCCGGGTCGATGTCGGCGGCGTGCTTGAGGACGGTCTGGGCGAGGAGGTCGCCTTCGATGACGTCGTCGTTGAGGTCGTCCAGGCTGGCGCGGTAGGCGTCCAGCGCGCCCATGCTGGCGGCGGCGTCGAGCTGCGCGCACAGGTGGGCGAAGTCGGCCATGCGCAGGTCGGTGGGGATGTCGGCCTCGGTCGCGCGGACCTTGACGGCCAGGTCGAGCACGGACCCGAGGATCACGGGCAGGTCCCTGGCGAAGTCGGCCCACAACTCCGCCTCGGTCCGCCGCACCCGGGGGCGTTCCAAGCGGAGGGGGAGGAGGCGTTCGGCGAGGTCGGGGCGGATGACGCCGACGTCAATGCCGGTCAGCAGCATCGGCCGACGGTAGCGGGCGCGGACGACGTCGCCATCGGTGAACAGGGCGCGCTTGATGTTCTCGGCGCCGGTGACGATGCAGCACATGAGGTCGGACAGGTCCGGGCCGAGGTGGGAGAGGTTATCCAGGCCGGTGACCCATCCGGCGGCCACAGCCGTGATCAGGTTCTCCTCGTCCTTCGGGGCCCGACGGAGGTCGCCGCTCATGCCCTCGATGATCCGGACGAGCATCTTGCCAGCGGTGGACTTGCCCGCGCCCTGCGGGCCGGTGAGGAAGGGAGCGGGGACCGGCACGTCGGGGCCGAGGCAGCCGATCAGCCAGGCCAGGGCGAGACTCTCGGCGCGGGCATCGGTAAAGTTGCACAGCCGCATCAGCAGATCGATGCCCTTGCCGTCGGTGT
This sequence comes from Streptomyces sp. NPDC002476, assembly GCF_042889785.1. Classification (NCBI taxonomy): domain Bacteria; kingdom Bacillati; phylum Actinomycetota; class Actinomycetes; order Kitasatosporales; family Streptomycetaceae; genus Streptomyces; species Streptomyces sp. NPDC002476. Next base: position 102,526 of record NZ_JBIARH010000009.1, on the reverse strand, counting down.
CCTTGGCCGGAAGGGGGAGTTCGCCGGTGAGCTGGGTGCGGCGCCAGCAGACCTCGCGGGGGTCGGGGGTGAGGATGTCCCAGCCGGTGGGGTGGATGCGGACGGACTTGCCGTCGTCGCGGCCCAGGTCAAGCCAGGTCGCGCCGTCGAACCCGGGGGCGACGCGAATGTGGACGGGCTGGACGTCCTCGGTGAGCGCGAGTGCTTCGATCAAGTCGAGTGCCTCCTTCAAGGCGGTTCCGTTGAAGACGCCAAGCCCGTCCTTGAACAGGCCGACCATGAGTTCCTGGCGGTGGCTACCGGTCGTGCCCTGGGAGCGGATGGGGCGGGCGACGGGGTGGCCGTTGCGCTGGGCGTAGACGGCCCCGTCGATGGTGCGGAAGTACCTAAAATGGGCCTGCGCGTAGTCGGTGATGACTTCGCGTGCCGGGGTCTTCTCGTCCTCGGACATGGCTCACATCCCCAGCGCGGTGCGGGCGTTGGACCAGGCAACCGCGCAGTGCCGGGGGCCCTCGCCCTTGGCCTGTGCGGCGGTGAACAGGCGGTCCATGTGCGCCTCGGTGAGGCAGCCGCACCGGCCGTGGGCGGACAGTACGGCGAGGAACGTCCGGTACACGGTGCTGTGCACCGCGCTGCGGGCCTCGGTGATGCGCTGCTCGGCCATGGCGATGCCCCGGTCCAGGTAGGTGGGTGTGCGGTGGCGGCACTCCCCGCCCCCGGTCGGCACGGACACGGTGACGGGCGCGGGCCGGACCGGAGACGGCTCTTTGACGACCAGCGCGCGCACGACGTCCGGCAGCTGGGTCATGGTGCCGGTGCCGGGGCCGAGCCACCGGGCGTACTGCATGCACGACTTGATGTCGACGCCGGGCCTCACCGCGTTCGCGGACTGCATCGCCCCCAGGTAGATCCAGTGCTCACCACGAGTGGTGGGCACGGTCCGGGTGGCGGGCAGCGTCTGGCGGGCCCAGGTGATGGCGTCGGCGTTGTCGAGGTCGACGACGGTGAGCCGGGCGCCGCCGGGGTGGTAGGCGACCGCGTGCGCCTCCCGCCACGCCACAGCCCACGCAGCGGACCGGAGGACGGCGGGGTCGGTGGTGGCGGCGGCCCAGCCGTGACACGGCCGCGGGCACTGGCAGGGGCCCGCAACCTTCATGTTCGGGCGCCCGCCGCACGCGTTGCCGGTGCAGTCGGGGCAGTTACCGAGCGGGCGCTTGCCCGCCCGGAGGGGCAGCACGGGCACGCCCGACGCCGCCAGGTCGAGAGCGGACCGGCGATGGTCTCGCCGGATCGGCATGGGTTGAGTCATGCTGGGGTCTCCAGTTCTGTAGAAGGTGCTGGCAGACGAGAGCGGCCCCAATTCATTGGCGTGAGACGGGGGCCGCTCTCGACTCGTCCGGCGTGATGCGGAATCCCTGCCGTGGGTCGGTCAGGGAGGCTGAGGCACCCCCTCCCGGGGTGCGTGTGGAGGGGGTTTCAGGGGTAGCGGCGTGTGCGCCTCCCTGCCTCCCTGAACGGGTATTTGTGCAGGTCAGGGCCAGGGAGGTGGGTCAGGGAGGCGGTTAGGGAGTTCTCCCTGTCTCCCTGACCCGTGTGGGGTTGCCTCCCTCTAGTCCGAGGCGGAAGCGGAACCATCGCCGTCGCGGGTGGCGAGGGCAGCGGCGACGCGGTCGCGGGCGACGACCATGCGGCCGTCGGACTTGTACGGCTCGGCTCCGGCGTCGTCCAGGACGCGCTTGAGGTCGATGAACGACCACTTGCCGTAGGCGTCCTTGTTCAGCGCGACCAGCCGCGTGATGACTTCCTGGGTGCGGACGCGGGCGTCGCTGCCCAGCACGGTCGCGATGTCGGCGAGCGGGTCACGCTCCTCGTCCCGTTCGACGACGTGGAGGGTGGTCACACCGTTGCGTGCGGCTTTGGCCCGGTCGGCGATCTCGGCGGCCTGATCGGTGTCGATGTAGTGCGTGCGCACGGTCACGGACGTCTGCCCGGCGGCAAGCTTGATGCCGTCCCCGGCGACGACGACGGTGCCCTTGTCGAGTCCCTGCCGCAGCTTGTGCGGTGCCGCACCGCCGTCGATGGCCGCGTCCCCGATCGCCATGCGAGCCTGCGACTCCGTCCCGAGAACCAGCGAGGAGCGGATGTGGTTGCCCTCGCGGGACCGCTTGGGAAGGTTCTCGTTCGTCGGGTCCTGCGTGCCCTCCCAAGTGGTGACGTTGACCGCACGGCCCTGGTCGTGGATGGCCTTGATGGCACGGAAGTACCGGGACGTCGCCTTGGCTCCCCCGAGAGGGATCTTGTTCTTGTCGACGGCCCCGGACCCGTAGGCGACCTGCGCTTCGTCGACGATGACGACCAGCGGATCGAAGTCCTCGCCGGGGGCCTGGAGCCGCCGGTTCATCTCCCGGACGGCGTCCTCAACCATCTCGGTCACTTCCAGGACATGGTCGTCGGTCGGCCCCTGGATCAGGACCGTGGCCAGACCGTCGAACATGGCCCAGTCACCGACGCCCTTGAGGTCACCGATACGGAACTCGACCTTCGGGTCGAACGCCAGCCACAGGGCCAGCGCCCGCAAAGACGCGGTCTTGCCCTGGTTCGACAGGCCGGTGATCAGAAGCATCCGCTGGAACAGGCTGATCAGGGCGGCGTCACCGCGCAGGTCCTGCCCCCACGGGGCCCGCCCGGTCTTGTAGTTGGCACTCACGTCGGGGTCGGTGACCAGCGGGGAAGGGCCGATCGGCTCGTCCAGCGCGCCGCTGTCCGCGATCCACAGACGAACCGTGCGCGGGGACGGCGGGATGGTGATGAACACTTCGTGCTCGTGGCGGTTCAAGTTTTCCGCGAGCTTCCTGCGCCGGGCCTGGATCTCCTCGGTGCTGACACCGGACGGCAGATGCACGTCGACCTCGACACCACACCCGGCGATGGTGATCGGGCTGAGCATCTGCGCCCCGACGTCGCCCATCTCCTTGATGGCCTTCTTCAGGGTGGACACTCCCAGGTCCCGCATGGCGGTGACCACGATCGACGGAGTGATCGCGGCGCCCTCCCCGGTCCGGGCCTTGGCGGGCAGGGCCCATTGCGGTGCGGACTGCTGGTGACGACCGACCGCCCACAGGCCCAGCAGGGCCGCCCACGGGCCCAGGGTGACCAGCGGGCCCCAGACCACGGAGATGATCAGGACGATCCACCGGACCAGCTCGATCACCGCCAACGTGGGTGTGGCGACATCGGCGAAGTCCTTGTTCGCGACGGCGAGGAGGATCCCGAGCAGGAGCAGTCCACCGGCAGTCACCCCGGCCCCGGCCGCCGCGCCCTTGGCGGCCTTGACCGGGGCGATCAGCAGGTCCATGCGCCGTTGGTGGCGTGCGGCGCGGAAGCGGGCCCCGCGCTCCTCCCACTCGGTGGCAAGGTCCAGGTTCCCCGCGGCTTCGGCGGCCCGCAGCATGCGTTCGTAGCGGGCGGCGGTACGGCCCTCCCAGGTGCGGCGGGCCACGATCCGGCCCCCGCCCACGACGTACATGCCGTGCCGCACGGTCAGGCGCCCGACGGTACGGGTCCGCTCGTGGGTGGCGGCCCGCCGGACCGCACGGCCGGACCGCACCCACCTCGACACCGGGGCCGGGGCCTTGACCATGGGGGCTTCGTCGGGAGCGGGGGCAGTCTTGGTCAGATCGACCGGGCCCGCGTCCACGGGCGCGGGGCGGTGGTCGTCGAGATGGTGCAGGGTGCCCATGTCGGCCCCCTCAACAGCGAGTTCGGTCATGACTGGTGCTCCTGCCTGAATCCAGTGGGACCACCGAAAAGGGGGCGCCCGGTACGTGCTGCTACCGGCGCCCCCTCTCCGGCAGGGGTGGTTTCTTCAGCTCTCCGCACGGGCCACGGCCCGCTCGGCACGGCGCAAGTGGTCCTCGGCGGTCTTGCGGGCCTGCCGGGCGGCGGCCCGGTCCTCACGGGCGGCGGTCCGCTCGGTGGCCTTGGCAGTAGCGACGGCCTGACGGGCGTCGGCCTGGACCTTCAGCAGCGCGGCGAACTCCTGGGCGCCACGCTCGGCGGCCCGCTGGTCGATGCGCTCGATCGCGGCTTCGACCTTCGGGTCGACGCAGTCCGCGAGGGCCTGCCTGAAGCCCCGGCGGAACAGGCGGGCACGCTCGCGCTTCTCGGCTCGGGTGTAGCTCTCCACGATGTCCTCCTCGGGCGGAGCCGGACTGTCCAGCTCCCCGCCCGCCCCGGGGGTGACCGGGGCGGACAGGGAACCGTCAGGCAAGCCGCAGCTCAGAGGTGTGGCACAGCACGGGACCGATCAGCCAGCTGATCCTGTCCACCGTCCACCGGCCCTCGGTCAGCGGGCCGGGCGGTACTTCGTCGACGATGCGGCCGGTCCTGCCGGCCGCGCGCGGGTCGTCCTCACACGAGACGATCCGCACCTTGTCGCCTGCCTTGAACATGACGGGCTCCTTCGGGTCAGCGGCGGCCGGTCTTGGTGAGGGACTTGGCGGCTTCCTGGGTGCCGCCGACCGACTTCACGACGGTCACGACGCCCCAGGCCAGGGCCACGGCGAGGAACGCGAGCAGGGCCAAGTTGGCGGCGATGGCGGTCAGGGCGCCGACGAGGAGCGGGCCGAAGTAGACACCGGCCGCAACAGCACCGGCGCCGACACCGGACCCGAGCGCGACCCGCTGAACGGTCCGGTCGGGCGGGGCGTGGTGGATGTGCTGCACGATCTGCTGCGGCGGCACCTGCGGGGCAGGCAGGTGGTCGGCGTAGGTGTAGGTGCCGTCCGGGAGCTGCACCACCCGGACCGGCTCGGGGATGGGGAGGTTGTTCACGGCTGCTTCCTTTCGGCCCGGACCCGGTTGGTCCAGGCGTCCTGACGGGCGATGAACTCGGCATGGGTCGGGGCCCCATCAGTGCAGGGCTGGTCGTCCTGGCAGGCGGTGCAGGCGCCGAGGTGCGTCGTAGACGCCTCGAACGCCTGCATGTAGGCGATGAACTCGTTGTCACGGTCGCGGGACACAGGTCTCCTCGGACGTGGGCAGGAGTGAGATGCCGACGGCGGGAAGCGGCGTCGGCGAGGTGGTGCGGGGAGTGCCCCGGGCCCGATTCGATCGGGCGCCCTCACGGCGTGGCTGCCGGGGCGGTGGGGGTCAGCGACCGATGGAGCCGCTGCTGCTGCGCCACTTGGCGGGCGGGGTGCCGCGGCGGCACGATCCAGCGTGGCTGTTGGCGATCCGGTCGGCGTCGCGGGTGGAGACCGTCCGTTGGAACCCGCAGGTGCACAGGACGGTCGACTTGCCGAACACGCGGGTGCGGACCTCGGTGGTCCCGCCCACGGGGGTGGAGGTGGAGTACTTCATGAACACAGGTCCTTTCGGGCCGGGGAGTCAAAGCAGGGAACGCACATGCCGAGCGAGCGCGGGATGCAGTACCCGGCATCGCGACGGCAGGTGGGGCAGGTGCGGCGTGCGGTCATGGCCTTGGCCAATGCCGCCGCGCGGGCGGGGGTCATGGGGCGTACGGGCTTGGCCCGGTCGATCCGGTACAGGTACGCGACCAGCGGCCCGCGGCGCCGCCTCGGGCGTTCGAGCTGGGCTGCAACGTCCTGACCGCCGGGCCGCAGCCCCAGGGCCCGGAGCTGTCGACGGGTGGCATAGCCCTCGGGAGCGAGGCGCCACCGGTAGACGGGAAGCGCGCCCATTACGCGGCCTCCACGCGTTTCCAGGCGGCCCGCAAGCGGGTCTCGGATGCGGAGTGACCGGCGGCGCGGAAGCGGGTGGCCGTGTCGCGGTAGGACAGGGCCGGGTCGTCGCTGTGACGGATCTCGTCGACCAGGGCGTCCAGGGCGTCATCGGTGAGCGCGGGACCCGACTCCAGAGCGCGGTCGGGAACCGGCTCGGAGGGGCCCCACACGGGAAGTTCCCATCGGGGCGTGACGCCCGGTGTGACGTCGGGCGTGACGGGGGTAGTCACGCTGGTCAGGGCCCTGTTGGTGCCCTCACCGGTCCTCGCCTCTTCCAGCGTCGACCACGCCTCAGACAGGGTCCGAGCGGTCTGGGCCTGGACGCGTGCGACGCGTGCCCCTGCCTGCGTCACAGCCGTCAGCCGCGTCTCCTCGGTCGCCGCCTGCGCCCGCAGCCGGGCACGGGCCACGGCCGCTTCGTCGCGGGCCGTCTGCTGGATCCCCTGGATCGTGTCCAGCGCGGTCGGGGTGAGCGCGGTGCGCTCCCACAGGGAGTGGACCACCCACAACGCCTTGGCCGCGAGAGGCAGCCAGGCCACTGCCAGCCACGCGCCGGTGGACTCCTCGGCCGTCAGCGCGTGTGCGACCAGGACGCCGGTCGCGACCAGACCAAAAGCCCACCCGATCGCGGTCACCGCAGGGTTGTGGTCGCCCTGCGAGGCCAGGCGGCGGTCGTAGGCGAGGGTGGCCAGCCACCCTCCATCGATCCCGAGACCGACGACCAGGGCGACGGGCCACGGCATCACCGGACCCAGCCACAGCATGACCACCGCCAGGGTCAGGGCCATGGACACCGCCGTCATCGCGACGGCGGGCAGAACAGTCTTGGCCTTCACTCCGCCCCCTTCCCGCGGAACACGAACGGGGCGTAGTCGACCGGCTGCCTGTCAGTCTGGCGGCGGAGGTCCGCCGCAGTCTCCGCGACCGACCCCGGGTGCCAGAAGTCGGCCAGCGCGCTCAGCGCGGCGCGGACGCCCATGGCCCGAAGCTCAAGCAGGTGGTAGTGGGCAACCTCGGACTCCCTGCTGAGTGCCGGGAGAGGCAGATCGAGGGCGGCGGCGGCAGCGGTCAGAAGATCCTTGACCGCCTCATCCAGAACAGGCCGGTCACTCATGGCGCCCCTCCGCACGGGTAAGGAGGATGTGCACGGCGACGACACCGGCCGCGGCGAGGGCCCCGGCGTAGTGCACGTCCTGACGGCCGATGACCAGGCCCAAGACCTCTACGGCGATGCAGACCAGGGCCAGGAACCAGAAAGCGATCAGGTTCATGCGGCACCGCCCAGCAGCGGCTCGGTGCGGTTGGTCAGGTCCCGACGGGCCGCCATGACCCGGTTGCGGGCGCGGCGGATGCGGCGCTCGTCCAGCTCGGACGGGGCCCGGTCCAGCAATGCGATCTGCACGTCCAGCAACTCGACCTCAGCCGCGATGAGCGGCATCTCCCGCTCGATCGCGGCCAGGTCCGCAGCCGACGGCTCACCGCCGGGCGGCGGGACCGTAACAGCGGCCTGAAGTGCAACGATGTGCTTCATTGGGTGTGTTCCTTCCAGAGAGGAACGGCCCGAACAGCAGCCCCGGTGTCCAACCACCGGGGCTGCGGCCGTTTTGGAATGTGTGTGGGGTGCGGGTCCGGAGCTGCAACACCGGACCCGCCGTGCCTTGCACTTGCTTCCACAGCAGGAGTCGACCGGGGACCGGCTCCCCGCCGCCCGGCCGTACGCCCCGCGTAAAACAGGGCGGACGGCTGGGGGAGGCAACCGGCGCAGCCATCGGCTGCGAGGGTGACCCTGAGTCCGCGAATCACCGGGATAGCCGGTGCACTCCGCAGATCAGGCAGACGCAAAGGGCATCACCGCCCGTGCCGGTCCAAAGCACGGGCAGCGCCCAGATTCTTCGTCGGTACACATCAACCTCCGAGGCAGTTCGAACATGTGCAGGTGGTGCGGATGTCTCCTTCGGGAACACGAGCTCCCGGCGAAGGCGTATGGAGACGTGGCCTTTCGGCCTCAAGCCCTCCGGACTGACAAGGGGTCCGGGTCCCTCCCCCCGACCAACGCGGGGCTCCTGGGTCATGCGTTCTTGCAGGTCAAACGAGGCGCGGGGGCCTTGCCCCCGCTTGCTTAGGGGGGCTCGCCGCCTTGCCTGATAGAGACCATAGGCAAACCCGAAGCTGCATGCAACCCCCTCTCCCGGTACAGTTTGGTAGCCCCCCTAGGCAAGGAATGGAGAGTCGTGCACACAGACATGGAGCAGGTCTCTGGGATCGCTGAGCCGGTCGAACGAGCCAAAGCCGCAATCGACCTGATGGCGACGTATCAGGGATGGGTACTGGAGCTCTCCCGCATGCGGCGTGAGGCCATCGAAGAAGCGCAAGCGTCCGGCATGACTCAAGCGGAGATTGCCAAGCGGCTCGGGGTGAGCCGGGGCCGGGTTGGACAACTCGCGTCCGCTGGCCCACCCCCGGAGCGGGCCTTCTTCGGCACGGACACAGTGACCGTGTCACTCGGTGGCAAGCACGAGGCTGGCAAGGCCCCCGAGCAGTCCAGCGAGGTTGTTACCAAGGAGGACATCAGCAACTTCGAGCACCTGCGCACATTGCTCGGTGGTATGAAGCTTGACGCCAAGTACGAGGTGGTTCCGCCGACAGGGATCATCAACCTGAACCGTGACAATCACGTCGTCGTCTGCGGCCCGCGCCTGTCCCCCATCGTGGCGCAGGTACTCGAAGGAGACGACAACCTCGGCTTTGAGAAAGATCGGGCCTGGCACCTCTTGGACAGGAAGACCGGGCAGGAATATCGGTCCCCGATCGACGAGGACGGTTCGGCCGGCGACTTTGGGTACCTTGGGCGGCTCCCTCGCTTGGACGGTCGCGGGACGTTCCTGTACATCGCGGGAGTCCACTCCATTGGTGCGAACGGAGTCGTTCACTTCCTGGAGAACAACTTGGCTGAGCTGTACCGAGAGGTCCGTACACGACGGTTCTCGACGCTCATCTCATGCCGTTACGACCCCAAGACACTCGACGTGCTGGAGAGTCGACGTGTCACTCCGCTGTACCGACATGAGGCGTGATCATGCGAGTCTCCATTGACACACTCCCCGGGGGAGCGAACCCGAACGAGGATTGGGTGGCCAGCACGCCCACGCTCGCCATCGTGCTGGACGGACTGAGTACAGCGGGCTTGACCACGGGATGCCGTCATGGCGTCCCGTGGTACGTCGCTCAACTCGGCGGCCAGTTGGTGGCGGCTCTGGCAGAGCTGGACCGGCCACTCTCAAGTGCACTGGCGGAGGCACTTGGACGGGTTGCCGACATGCACCCCGAGTGCGACCTGAGTAACCCGGGAACGCCGTCGGCCACGGTTGCAATCCTGCGGCATCGGTACGGCGTACTTGACCATCTAGTTCTCGCAGACTCGCCCATCGTCTTTGAAGGCCCTGACGGCTACTCGGTGATCACGGATCTCCGCGTCGACGACATCCTTCCTGAGATGCGGGCTGAGGTCGAACGACATGAGACACATACGCCGGGGCACAGAGAGGCCCTGCAACGCTTCGTGCTCGCGCAGCGGCAAATGCGCAACACGCTAGACGGCTACTGGGTCGCCTCCACCACTCCAGAGGCTGCTGAGCATGCCCTGACCGGCACCACGCCACTCGATGAGGCAAACTCTGCTGCCGTCATGTCCGACGGGGTATCACGGCTCGTGACTGAGTACGAGATGGCGACTTGGTCTGACGTATTCGCGACGCTTCGTGCAGGCGGACCGCGAGAGCTGATCAACACTGTGCGCAAGGTTGAGGCGACGGACCCAACCGGCCGTCGGTGGCCACGATACAAATCCGGCGACGATGCCGCCGTCGCCTTCTGTCAATGGTGACATGACCAGTGCGTATCCCGCCGAACACGCGCAGACGGGAGGCCTCGGAGATATCCGGGGCCTCTTGCGTTTCCCGGCGGGCGAAGGGAAGGCTGTGCTCGCAAGCCGGGGGGATGCTGCTCTTCTTCATGACTGAGAGTCTGGGGCGACACGCTGGGCCCCCTCTGGGCCCTCCGAGGGCGACAAGCAACGGTCAACAACGACCATCTATGACCGCCCGGTCGCAGGTCAGCGGGAGTTTGTGTCCCGCGGACCTGGTCAAAAAGACAGGCCCACCAGACCCAGGGCAAGAAGAAGTAAGCCCCATTGATCAAGGCCCCTATCTGGACTTTCGTCCCTGGTAGGGGCCTTGATGCTGTGCCGGGCGCTCCGGGCATCCTTCGACGCCTACTCGGCATCCCAGGCGGACAGGTGGGTCGCGGTCACGCTCCTCACGATCTCACCGGCGCTGGACTCCGATGCATCCGACGTGGCATGGGCTTGGCTGTCCCAGGGCCGGATTGCAACACGTCGTGCCCTTCTGCGCTCCGCTCCGCCGGGCGCGCTTCCCGGCTCTGGCTGCGCCCGCGCTCCTGCCTGCGGCCCGCTCGGCGCTGCCGCCGCCGACGCGCGCCCACGAGAGATAGGCCCGGAGGGGCATGAGACGAGAACCAAGCCCGCGGCTTCAAGACATGCCTCCGGCGCGGGCGCTCAGACTCCGGGATGGACGGGGCGCCGTTCGCAAGTGCCGGCCGGGACGTGGCGAGCGTCGTGGGCTCTCATCCCGACCACCTTCGACGACGCATGGCCAGACAGAGCCTATCCATCACAGTCTGGCCCGCCCACCCCTTTCTCATCGAGGGTTCGTCAAGAGGGGGCCGCGATTCCTGACATCAACTGCTGACACCAACAAGCATGAACGGCTCCGATCAACGCCGCACCTCAGCGGCAGGCGAGCCAGGATCCGGCGGCAGTTCATTCAGGTCGAGAGGTGCCCTCGATCGACCTGATAAGGATGAGGACCAACCTCAAAGCCCGTGTGCGGCCGTGCCCCATCCGTGCCTGACAGACCGAGGATTCACGAGAATCGCGGTCATCAACAGGCAACGTGCACGGCGAAGGCCCCCGACCGATGTTGCTGGCCAGGGGCCTTCAACCTGCATGGTGGGTGCGGCATTTGAGCCCATGGTGGCATCGCTGTCACGACGGTGCTCAAGATCTGTGTCCGGTGCACACCGGACCGCGCGACGGCAGTCGGCGACGGGTGCCGGAGGTCAGTTGCGGCAGCCGGGGACCGGGGTCGGGCTGTTGAGGCAGTTGTTCGGGGTGTTACGGATGACCACGGTGATACGCAGGGTCACGGTGCCCTGATTGTTGTAGATGCCGCCGGGGTTCACGCCGCTGGCTGAGTTGCCGCTGATGACGCTGGCGGTCACGGTGGAGGTTCCGCCTGGCTGGGCGGTTACGCCGTTGGCGAGACCGCCGCCGCCGTTCGGCGCGGTGTTGTTGATGAGGGTGCTGCCTTCGACCGTCAGCGTTCCGGTGTTGGCGATGGCACCGCCCACGTTGCCGGCCGTGTTCCCACTGAGGTTGCTGAAGTTGACGGCCGTGCTGCCGTCGCTGGCGATGGCGCCGCCGTTCACTGCGGCAGTGTTGCCCGTGAAGGCACTCCCGTTCACCTGCGCCTGGGAGCCATCGAAAACGCTGATGCCGCCGCCGAAGTCGGCGTGATTCCTCGCGATCAGGTCGCCGATAAGACTCAGGGAGCCATTGCCGGTGACGACGATGGCGCCGCCGGCGCCGTTCTGGATCGAACTGCCCGTGGCGTCGCCGTTGGTGAGGGCGGCTCCTACCAGGGTCAGGTTGCCACCGTTGACGGTGAAGATACGGAACGATCCCGACACACGGGTGATCGTGTCGCTGTTGCCGTTGATGACGATCGGCGAGGTGATGGCGGGCAGCTCGGTGGTCAGTCGGTAAGTGCAGCGGGGCGCCAGGTTGAGCGTGTCGCTTCCAGGGGTGCTGTTGGCGGCGTTGATGGCGCTCTGCAAGGCAGCCTCGCTGCACGCCACGGGCAGAATCGCGGCCGAAGCAGGGGTGGCCAGCGCGATGGGGGCTAGCGTGGCGACGGTGCCCATACAGAGCACCTTGGCAGTCCGAACGAGGGACTTACGCGTGAGCATGTCACTCCTTTTGAAGTCGCCCGCCGCGAACGTCCGGCCAACAGGATGGGGCGATGCGGCGCCGCGGGCGGGAGGGCAAGCCGAGGGTGCCCGATGTACCGCACGACATCACATGCTTCATCCCGAATTGCATCTTATGGCCCTGCGCGGTGCACCTTACGGCCGAACAGGCTCTGGAGGGCATACGGCATGTGAGGACCCCGCACCACAAGCGCACCAGATCCAGCGGGGAAGCACGGGGAAAGCAGCCTGGCCCGACGAGGCCCCATCTCGACCATTCACCCAGGTCAGCGCCTGAACCAATCCCAAATGACAGCCCCCGTCCGCGGTTCGCCGCGGGCGGGGGCTCGTCGTTGTGCGCGGCCGTCTCCTCCGGTCCCCCTGTCCGCCCTCCGTCCGCCCTCCGCGCCCCTGCCCGGGGGTCAGTGCGGGCCGCGGAGCTCGGCGGCGAGCTCCGTGTCGCGCATGCCCGGCAGGGCGTACCCCTCGTTCTCGTCCCACGGGACGTCGACGTCGTCCATGTGCACGTGCCACTCCGCCCCGCCCACAGCGCGGCGCAGCTCGGTGACGGAGTCGAGCACGTGGGTGAGCACCGGCAGCCATCTGTCCGGTTCGATGGGCAGTTTGGTGGATCCCGCGAGGATCTCGTCGTCCTCGTCGCCGCCCAGGTCGTAGAGGTAGAGGTCTTCCTCGTCGTCGTACGGGAACGACGCCGTGCGGGCGGCGACGACACGCCCGACGGCGGCGGTCTCGGGGCCGGTCAACGGCTCTTGCCGACGGGCGCTGTAGTAAACGGAAACGCTCATGGCCCGAGCGTACGGCGGGGGTGTGACAACGCCGGGTGGGCGAACGGGCGGAGACTGGGGGCGGTTCCGGGACCGGGGGCGGCTACGGGACCGGGGCGGGGATGCGGGACCGGGGCGAGGACGCGGAGCACGTCGGTGGTCGGTCCGGCCGGTGGCCGCGTGGTCGCGCCCCCGGCCGCGGGGGTCTTCGTTCCTATCCCAACGCCTGTCCCACGCGCGCCGCGAGGGTGTTCCAGGGGCGGCACGGGACGACCGGCAGTCCGTGGCGGGTCGCCTGGGCGGCGAGCCAGCGCGAGTACGCGGCGCTGACCTGCGCCCGGTGCCGCTGCTCGCCGTTGCCCGGCTCCCGGGAGGCGTAGTTGGCGGTGATCCGGTCCGGGTCCTCCTCGTGCAGAAACACCGCCCGTACGCGGCGACCGGAGCCGGCGCCGCGGTTGATCGCCGTCGCGGCCACGGCCGGGGTGAGGTAGTCGCCCTCGATCACTGCGGGGGCGTCGACGGTCAGGCGGTTGTCGACCACGCCCAGCACCGCGGGTTCCAGGGCACGGGCAGTGGCGATCTGGAGGCCGAGCACCTCGTCGACAGCGAGCCGGGAGGTGTCGGGGCTGTCGTCGAAGTGATGGACGGCGGGGTGGTGTTCGGCCGTCGTCATCGCCTCGACCGCGCTGACCACGTCGTCGAACTCGACCACGAACGCCGCGCGTTCGGCCGCGAGCCGCGCGGCCAGTCGGCTCTTGCCGATGCCTGACGCCCCACCAACCAGCAATATGTCCCATGATGTTCCTGTCACGGGACGAACGTACCGTGCGGGTCCCCGGGCCCGCCCCGGCGCCTGGCGCTACCGTGAGGCCGAGCAACGGTCCGTACGCGGGCGGGAGTCCACCCGTGCGGGGTCGCAGCCGCGCGGGTGCGGGTACGGGCCCCGGGCGGGCCGTGCGCGGAGAGCAAGGAGAGCGGGGAGAGCAACCATGGGCGAGCCCCTGAAGACCTTCGTCGGCGGCGCCGAAGTCGACGTGCCCAACAGCATTCCGGCCATCCGTGCCGCGTTGCCCGAGGACAGACGCGAGGAGTTCGACCGCGCCATCAACGACGCCGGAGTGGGCGAGATCCAGGCGGTCATGCGCCACTGGATGCTGGAGGCCGTACCCGATCCAGAGGCCGAGAAGATCCTGGACCGACTGGCGCAGGACGAGGCCGAGAGGCGGACCGTCGCTTGAGTTTCCGCATCTCCTACGCCCCGCCCGCCGACGACACCCTGGCCAAGATGCGCGACGGCGAGGTCTTCCGGGACGAGATGGCCCGCACCCTGGGCCGGGACCCGTACGGGCACGGGTCCACCGCCGTCAAGAGCGAGCGCGATCGCCGCGAGGCGACAGTCGCCGGGGCCATCGTGCTCTATTACGTGTCCGGGTCGGTCCTGATCGTCACGGTGGTGAGGCTCGTCCCGCTGCCGTGAACGACCGGACCGGCCCCGGCTCCGGCCGCTCCTTCCGCCTCCTCGCCCAGTCGGCTCCGGGCAGCTACGGAAGGAGCGACCACTTCTCGGGCGGCCACCACCCGGGCGGCCACCACCCGAACGGCCACGGGCCGAACGGCCATGGGCCGAACGGCTAGGGCGTGTTTCGAGAGGAGCGTCGTCCGCCCGAAGGGCGGGGCCCGCGGCGTCCGCCGCGGATTACGGGAAAGCCCTTAGGCCAGCTTCTTGGCCTGTGCCTCGACCACTGCGGTCGGCAGCTCGAAGTCGCCACCGCTGCCCATTGCGGCCAGGTTCATCGAGGAGAACGAGGCGAACGAGGCGCCCTGACGCATGCCCACCAGCTTGAGCTGCATCTTCTCCCCGTCAGCAGCCATCTCCACGGTCCAGGCGGCCGCTTCCTCGCCGGCAGTGACCTGCGCCTCGGTGACCTTGGTGATCTTGTTCTTGGTACCGGCCGCCGTGAACTCGAACCCGCCCGCGCACTCGGTGGCAGCCTTGCGCAGTGCGGCGACCGAGTCGGCCGCGCCCGTGCCGTCGTACGCACCGAGCGCGAGCTGCGTGGTCGTGATGTCCATCGCCGCCTCGAACATCTCCTCGGGCTTCAGGCCCTCCTTCTTCTTGGGCTCACTGACGACCGTCCGCCTGGTGAACGCCGCGGGCTCGCCGACCTCCACGCCCATCAGCGCGTTCGCAAGCGGGGTGCAGGCGGCGTTCGCGGACTTGACGTCGTCCTTGGAGATCGTGTCCTTGGCCGCGGTCTTGGCGATCTTGTGGCCCTCGACATCGCCCTGGGCCAGCGCCGCCTTCTCCAGTTCGGCGGCGGTCAGCGCCTTGGCGGCAGGCTGCGCGGCGGCGGACTCCTTGCCCTTGTCCGCCCCCTTGTCTCCGGAGCCGGAAGCGGAGTCCGAGCTCCCACCGCACGCGGTGGCGAGCAGGGCCACGCACACCGCGGTGGCGGCAAGGGCGGTACGGCGTATGGCGGTGGGTTGCATGATCCGGAACCGTATCTCTGTGCAGGACTTGGGGATTTGATTCACCTTAAAAGCAAATTTTGTTTGTTGATCAATCAAGCCGGAAAAGCGGTGCGATCGTGACGGCGCTGTGATCACGCCGTGAATGAGCTGTTCGTCACCACGATGCGCAGAAATCACGACCAAGAGGGGCAAACCCACCCATGACGAACGAAGACCTGACCGCCGTCGTGCTGCGATCGATTGGCCTGAAGGAGGACCGGATCGCCGCCCTCACGCGTCTCACCGGAGGCACCTTCAACACCGTCACGCGGGTCACCCTCACCAACGGCGACGACTGGGTGGTCAAGGTTCCACCGCCCGCGGGTGACGGGACCTTGATGAGCCATGAGCGCGATCTGCTGGTCAACGAGGTCGAGTTCTACACCTGCACGGCCAGTACGGCACCGGTGCCGCGCGTGCTCCACAGCCAACTCGACCCGGCGTCGCCGACCGGTCCGTACCTGATCGCGTCGGCACTTCCGGGACGCCCCTGGAGTGACGTCGCCGACGACATCGCCGCCCATGACACTGCCGCCACGCACTCCGCGGCGTCGAGCGCCTCCGGTCCAGGCGCCACCATTCCGAAGGCCTCAGCTCCGAAGGCCTCAGCTCCGGACGCCGCCGCTCCGGACGCCGCCGCTCCGGACGCCGCCGCTCCGGGAGCCTCCGTTCCGGGAGCCTCCGTTCCGGGCGCCGAGGAACGTCGGCTCAGGAACGAGCTGGGCAGGATCGTCGGCCGTACGCACTCCCTCACGGGCTCCGGCGGATTCGGCTACCCGGGGCAGGCGCTGGGCCCGCTGTCCGCGACCTGGCGGCAGGCGTTCACCGCGATGGCCGACGCCGTCCTCGCCGACGCGGACGCGTACCAGGCCCGGCTGCCGCGCCCGACGGCGGACATCCGCGCGCTGCTCGCTGCCGCGTCACCCGTCCTCGACGACGTCACCCGGCCCGCCCCGGTCCACTTCGACCTGTGGCGAGGCAACCTCCTCGTCGACGGCGAGCCGGGCGCCCGTTCCCTCGGCGGGATCGTCGACGGCGAGCGGATGTTCTGGGGCGACCCGGTCGCCGACTTCGTGTCCCTCTCCCTCTTCGCGGACCCGGAGGACGACGAGGATCTCCTCACCGGGTACGCCGAAGGCAGCGGACAGCCGATGGTGTTCGACGCGTCCACACGACTGCGGCTCGCGCTCTACCGCTGCTACCTCTACCTGGTCATGCTGGTGGAGACCGTCCCGCGTCGAGTTCCCCCGGAGCAACTGGACTGGACGTGGCAGGAGGTCGGTCCACAACTCGTACGGGCCCTGGGCGACGTGGAATCGGCGCTGCGGTCGGGGGCCTGAGCCCGGCGGGCCCGGTTCGGCCGGTCAGCCGGTCAGCCGGTCAGTTGGTCAGTTGGTCAGCCGGTTGGACATTTGGGCTCTTGGGCAGTCGGGCCAGTTGGCCGGTCGAGCGGTCAGCCGCACGGGCGCTCCGCCGGGTGTCAGCGTTCCGGACGTCCGGTCAGGTGCCTGAACGCTTCCAGATTCCGCGTGGACTCGCCGCGCGCCACCCGCCATGCGTACTCCTTGCGGATCGCGCTCGCGAACCCCAGTTCCAGCAAGGTGTTGAACGAGCCGTCGGCCGCCTCCAGGACCGTGCCGAGCAGCCGGTCCAGCTCCTGCGGCGTGACCACGGAGAGCGGCAGTTTGCCGACGAGGTAAATGTCGCCGAGCCCGTCGACCGCGTAGCTCACGCCGAAGAGGCGGAGGTTGCGTTCCAGAAGCCAGCGGTGGACCGCCGGCTCATTCTCGTCCGGGTGCCGGATGACGAAGGCGTTGAGGGAGAGCGAGTGCCTGCCGACCCTCAGCGAACAGGTGGTGGACAGCTTGCGCGTGCCGGGCAGCTTGACGACGTAACTTCCGGGTTCCGGGCTCTCCCATTCGAGCTCGGCGTCCTTCAGCGCCGCCTCGATGATCCGCGAGACCGGTGCGGCCTCCGGGACCTGCGTGGCCGGTGCGGCCTCTCCCGGTTGCGTGGCCTCTCCCGGTTGTGCGGCCTGCGCGGTCCGTTCCGACGGCGCGGTCTGCGTGGCCCGCTCCTGCCGACCGGTCCGCTCCTGCCGCTCGTCCTGCTCCGGCCGCCCGTCCCGCGCCGTCACGTCGGCCGTCGCCGCATCAGCCGTCGTCGCTTCCTCGGGTGCGTCAGCCATGGTGCGAGCGTACGCGACGGCGGCGCGCGTGCATCGCGGCCGTGTACACGTCGGCAGTCGCCGACGCCGCGGTGTCCCAGCCGAAGCCCTGCGCGTGGGCCGACGCCGCCGCGCCCATCCGGGCGACCAGGTCCGGCGCGTCCGCGAACCGGGCCAACGCCTCCGCGTACGCCCCCGGTTCGTGCCCCGGTATCAGGAAGCCGGTGATCCCGTCCCGCACCGCCACCGGGAGCCCGCCCACGGCCGCCGCGACGACCGGGGTGCCCGCCGCCTGCGCCTCGATCGCGACCAGCCCGAAGGACTCGCTGTGCGAAGGCATGACCAGCACGGACGCGGCCCGGAACCAGTCGGCGAGCTCATGCTGCCGCACCGGCGGGTGGAACCGCACGACGTCCGCGATGCCCAGCCGCGCCGCCAGCTTCTGCAACCCCTCCGGCTTGGCGAGCCCGCTGCCGCTCGGACCGCCGACGATCGGTACGACCATTCGGGTGCGCAGCGAGGGGTCCCGGTCCAGCAGCACCGCCACGGCCCGCAGCAGCACGTCCGGGGCCTTCAGCGGCTGGATGCGGCCAGCGAAGAGCGGGATCAGGGCCTCCTGGGGCAGTCCGAGGCGGGCCCGGGCCGCGGCGCGCCCGTCGGCCGGGCTGAAGCAGTCCAGATTGACCCCGGGGTGGACGACGGCGACGGAACCGGGGTCGGCGGCGTAGAAGCGGATCAGTTCGTCCGCCTCCTCGGCCGTGTTCGCGATCAGCCGGTCGGCCGCGTCGACGATCTGGGTCTCACCGATGACGCGGGCGGCGGGCTCCGGCGTGTCGCCCTCCGCGAGTGCCGCGTTCTTGACCTTGGCCATGGTGTGCATGGCGTGGACGAGCGGGACGCCCCAGCGCTGGGCGGCGAGCCAGCCGACGTGGCCGGAGAGCCAGTAGTGGGAGTGGACCAGGTCGTAGTAGCCGGGGCGCTGGCCGGCCCACGCCTGCATGACTCCGTGGGTGAAGGCGCAGAGCTGGGCGGGCAGCTCCTCCTTGGCGAGCCCTTCGTACGGTCCCGCGTCGACGTGCCGGACCAGGACGCCCGGCGCAAGATCGACCGCCGGGGGCAGCCCGCCGGTGGTGGACCGGGTGAAGATCTCGACCTCGATGTTGATCGCGGCCAGGCGCCTCGCCAGCTCCACGATGTAGACGTTCATGCCGCCCGCGTCGCCCGTTCCGGGCTGGTGCAGGGGCGAGGTGTGCACGGAGAGCATCGCGATACGGCGTGGCTTGCGGTGACCACCGGGGAAGGCCGCGGGGAACCTGAGACGCGGCGCCACACGACTGCTGCCGAGCCGGGAGACGTACTGACTCACGTCGTCCGGTCCTCCTCACTCAGGGCACGACACGGAGGGACCGAGCCCCTCCCGCGGGGGGAAACAGCGGAACCTCTCCTTTCATTTCCGCTTTACCAAATCATTACGAACTTCGCCGCCCGGGCCCGCATCACATGCCCGTGCCTCGTGCCCCCATGCCCCATGCCCCGCGCCCGCGTGCCCCATGCCCCGCGCCTCGCGCCCGCGTGCCCCATGCCCCGCGCCTCGCGCCCGCGTGCCCCGTGCCTGGTACCACTTGCCTCGCTCCTCACGCCGCGCGCGTTCAAGGCGCGTGGGCGCCTCCCGCTGCCGCCCGCCACCCCGGCCCCGCTGCCCCCGTACTCACCCGATGTCCCCTGCTCCCACTCCCCGACGTCCACCGCCCGGCGGCCGTTACGCTCGCTGTCATGCGCCCCATCGGCACCGCGACCCGCGGGACCACCAACCCGAACCGGCTCCGCCGCATGGACCGCTGGATCGCCGCCGCCCACGGCCCGGCCCTGCGCCGCGCCGACGCCCCCCTCGCCGTCGATCTCGGGTACGGGGCCGCCCCCTGGACGGCCGTCGAACTGCTCCAGCGCCTGCGCACCGCCGAACCGCGCACCGAGGTGGCGGGCATCGAGATCGACCCGGAACGGGTCGCGGCGGCGAAGCCGTACGCACGCGAGGGCCTCACCTTTCTGCACGGCGGCTTCGAGATCCCGGCCCCCCGCCGCCCCGACCTCATCCGGGCGGCGAACGTGCTGCGCCAGTACGACGAGGGCGAGGTGGCGGAGGTCTGGCGGCTGCTGTGCGCCCGCCTCGCGCCGGGTGGGCTGCTGGTGGAGGGGACCTGCGACGAGATCGGGCGTCGGCACGTATGGGTGGCGCTCGGGCCGGAGGGCCCGCGCACGGTGACGTTCGCGACCAGGCTCGGCTCCCTGGACCGCCCCTCCGACCTCGCGGAACGCCTGCCCAAGGCGCTGATCCACCGCAATGTGCCGGGCGAACCGGTCCACGCCTTCCTGCGCGACTTCGACCGGGCGTGGGCCGCGGCCGCCCCGTACGCGGCGCTCGGCGCCCGGCAGCGCTGGATCACGGCGGTACGGGCGCTGTCGGCCGACTGGCCGCTGACGGGCGGGGTACGACGCTGGCGCCAGGGCGAGGTCACGGTGCGGTGGGCCGCGCTCCGACCCGACGCGTACTGAAACACGCGTACTGAAACGCCAGCACTGGGACCCAAGCACTGAGGCGCGAGCGCTGGGACGCGCGTGCTGGGACGCGCGGGCTGAGACACGTACTGAACCGGCAGCCCGTTATGCACGGGGATCCGCCTCCGCGGCCCGGCGCGTACCGGCTTCGCAACCGAGCGCCCCCGGCGCGTACGCGTATTGCCAACACTTCGGCCCGATCTGTGTGATGGTCGGAACAGCATGTGTGGGCCTCTGTTGCTTTTCGGGACGGCGTGGCACGATCACGCCATCGACGAATAGTTACTGACGGTTAATCAGGTACTTTCGGAGGGGGAGCACGTGAACCGACGTCACTGTGCCGCAGCCGCGATCACTCTGGTCTGCGCGCTGACCGTGCTCACCGCGCCGGTCGAGGCGTTCGCCGCGCCCTCCCCGCCTTCCCCCGCCGCATCGCGGCACGCGTCGGACCCCGGAAACCCCGTCGGATCCGGGACCGGGGCGAAGAAGCCGTCGAAGGTGTCGGAGCCGAAGAAGAAGAGCCTCGAAGAGGTACGCGAGGAGATCGAGGCCCTTTACCGCAAGGCGGGTGCGGCCACCGACGCGTACAACCTCGCCGCCGAGAAGGCCAAGAAGCAGTCCAGCGAGATCGTCAGGCTGGCCCGGGCCATCGTCGTGGGCCGGGCGAAGATCACCGAGCTCAAGAGCCAGGCGGGTGCCCAGGCCCGCGAGCAGTACCGCAGCGGCGGTCTGCCGCCCGGGGCGCAGCTCGTGCTGAGCGACGATCCACAGCTGTTCCTGGACGGGGTGAACCGGGTCCGGGAGGGCCAGCAGGCCGCCCGCGGCGTCCTCGGTGAACTGACCAGGACCCAGCAGAACCTGGAGACGTACAGCAAGGACGCGAGCACCAACTGGGAGAAGCTCGAAGCCAACCGTCTGAAGCAGGCCGAGGCCAAGAAAGAGATCAAGAAACAGCTGGCGGCGGCGAAGAAGCTGGAATCCCGGCTCGAGAAGGAGGAGCGGGCCCGGCTGCTCAAGCTGGAGCAGGAAGCCGCGTACAAGATGCAGACGGCGTGGCTCAGCTCCGGCGCCCTGAAGGACATCAACCGCGAGGCGAGCGCGAGCGGGAAGAAGGCGTTGGCCTTCGCGACCGCGCAGATCGGCAAGCCGTACGTGTGGGGCGCCGAGGGGCCCGACTCCTACGACTGCTCGGGGCTGACGTCGCAGGCGTGGGCCGCGGCCGGCCGGCCGATCCCGCGCACCTCTCAGGAACAGTGGCGGCTGCTGCCGCGCATCGCCATCAAGGACATGCGCCCGGGCGACCTGATCATCTATCACGACGACGCCAGCCACGTGGGGATGTACGTCGGCGACGGCGCCATCGTCCACGCCCCGCGCCCCGGCCGCGACGTCACGCTGGCGGGCGCGGGTTCGATGCGGATACTCGGCGTGGTCCGCCCGGAGAAGTAGGACGCCGCCCGGGGACGGGAGAGGGACGAGAGCCACTGCACGCCCCGCCCATGTGCACGGGCACGCCCGCGTGCACCACCCCGCCCCGCCCATGTGCACGATCGCGCCCGTGTGCACCGCCCACCCCGCGCATGTGCACGGTCACGCCCGCGTGTACCGCCCCGCCCGCTTGCGCCATCACGCCGAAGCCACTCACCGGGCCGGGACCGCGCGCCTCGCTCCGGTGACCCATCTCACCGGGGTGACGCGCGCCACCAGGGCGCTCACGCGCTTCGTGGTGGGCCGGGCCGCCGAGCGGCTCACACGTTTCGCGGTGACGCGCGCCACCTCCGCGCCCACGTGAGCTTTCTCATGCCCGGTCGCCCGCCCCTGGTCCCCGTCCCGGCGCTCCCCGCCGGATCCGCGACGGGAGGCGGCCTATGGCCGGGCGAATGCGGCCCGCGACCCGGCGCACGACCGGACATACGACCGGAGCATGACGGCGGGCGGCCGCGGTACGCCATTCCGTTTCCCCGCCGCGGCCCGCTATCGTCCCGGTCTGGTGGTTCGTCGTTCGTCGTCCCGCCGCACCCTCGGGGGGAGGGAAGGAAACCCGAACCGATGCCCGCACCCGAACCGCAGGAGCAGACCCCGCTCGCTGCGGAGACCTCCCCCGCCACCGACCTCACCCTTCTGGTGATCGAGGACGACCCCGCAGGCACCTTCACCGTCCCCGAACTCCCGGCCTCGGCGGGCACCCGGATACGTGTCCGGACCGCCCGCAACCTGACCGAGGCGGACCGGCTCCTCACGGACGACGTGGACTGCATCCTGCTGGACCTGGCCCTGCCGACCGGCGCCGAGGCACGCGCCACCCGCGCCACCCGCGCCACCCGCGCCGGGAACGTCCACGGAACGACCGGGTCCGCCCAGGGAGCGACGGGACCTACGGAGACCGCAGAGGCCACGGGAGCCGGGGGCGGGGGCGCGGACGCGCTCGCCACGCTCCGGCACGTCCTGCGACTGGCCCCGCGCCACGCCGTCCTCGCCCTGACCTCGCGGGACGACACCGAGCTGGCCGCCGAGGCGGTACGGGTCGGCGCCCAGGACTACCTCTTCCGCGGCGAACTCGACGGGCGGCTGCTCAGCCGTGCCATCCGGTACGCCGTCGAACGCAAGCGCGCCGACCTCGCACAGCACCAGCTCACCGAGTCCCGGCTGCGTGCCCAGGAGAATGCCCGTCTCGAACGCGGCCTGCTCCCCACCCCGCTGCTCACGGGCTCCGACCTGCGCTTCGCGGCCCGCTACCGCCCCGGACGCAGCCGCGCGCTGCTCGGCGGCGACTTCTACGACACGGTCCGCACCCCCGATGGAACCGTCCACGCGATGATCGGCGACGTCTGCGGCCACGGCCCGGACGAAGCGGCGCTCGGTGTCGAACTGCGCATAGCCTGGCGGGCGTTGACCCTGGCAGGACTCTGCGGCGACGAGCTGCTCGCCACGCTCCAGCAGGTGCTGGAGCACGAACGGCAGAGCGAGGAGGTCTTCGCGACGCTCTGCGCCGTCGACATCGCCCCCGACGGCCGGCGCGCCGGTCTCTGCATCGCGGGCCATCCCGCCCCGCTGCTCGCCCGGCACGGACGGGCCGCGCATCTGCTCCCGTGCGAGGACGGCGGACCGGCCCTGGGCCTGCTGCCGCGGGCCCGGTGGCCGCGTCGGCAGGTGGACCTCGGCGGCTCCTGGAGCCTGATGATGTACACGGACGGGCTGATCGAAGGACGCGTCGGCGAGGGCACCCGACGGCTCGGCCAGGACGGCATGGTCGCGATGATCAACCAGCAACTGGCCGAGGGACTCACCGGCGAGGACCTGCTGGAGGCCGCGGTCACCCGCGTACGTCAGCTGAACGGCGACGAGCTGACCGACGACGTGGCGGTCCTGCTGCTCGACCGCGACCAGGAACGGATTCGCCGGTACGCGGGATCCGGCCTGGGCGCGTACACCAGCCGTGGCCCCGCCCCGCACTCCGACCGCTACTCCGCCCCCTGTTCCGACCACGGCCCTGGCGGCGGACGGAACCCGAACGACGGCCGGAGTCCGAACGACGGCCGGAGTCCGAGCGGTGACCGGAGTCCGAGCGGTGGCCCGAACAGGAACGGGGGCCGGGCCATGAACATCCCGCGCCCCCGCCCCGGATCTGCCTCATCCACGAACGCGGCGGGCGCCGCGTCCGGTCAGCGCCCGCCGTTGTAAGGCCCGTACGGTCCGTCGCTGCTGGAACCGCCGCGCCGGCCGCCGCCCGAGACCGCCCTGAGCGCGGGCCGCACGTCCACCAGGAACACGATGGACGCGACCAGACCGGCGAGCTGGAGGAACAGCATGGGCACGAAGAGATTCACGGCGACGGCGACACCGAGGATGATGAGCCAGAAGGACTTCTGCTGCTTGTCCGCGGCCCGGTAGGCGTCCTCACGGGCCATCGCCGCCATGACCAGCGCGACCACGGCCAGGACGAGCATGGCCATGTAGAGCAGCCAGATGAGTGTGCTGAATCCTGTGAGCAACATGGTGTGCACCGCCTAGTCGATGGATGAGCCCCTCGCGGCCAAGGTACCGGGGCAACGAGCCGGGCACCCCGAAAAATGCCCGCCCCGGCCGCCGGTACACGCGGCGGTGCCACGGCACCGCAGCCTGCGGCCCGTGGCACCGGGGTCCTGCTTCACTCGGGTTCCGCTTCTCACCGCGGCTTCTGCCTCGCCCCGGGAGTTCCGCCTCGCCCCAGGGGTCCTACTTCGCGCTCGGCGGAGGCGTCCGCTTGGCAGCGGGCTTGCGCGCGGGCGCCTTCTTGGCGGACGCGGCCGGAGCCTTGCCCTCCGCCCCCGCGGCCTTCGGGGCGGGCGCCGCCTTGGCCTGTCCCGCCCGGTCGGCCGATGCCGTCCGTGAGGTGCCCGTGGTCCCGGCGGACCTGGTACCCGCGGGCCTGGTCCCCGCAGATGCGGTCCCGGCCGACTTGGCGCCCGCGGACCCGGTCGCAGTGGCGTTGGCGCCGTTTGCCTTGGCCCCGGTCGCGTTGGTACCGGTCGTCTTGGTCCCGGCCGGCTTGGACTCCTTGCGCGGCTCGACGACGACGGCGATCTCGACGATCTCGTCGGCCGTCTCGCCCCGCCAGTTGCGCACGGTCCGCTCGCCGCGCTCGGCGACCTTCTCGTACGTCTCCCGGGCCCGCACCGCGTACTCCGCCGCCACCCCCAGGCCGCGCATCGCGAGGTCCTGGGCGTTCTCGCCCAGCTTCCGCAGATCGCTGTCGAACGCCCCGATCACCTCGCCGACCTTGGCCTGTGTCTCCTTGGCCTGAGCGGCCATCTTCTCCTGCACGGCCTTGGGGTCGGTGTTGCGCATCGCCTCGATGCGCTCCGGCGCCTCGGCACGCAGCTGCTCGATCAGCGCCGGAACCTTGCGCGCCTGCTCGACGGCGAGGTCGGCCGTACCCGCGGCGAAGTAGAGGGGGGTCGGGTCGGTGAGGGTCTTGCGCAGGTCATCGGTGATGGCCATGACTGTGGTCCTCCCGGATCATCAGACTCAGTGTGAGGGTTTTGAGGGTTTTGACTTCGAAGCCGGGCCGGCGTCCTCCCCGTCGTCGCCCGTGTGCGGGCCGTCGGTGCCGTCACCGGATCCAGGTCCGGGCTCGAACCCGTTCTCCTTGCGGAAGGCGTCGTAGATCTGCAGCAGCACGCTCTTCTGCCGCTCGCTGATGAACGGATCGGACAGGATCGACGCCCGCGTCTCCGACTCCTCCCGCTCCCGCTCCTCCAGAATCCCGGCCCGTACGTACAGGGTCTCGGCGGAGATCCGCAGCGCCTTGGCGACCTGTTGCAGGACCTCGGCGCTCGGCTTGCGCAGCCCGCGCTCGATCTGGCTGAGGTAGGGGTTGGACACCCCGGCGGCATCGGCGAGCTGCCGCAACGACAACTGCGCGTTGCGCCGCTGTTCGCGCAGGTACTCACCGAGATTGCCGACGTTGAGCGATGCCATACCCCGATGGTGCACCCACTCGCTAACTTTTGCAAGCAACCGCTTGCAAAAGTGCATCGCGTCACTGGCGCCACCGGTTGTGCCACAGCCAGAAGGATCAAGCCCTTCTGCCCATGGCGCGGTTCGCCGTGTCCTGTCTCTGTGATGTCCGGGCAGTCTCGGAGATCTCCGGGCATCTGAGTTGACGTCTCAGTCATGTCCGGGCATTTGGTGGGGTGTCTCGGTCTTCTCCGGGTACGTCGCTGTGGCTGTGCCTACGGTCGTTGTGGCTGGTCGGCGTCGTACCGGAGGCCCAGGTGGATGCGTGTGAGGTGTCGGCGGAGGACATCGAGCTGGAGTACGTCAGCGTGTCCGGGTCGCGTGAGCGGGGGCCGCTGAGCCGGGTATGGCCGGTCCGGTTCGAGTCGGTACGGCCCGAGCGCCGGTTTCCGGCTTTCCGCGGTCAGGGCAACTGGTGCGGCTGGTACTGGTCGGCGACGTGTGGCGGGCATGTGGGCTACGAGTCGTGGCTGGAGCGTGATCGCCTGATGCTGCTCGATTTCGACCCGCTGGTGACGGGCATGTCCTCGCAGCCGTTCCGGCTGTCCTGGGCGGGGCCGGACGGGAAGCGGGTGCGGCACACTCCGGACTACTTCGTCCGCCGCAACGACGGAACGGCCCTGGTGGTGGACGTGCGCCCGGATGAACGGATCGAGCCGGGGGACGCGGTGAAGTTCGCGGTCACTGCGGCGGCCTGCCGGTCGGTGGGCTGGGACTTCGCGCGGGTCGGGACGCCGGATGCGGTGCTGATGGCGAACGTGCGGTGGCTGGCCGGCTACCGGCATCCTCGGGTGCACCGTCCTGACGTCGCCGGTCGTCTGGTGGAGGTGTTCGCCGACGGCGCCGGTCTGCTGGACGGGGCTCGGCTGGTGGGTGATCAGATCGCGGTGCTGCCGGTGCTGTTCCACCTGCTCTGGCAGCAGGTTCTGACCACGGACTTGGAGGGCGGACTGCTGTCGGCGGACACGCACGTTCGGCTCGGCCTGGTCCGGGAGGGAGGCGGGGATGCCGTCGCGTCCGCGACTGCTGCGAGCGGGTGACCTGGTCCGCTTTGACGGCCGTCTGCATACGGTCGCCGCGTTGGAGGGGACTGCGGTCCGGCTGGTCGACGAGAGCCAGTCGGCGAGCGTGGTGATGCTGGCCCATCTGCTGTCCTCGGACGGCTTCGAGGTGGTCACCCCGGCATCGGTGCGGACGGTGGTTCCGCCGGCCGGAACACTGGAAGGTCTCCCGCCCAAGGCAGTTGAGCGGGCCGAGTGGTGGCAGCGGCACCTGGTGGAGATGCTCACCGGGCGGCCGCTGGAGGATCCGCACGGGCCGGTGAAACCCGAGTACGACCCGGCGGTCGGGTCCCTGCGGCAGCGGGAGCTGGCGAAGGCTGCGGAGCTGGCGGCGGCGGGGATGGCGGTGTCGCTGACCGTGTTGCAGGAGATGCGGGCCCGGTTCGAGCGGGAGGGGGTGCTGGGCCTGGTCGACCCGCGGCTGCGGACCACCCCGGACGGCACGGGCCGTGCCGACCGGCGGGTGGTCGAGGCCCTGCGGAAGGTCGTGGACGAGCAGACGAGCCGGTCCACGGTCTCCGCGCAGGTGCTGCGGCGCCGGATGGAACGCCTCCTGGAGGCCGAGCACGGGCCCGGGGTGGTGCCGCTGCCCTCGCGGGCAACGTTCTACCGGCTGCTGAAGGCAGTCTCCTCCGGGCGGCACACGCTGGGATCGGCCCGCACCCGGCGTTCGCTGGCCAGGCAGCCGGACAGCATGTTCGGCCAGCTCACCGCTGCCTGGCCGGGCGAGGTGATGGAGATCGACTCGACTCCGCTGGATGTGCTGGTCGTGCACGACGACGGCACGGTGGACACCGTCGAGCTGACCGGCATCGTGGACATCGCGACGCGCACGCTGGCCGCGGCGGTGCTGCGGCCGTCGACGAAGGCGGTGGACGCCGCGCTGCTGCTGGCGCGGGCGATGACGCCGGAGCCGATGCGTCCGGGCTGGGCGGACGCGCTGCGGATGTCCCGTTCGGTGCTGCCGCACGCCTCGCTCATGGCGCTGGACGAACGGCTGGCCCATGCGGCGGCCGTCCCCGTGATCACGCCGGAGACGATCGTCTGCGACCGGGGCAAGGCCTACATCTCCGACACCTTCCGTTCGGCCTGCCAGGCGCTGGGCGTCTCCTTCCAGCCCGCCCACCCCGACACCCCGACGGACAAGCCGCACATCGAGACGACGCTGGGCTCGGTGGCCACGATGTTCGTCCAGCACCTTCCCGGTCACAAGGGACGCAGCACCGAGCATCGCGGCACCGATCCGGCGGTGGAGGCAGTCTGGACGATCCATCAGCTCCAGGAGTTGCTGCAGGAGTGGATCGTCCACTGGCAGAACCGGCCGCACGACGGGCTGCGGGACCCGCTGATGCCCGGCAAGGCGTTGAGTCCGAACGAGAAGTACGCCGCCCTGGTCGCGGCGGCCGGGCACGTCCCGGTCGCGCTCAGCCCGCAGGAGTACATCGAGCTGCTGCCCCGCTGTCGGCGGAGGATCAACTCCTACGGCATCCGCCTGGGCCACCGCACCTACGACAGCGCGGAGTTGACCCCCTTCCGACGCCAGCCGTCCGGAGCCGGAGCGGACGGGCGGGGCTGGGAGGTCCACTACGACCCCTACGACATCTCCCGTGTCTGGGTACGCAACCACCGCGAAGGCGGCTGGATCACCGCCATCTGGCGGCACCTTCGCACCGCCCCGACCCCGATGGGGGAACTGGCCTGGGAGCACGCCCGCCGCATCCTTGCCCAGCGCGGCACCGATCCGGCGACCGAGGGCGAGATCACCGAGGCCGCCGTCGCCCTGCTGGATCGCGCCGCCGACGGCCCGGAGGACAAACCCGCGAAGCCATCCCGCGCGTCACGCGGCAGCCGCCGGGACCGCAAGGTCGCCGCCCGGTCCCGGGCCACCGCCGAACCGTCCTGGCCCCGGCCGGACGAGCCGGCCGAAGAGCCCATTGCCGAACCGGTGGAGACGGACGAGGACGAACTCGCCGACGTGATCCCGCTGGAGATCTTCGACGCACGCAAGGAGGCCGAACGGTGGTGGTGAACACGCCGGAGCCGGACAGCGAGGAAGTGCCTGAACCCGGCGAGGACCGCACGGACCCGTCCACCCGGCTGGAGGGCTGGCGCCGGTTCGTCGAAGAGGACCCGGCCGTCTTCGACCTGCTGCCCGAACAGCAGTGGCAGGCCCTGAGCCCGCCGATGCGGGACGCCTACGACGAGGCCCGCATCGCCTACCACTCCGAACTCCAGGTCGTGCGCACGTCCACGGTCAAGGACATCGCCCACCAGGGACGGCTGCTGACCCTGCTCAACCAGCGCGAGCACGGCGCCCGCCGCGGGCTCATCGTCTCCGGCGAGTGGACCACCGGAAAGACCACCGCACTGAAGCAGCTCGGACGCCTGCACGAACTGCGCGTCCGGCAACGCTACCCGGGAACCCAGCGCATCCCGGTCGTCTACATCACCGCCCCGCCCAAGGGGTCCCCGCGCAAGCTCGCTATGGAGTTCGCCCGGTTCCTCGGTCTGCCCGTGATCGGCCCGAGGCACAACACCATCGACGTCACCAGCGCCGTCTGCCAGGTGCTGATCGAGGCACGCACGGACCTGGTCCTGGTCGACGAGATCCACCTGCTCAACCACGCCACCATCGCCGGTGAAGACCTCTCCGACCACCTGAAGTACTTCACCGAGCACCTCCCTGCGACCTTCGTCTATGCCGGCATCAACGTCGAACAGTCGGGGTTGTTCACCGGCATCCGCGGCAAGCAGCTCGCGGGCCGCTGCGTCCTCATCCGCACCGGCCCCTTCCCCCTCAACGCGGAATGGCGGTCCCTGATCGCCTCCATGGAGACCACCCTCCGCCTCCACCGGCACGAGCCCAACACCCTGGTGAAGATGGCGAAACACCTCCACCAGCGCACCGGCGGCATGATCGGGAGCCTCTCCCACCTCATCCGGGCTGCGGCGATCTCCGCGATCCTGGACGGGACCGAACGCATCACCCGGACCACGGTCAAGAACATCCGCATCGACCACAGCAGCGAATCCTCCGGCCACAGCCGTCCCTCATCCCTGCCCCACACGGGATGAACGTGTTCCGTCCGGCCCTAATCCGTCCTCTGCCCATCCCGCTGCCGCCGTTTCCCGGCGAGTGCGAGTCGTCTTACTGGTCCCGACTGGCCCTGGCCAACCATGTCCCTCTGGCCCGACTGCGAGCACCGTCACGCTGGCTGGAATCCCGCCTGACCAGCGTCGATGTCCTCTGCATCCTCAGCGGCCAGACTCGACAACACCTGATCCGCACACTCCCTGACCTTCAGACCGACGACCGCCCTGCGGATCCGCCCGCCATCCCGGATGACCACGTCCTTCGCTGGGCCTGCCGCCGCTGCGTCGTCGCGCGCACCGGCGCGACACTTCCCGCCCAGATCTGGGCACCCATCCATGACAACGTCTGCATCCGCCACAAACTATGGGTCGGTCAGCACGTCCACGCGCCCGAGGAGCAGCTCGATCTGTCCCGCACCCCCGATGTCGTTCGAGCACAGCAGAAGTACTGGCGCCTTCGCCGGCATCACGGCCCGGCCCTCATCGACCTCTGCGAGGAACTCACCGCAGCGCTCTGGGCCGGCCTCGCCCACCGCCACTACCGGCTCGTCCACCGAGCCGAGACCCTTCACGACCTGGTCCGAGTCAAAGGGCCCGAAGTCGAGCCGGACAGGAAGGCACCCTGGCTGACAGCAGCCGGATTCCCCGAACGCGTCGCGCTGATCCACATGTTCACGTCTCCCCACTGGAGGAAACTGGCGATGAGCGACGACTTCTACGTCTCCCTCAGCAGCATCGCCAAGTTCCATCAGCGCTTCCCCATCGAGAGCCCGATTCGCGGGACCAGCCGCGTCTGGCTCACGAAGACTGTGAAGTCGTCTGCCGCGGAGATCGAGTATCGGCTCGGCAACCCCGAAGGCGTCCCCACTCTCATCGCCAACTGGGCCGGCGCAGCCGCGACGGAACTATGCACAAAGAGCTCAGCGTCCATCCCTGATATACAAGATCACGGATGACGACGGAGACCCGGGACATGACAGAGACCGCCACTCGATACCTCTACCTCGCCCGGCACGGTGAAGCGTCAGCAGACGAGACGACCCTGGCGGAAAGCGGCCGGCGCCAAGCCGTTCTGCTCGGTGAACGGCTCCGGAACACCCCGCTTTCGGCGATCTACCACGGGCCGCTGCCCCGGGCGCAGCAGACGGCCCAGCTGATCAGCGCACAACTTGACGCCGTCCCACTGCACCAGTCGGAACTGGCCGGCGACTACATCCCCTACCTGCCTGCGAAGGAGGAACTTCCGCCGGATTCGGCCGACGCCATGCTCAGCTTCCTCGCGCAGGTTCCCGAAGAGGAGCGCAACCGCGGTCCTGCACTGGCCCGGGAGGCACTCGCAGAATTCACAGGCCCGGTCGACGGCGATCGCCCCCGCCATGAACTGGTCGTCACCCACAACTTCCTCATCGGATGGCTGATCCGAGCCGCCCTCAACGCACCCGAGTGGCGCTGGATGGGCCTCAACCACGGCAACGCGGCCCTGACGGCCATCCGATACGCACCCGGCAGGCCGTCCTCCGTGCTGTTCTACAACGACATGCGGCACCTGCCCACAGAACTGCGCTGGACCGGCTTCCCGCCCGAACTCCACATCTGACCAAGAAGGCCGTTTTGTCCTTTGATAGCGAAGTTAGTCGGTTGCGATGCCCTGACCTTGAGCGACTAGGTTCGATGGCAAACGATCGCTCTCGGTGGGCGCCTCTCATGTTCCGTCTCAAGTGATCTGGTCCGAAGCCGCGGCTGTGACCTGGGGCGACCAGAACGGTTGAGACACCTGGGCGGACGAAAAGAATTCAGTTGATCTGGAACCTGGCGTCTGAATACTGGCTGTCGTCTCAGTTGATCTGGACTGCTTCCGTCGTTTCGAACTGGATTAGTGGAAGGGCCTGCGAGATTGACCATGCACGATGACCAAGTGGACGTGACCACCGACATCGTTGCGACCTTGATCCAAGAACAGTTCCCTCAGTGGAGCGGCAAGGCGATCCAACTCCTGTCGTCGACCGGGACGGTCCACGCCATCTTCCGCATCGGGGACGACCTCTCCGCGCGTTTCCCGCTGCGTCTGACCGATGCCGCGGAGGCGCTGGCGGTTCTGGAACGGGAAGCCCAGGCGAGCGCGGAGCTGGCACAGGTGTCTCGGTTCCCCGTTCCGGAACCCGTCGCCCTGGGAAAGCCTGGAGCGGGTTACCCCATGCCGTGGTCGATCCAGACATGGCTGCCGGGAACGGTCGCCTTCGATGCCGACCCGAGTGGGTCGGACGCTTTCGCCGAGGACCTTGCGGCCTTCATCGCAGCCATGCGGGACGCCGAGACGCGGGGGCGGCGTTTCAGCGGCGAGAACCGTGGCGGCGTTCTCGCTCACCACGACGACTGGATGGCGAAGTGCTTCGAGGAGAGCAAGGGGCTGCTCGACGTGCCCCGGCTGCGCCAAGTGTGGAGTCGCCTCCGGGAGTTGCCACGCACGGCTGCCGACGTGATGAGCCATGGTGACCTGATTCCCGGCAACGTACTGGTCGCGGGAGACCGGCTCAGCGGCGTACTCGACACCGGCGGCTTCGGCCCGGCCGACCCCGCGCTGGATCTGGTCAGTGCCTGGCACCTGTTGCAGCCAGGCCCGCGGGAAGTGCTCCGGCAGACACTGGCCTGTGACGATCTGGAGTGGGAGCGCGGCAAGGCATGGGCGTTCGAACAGGCCATGGGTGTTGTCTGGTACTACGTCGAGAGCAATCCGACGATGAGCAGAATGGGGCGCCGGACACTCGACCGCATTTTGGAGTCCGACTAGGTTCGCTGGCAAGGAAGCCGAAACGACTGGGTTCGCTGTCAAACGCCTCGATTGGATGACAGCGGACACGTTTGCCCGGACTTGAGTGAGACGACCTCGCGAAACCAGTCTCACTCAAGTCCGGGCACCGCAGGTCAGGGGACCGTCTCACCCGGACTTATCTGAGACCGGACACGCCGCGCCCGAGGACATCGCCCCGGCCGTGGCCTTCCTGGCCGACCCCGCGCGCAGCGGCTTCGTCAACGGCGTCGCGCTGCTGGTGGACGGAGGCTGGACCGCCGACGCGAGCTGGAACTCGCCGCGTCTGCGCAGGCGCTGACCAGGACCGCGCGGACTCCCCCGCGGCGAGCCGGACCCGGGCGGGTGGATGAAGGACCGGGAGAGCACGGATCCCCTGCCCGGCCTCTGCCTTGACCTTCACCCTGGGGAAAGCCACAGCATCGGTGGGGCCGGGCCAGACGCCCGGCACGAGGAGGAGCGGGCATGGAGCTGCTGACCATCGGGGCGTTCGCGAAGGCGTCCCAGCTGTCGCCGAAGGCCCTGCGCCTGTACGACGAACTCGGCCTGCTGCCACCCGCGCGCGTCGATCCGGTGACCGGTTACCGCCTCTACGCGCCGCGGCAGCTGGAACAGGCCCGGCTGGTCGCCTGGCTGCGGCGCCTGGGGATGCCGCTCGCCCGCATCCGGCACGTCTGCACCCTGGACGCGGCCGGGGCGGCCCAGGAGGTCCGCGCGTTCCGGGCCCGGTTCGAGGCCGAGACCGCCGCGCGGCGGGACCTCGCCGCCTTCCTCGTCGACCAGCTGACCGGAAAGGACTCCGCCATGTCACCGACCACGACCACCGAGCCCCTGGAAATCCGTTACGCCGCGCTCTCCGACACCGGCCGCGTCCGCGGGAGCAACCAGGACACCGCCTACGCGGGAGGCCGGCTGCTCGCCGTCGCCGACGGCTTCGGCCGTGCGGGCGCCTCCGCGAGTGCCGCCGCCGTCGACGCGTTCCGGCATCTCGAAACCGGCGGTGTCCCGGCGGGCGATCTCCTCAACGTGCTGGAGGACGCCGTCGAACGGGCCGAGCGGGCGGTACGCGGCGTCACCGCCACGGGTCCCGCGCCGGACGAAACCGGCACCACGCTCACCGCGATGCTCTGGACGGGCTCGCGGCTGGCCCTCGTCCACATCGGCGACTCCCGCGCCCATCTCCTGCGCGACGGTGAGCTGTTCCGGATCACGCACGACCACACCGTGGTGCAGGCGATGATCGACGAGGGACGCATCGGCCCGGAGGAGGCCGACTCCCACCCGCAGCGCTCGCTGCTGATACGGGCGCTGGGCCGGGGAGCCGACGGCACCCCCGACATGCGCCTGCACGAAGCCCGCGCCGGGGACCGCTACCTGCTCTGCTCCGACGGCCTGTCCGCGGTGGTCGGCACCGAGGAGACGCGCCGGGTCCTCGCCACGGTCGCCGAACCGGAACCGGCCGTACGGGAACTCGTCTCGCTGGCCAACCGCTCCGGCGGCCCCGACAACATCAGCTGCGTCGTCGCGGACGTGGTGGAGCCGCACCGGTAGGGAGCGGAGCCGACGCCCCGTCTCCTGGCCCCGGCCCCCGGTTCCTGTCCCCGTTCCCGGTCTCCCCCGTGCGCCCGGGGTCCGTGTCGGCCGCACGGCGGGCGGCGTTCGGAGACCGTGATTACGGGGCAGCCCTTACGACCTGGGGAGCGATAGGGAGCGGGCTCCCTATCGCTCCCCAGGTCGTTAGGATCCCGCCCATGGCTATCGACCCCGGCTACACCTGCTCCTGCTGCGGTGAACACCACGCGGAACTCCCGATGGGGTACTCGACCATGGCGCCCGACGTCTGGGACGCGAGCCTGGAGAGCGATCCCGACAGCATGCTCTCCGCGGAACAGTGCGTCGTCAGGAACGAGCACTTCTTCATCAAGGGCCTGATCGAGATACCCGTCCTCGGCCGCGAAGAGCCCTTCTCCTGGGGTGTGTGGGTCTCGCTCAGCCGGACGAACTTCGCGCGCGCCCTCGATGTGTGGGAGACCCCGGGGCGCGAGGCCGAGCAGCCCTACTTCGGCTGGCTGAGCACCGAGTTGGGGCTGTACTCGCCCCGTACGACCAATCTCAAGACGAACGTGCACACCCGCCCCATCGGCCGGCGCCCCGCCGTCGAGCTGGAACCCACCGACCACCCCCTCGCCGTCGAACAGCGCACCGGCATCACACGCGACCGGGTACGGGCGATCGCCGAAGCGGTGCTGCACGGCACGGACCTGAGCGGCTGAGCGCCGAGCGCCCGCGCGGCTGAGCGCTCACGCGCCTGCGCAGGCACTCACGCACTCACGCACTCACGCACTCACGCACTCACGCGTCCGAACGAGCGGTCCCACGGCCGATTCCGTGGCTGCTCCGGGGCGGCTCCGGGCCAATACCACGGCCGGCTGCTCACCGGCTCGCGCCCGGCGCTCCTCACCGGTCGATCCCCGAGCGCAGCTGCTCGAACGCGGCCTCGGCGTCCGCGACAGCTTCCGGGTACGCCCGGTCCGCGCTCATGCCCGTGTCGATCCGCCGCCAGTTCTCCTCGGCCAGGACGCGGAGCACGGCGCTGATCTGGCCCGCGGCCAGCCGGTCCGGCATCCGGTCGCCCAGCGCGTGGGCGAGTACCGCCTCCGAGCGCCTCTGGTAGCCGAACAGCCGCGCCACCAGAGACGGAGTCCCGTACAGCAGCCGCAGGTACACCAGCACCTGTGGCGCGTCGCACAGCCCGGTCACGGGGTCGCGCCGCTCCAGGCCGTCGAGGAAGTGGCGGCGCAGGGCGTCCAGGGGGGATTCGTCGTCCGCGCGGGCGGCGACCACGCGGGCCGACTCGTCCTCGTGGTCGGCGAACCGGTGCAGCACCAGGTCCTCCTTGGTCGGGAAGTACCGGAACAACGTCGGCTTGGAGATGTCCGCGGCCGCCGCCACCTCCGCGACCGAGACCTTGTCGAACCCCCGCTCCAGGAACAGCGCGATCGCGGTCTCCGAGACCGCCTGATACGTCAACTGCTTCTTCCGCTCACGCAGGCTCATCGGCGCGTGAAGCGCATGGGAGGTCCGGAGCATGTGCTCCGGGCGGCCCCGACGGCCCTCGTGCGCCACTGCCCCGGGGCCGGGATTCTCTCCGCTCATGACCATGAAGGGTACGCCTCGGCCCCGGGCGGACTCGACGCCCGAGCCCGGCCACCGCGCGCACGCCCCCCACGGACCCACCCGCACGCGCGAACCCCGGCGGACCTGCCCGCGCGCGGAGCGCCCCCGCCTCCGTGCGTCAGAACACGTCCGGGCACCACGCCCGCCGCGCGGCCCGGAACATCCCCTCCGCCGTCGTCACCGCCCCCGGCGTCCGTTCCTCGATACGGCCGAGGGCCGCCAGCCGGGCCGGGGACTCGTCGCCCAGGTAGAGCGTCCCCAACTCCCTTACGTCCAGGGCGATGTCGGCGTCCCGCGTGGTCGGGGCGCAGGTCGCGCCGGACGGGGAGGCGTCCAGGTGGTACCGGCCGCCGGCCAGGCCGGCCGCGTCGTGGACGTCCAGGATCAGCGTGCCGGGCACGGCGTAGGTGCGCGCCTCAAGGGCGCGTACGACATCGAGGACGCGCACCCACAGCCAGTCCGCGTGGGTCACGACCCGGGCCGCACGCGGGTCCGGGAGGAGAAGGGGCAGCAGGTCGTCGGGGGCGCGGTAGCCGGTCCGGACCGTGGTGATCCAGTCGATCGAGCAGACGAAGTGCCACAGCGCGCGCTCCGCGGCCGGGGTGACGGCGATGTGCTCGACGACCGTGGCCCGGTTCAGCGGCTGCTTGGCGTCGCTCCAGCGCTCGTCGGCGCGGTAGGCCATCAGGCCGTCGGGCTCGCCGTCCGCGTCCCGGTGGACCGCGTAGAAGGGTTCCGTCCAGGGCTCGGGGCGGGGCCGGTTCTCGCCGGTGGTCAACTCCCACCAGCGCGCGTCGCGGTTGATGGCCCCGTGCCTGCGGGCGCGCAGCCGGTCGTGGATCGCCGGGCCCAGCTTCCGTACCTCCGCGCCCGTCACCAGGTCGATCCGGCCGCCGTCCGCCGCGGAAGGGACGGGTCGGCGCGGGTCGAGGCCCGACCGGGACACATCGATCTCCCACTCGGTGGTCCACGTCGCCGGGCCGAAGCCGTACCGCCCGTAGATCGGGTACTCGGCGGCGATCAGCGTGGCGACCACCTCGCCGCGTTCCTTCGCCGCCGCCAGGTCGTCTGCCACCATCCGGCCGAGCAGTCCGCGGCGGCGGTGCGTGGGCGAGACCGTGACATTGGAGATCGCGTCGGCGCGCACCGCGGCACCGCCGACGGCGGTGAGTTCCTGTGCGAACGAGCGGAACGTGGCCACGCACCGCCCGTCGTCGAACACGCCTCGCGTGCGTGAGAAGTCGGTGTGCGGGAGGCGGCTGCCGATCTCCTGCTCCGTCACGGTCGGCGGGCGCAGGAAGCCGGTGTTCACGGCCCGCAACCAGCCGGGGAAGTCGGACTCGTCGAGCGTACGGAGGTCAAGAGGCATGAGCCCACGCTAGACATTCCGATCACGGGCTGTCGCCGGGTTTTCCATCAGTACCGGGACAGGGCCCGGTCGGCTCGGGCTCCCGTCCCGGCACCGCCCCGGACCCGGGTTCCGGCCCCGGACAGCGGACAGCGGACGGGGACATCCGTCCGGGCGTGTCCGTTCAGAACGCCGCGCGGATCTCGCCTACCTCGTCGCCGCCGCCCAGCAGCGGGGCGTGCCCGATCCGGTCGACCACCGGGGCGTCGACACCGAGCAGCCGCAGCGACCGGGCCAGCACCGGGCCCAGCGCGCGCCCGGCACCGTCGTCGATCTTGAAGGCGAGCGCCCGGCCGTCCGCCAGCGCCACCGCCTGCACCGCCTCCGCGCCCATCTTGGAGAGCGTGCCCGGCACCTCCCGCATCAGCCAGGTGTCGGGACGGCGCGTCCCGGCCACGTACTCGGGGTGGGCACGCATCGCGTCCCCGACCCGGCGCTCGGCCGTCTCCGGCTCCGCCAGCACGAACGAACGGAACGCCCGGGCCAGCCCCACCAGGCTGATCGCCATCAGCGGCGCGCCGCACCCGTCCGTGCCGACCGCCGCGACCGGCTCGCCCGCGGCCTCCTCCACCACCTGGTGGACCAGGCGCTGCAGCGGGTGCGCGGGGTCGAGGTAGGAGCTCCGGTCCCAGCCGTTCAGCGCGCACGCCGCGAGCATCGCCGTGTGCTTGCCCGAGCAGTTCATGGTGATCCGCTCCCGGACGTTCCCGGCGGCGAGGTACGTCTCCGCCTCGGCCGGATCCAGCGGCAGGTCGGGCGGGGTCCGCAGGTCACCGGGCGTCAGCCCGTGCTCGGCGAGCATCGTACGGATGAGATCGAGGTGGAAGCCCTCCCCCGAGTGGCTCGCGGCGGCCAGCGCCAGCCGCTGCCCGGACAGGTCGAGTCCGGCCCGCAGCACGGCAGCGGCCTGCATCGGCTTGTTGGCGGACCGCGGGAAGACGGGCGCCGCCGGATCGCCCAGGGCCCGTTCCACGCTGCCGTCCGCGGCCAGCACGACCAGCGAGCCGCGATGGCCGCCCTCCACGAAGCCGGACCGTACTATCTCGGCCAGGACCGGATGGGCGTCCGGGTGGGCGGGGGATATGCCGGACGGGACGCCGGGGGCGGAGGATGCGTAGGCGGCGGCGCTGGGGGTCATGGTGGCCTTCCGGGGACGGTGCGGATCCGCCCCCGGAAGGATCGCTTCAGGCGAGCAGGTCGTCTACTTGTGCTTCTCCGTCACGGTACCTGCGGGCAATCTCGGCACCGCAATCGTCAGCGGTGCGTTGCAGCTGGTGACGGCGCCGGGAGACCTGCTGCTCGTAACGGACCAGGCGCCCCATCGCGGCGTGCAGCTCCTCGTCCGTACGGGCGTCGAGGTCGGAGAGTTCGACCTCGGCGAGCGTCTCGGCCGCCAGTTGGCGGTACTCGTCGCTGCGGGGCGTGGTGAGCGTGACGTGCCGGGCGGAGGAGCGGTGCCGGGACGGGGTGTCGGCGAGGATCTCCGAGAGCCGGTCCACCACCGGCGCCTCCGGATCCAGCCGCCGGGCCAGCTCGGCCCGCAGGATGTCGATCCGTCCCTGGACCAGTCGCCGCACATAGCTGAGGTCGGCCTCGTCGCGCTGCGATTCGCGGCGCAGCGTGCGCAGCTCCGCCAGCCGCAGACCGCCCAGCTCGGGCCGCGGCCCGGCGGGCGGGGCGTCCACACCCGCGTGACCGGTCCGCTGTACGGGTGGGCGCATGGTGCTGGTGCCGCCGTCGCCGTCGCCATTGCCGTCGCACGTGAACGGCACGGCGCCGGAGGACCGCCCGGTTCCATAGGTGCTCATGCTGATGTCCATCCCCTCGACCGGTGCGTCGGCACACCGCCTTGCGAGCATGGTGCCACTCCAGTGGCCCCGTGTGGGCGCTCTGTACCCGTTCAGCCCAAGGCGGGGTTGGCCAAGTTAGGTTGGTCCGTATGCGTGCAGTGATACAGCGGGTGGACGGGGCGAAGGTGACGGTGGCCGACGGCTCGGGCGCGTCGGACGGGCCCGAGGTGGTCGGCGAGATCGTCGGCGAGGGGCTGTGTGTGCTGGTGGGGGTCACCCACGGCGACACTCCGGAAAAGGCGGCCCAGCTCGCCCGCAAGCTCTGGTCGGTCCGCATTCTAGAGGGCGAGAAGTCCTGCTCGGACGTGAATGCACCGCTTCTGGTGATTTCGCAGTTCACCCTCTACGGGGACGCCAGGAAGGGCCGCAGGCCCACCTGGAACGCCGCCGCGCCGGGCGAGGTCGCCGAACCGCTGGTCGACGAGGTGGTGGCGCAGTTGCGGACGCTGGGGGCGCACGTGGAGACGGGCCGTTTCGGGGCCCAGATGCGGGTCTCGCTCACGAACCACGGCCCGTTCACCGTGATCGTCGAGGTCTGACCCGGCCCCGGCCGGGACGGACCGGGACGGACCGGTCCCTGCGCGGGCGCATCCGGATGGCGCGCACGGGCCCGGCTGCGGGTGCGGGCCGGGCCGGGGCTCGAAGCGGGTCGGACCCATCCGGCCCCGACGCGGGCGCGTCCGGGCGGGGCGCCCGGCCCGGAAACAAGCGCATCCGCGGTGCGCCCGTCCCCTGGAGAAACGCGTCCGGGCGGGGCGCCCGGACGGCCCGGTCCTACGGCTCCACGACGACTTCCTGCGCGGCGGCCGTCTCCCCCGCGAGCAGTTGCGCGTCGACCGCGACGTTCCGCTTGACCAGGGCGAGCGCGATCGGCCCCAGTTCGTGGTGGCGGGCGGACGTGGTGATGAAGCCCAGCTGCCGGCCCTCGGGGCCGTCCGCGGCGAGCCGCACGGGGGTGCCGTGTCCGGGCAGGACGACCTCGCTGCCGTCGAGGTGCAGGAAAACCAGCCGACGCGGCGGCCTGCCCAGGTTCTGCACCCGGGCCACGGTCTCCTGCCCCCGGTAACAGCCCTTCTGGAGGTGGACCGCGGTGCCTATCCAGCCGACCTCGTGGGGAATGGTGCGGTGGTCGGTCTCGAAGCCGAGACGCGGGCGGTGCGCCTCGACGCGCAGCGCCTCGTACGCCAGGATCCCGGCGAGCGGGCCGTGCGCGGCCGCGTACTCCTCCAGGTCGGCGCGGGGCAGGAACACGTCCCGGCCGTACGCCGTCTCCCGTACCGTCACACCGTCCGGGACCTCGGCGATGGAACCGGCGGGCAGGTGCACCACGGCGAAGTCCTCGGTGCGATCGGCGACTTCGACCCGGTAGAAGAACTTCATGGACTCCAGGTAGGCGACGAGTCCGTCCTGCGTGCCCGGCTCGGCGTGCATCCACACCGTCTCGCCGTCGTCGACGAGGTAGAGGGCGTGCTCGACGTGCCCGTTCGCGGTGAGGATCAGCGCGTCGGTGGCCTGCCCCGGGGCGAGTTCGCTGACGTGCTGGGTGAGCAGCAGATGCAGCCAGGCCAGCCGGTCGCCGCCGCTGACGGTGACGACGCCGCGGTGCGAGAGGTCGACGAGGCCGGAACCGTCGGCAAGGGCGCGCTGCTCGCGGAACAGGTCGCCGTAGTGCGCGGCGACGCCTTCGTCGCGGCCTTCGGCGGGGACGGCGCCGGGCAGGGACAGCAGGGGGCTCTTCATGCGACCAGCGTACGACGCGGCCCCAGGGGCCCGGCGGTGGGCGCCGTCCCCTTCCGACGCCCCCTTCGGCGTCATGCTTCGGCGCCGTGACCGTCCGGCGCCGCCTTCGACGCCGCTTTCGCCGACGCTTCTTCGGCCGTCGCCCTCGCCGTGCACTCGGCGCACCGGCCGAAGATCGCGAAGTGCTTCATGTCGGTCTCGAAACCGAAGCCGTCCTGGAGCTTCGCGGTGAACTCGGCGACCACCTCGACATCGGCCTCGATGACGTTCGTGCAGTCGCGGCAGACCAGATGGATGTGGTGGTGGCGGTCGGCCAGGTGGTACGTCGGCGCCCCGTGCCCCAGGTGGGCGTGGCTGACCAGGCCCAGCTCCTCAAGGAGTTCGAGCGTCCGGTAGACGGTGGAGATGTTCACCCCCGACGCGGTCCTGCGCACCTCGCAGAGGATGTCGTCGGGCGTCGCGTGCTCGAGTGTGTCGACGGCTTCCAGGACAAGCTGCCGTTGCGGCGTCAGCCGGTAGCCGCGCTTCCGGAGATCGGTCTTCCAGTCGGTGCTCACCACACGCTCAGTGTAGGTCCGGGCGGACCGCCGCCCGCGGCCGAAGACGAGAGAGCCGTGCGGCGGGGCCGGAGGACCGGCCGGGCGCGGGTCGGGCGGTCCGCCCGAGGCGGCTCACCGCCGCCCGCGATGCCTGCGGCCCGCTCGGAGCCTGCTCGAAGCCGCTTGGAGCCTGCTCGAAGCGGTCTACTTGAAGAACGCGATGCCGTCGTCCGGCAGGTCGCCGAGGCTCTTCGCCATCGCCTCGACCTCTTCGGGGGTGACGACCTTCTTCAGATGGGCCGACATGTACGGGCGCAGCTCGACCTCGGGGGTGGCCTTCTCGCCGACCCACATCAGGTCGCTCTTGACGTAGCCGTAGAGACGCTTGCCACCGCTGTACGGGCCGGAGGCGGCTGTACGCGCCACCGCGTCGGTGGCCAGGTCGATCTGCGGCTTCTGGTCGGCCAGCTCGCCGTACCAGATCTCGACGACGCCCTGGTCGCGCACCATGACGACCTCGACCTTGCGGTCCTTGTCGATGCGCCAGTAGCCGGTCTCGGACTCCAGCGGCCTGACCTTGTTGCCCTCGGAGTCGAGCACCCAGGTGTGCGAGACGTACTCCAGGAAGTCCCGGCCGTCGTGCCGGAAGGAGACCTCCTGGCCGAAGTTGCACTTCTCGGCGCCGGGGAAGTCGGAGACACCCGCGCCCGCCCAGTTGCCGAGGAGGAAGGCCAGCGGGACGAGGTCCGGGTGGAGGTCGGACGGGATCTCGATCATGAGTGGCTCAGACGATCTGTGAGGAAGGCGGGGGTGGTGGATTCCGGACGTGGCACACGCGGGTGCGGGAGTCACGTCCGTCCAGCGGGGACGCCCGCGCCGGGGGGACGGAGGGAGGAGGGGCGGCGGTGGGCCGCTGCGGTCAGCGCTGGCCCTGGTAGAGCTTCTTCACGGTCACGCCCGCGAAGGCGAGGGTGCCGATGCAGACGAGGACCAGCAGGGCGGTGAAGAATGCCTCAAGCACGGGAACTCCTTGGGACGGGCGGTGTGGCAGCGGTACGGCGCCGGGCCCCAGCCTAATGGGTTGGGCCCCGGCACGTCGGTTCGGGGCTTGCGCCCGGCCGCGCACGGACGCAGGGTTCGCGGTGAGCACGGCGGGACCGCGCGGTGCGGGCCCGCGCGCGGGGACCGGCCGGCGATTACGACCTGGGGGGCAAGAGGGAGCGGGCTCCCGACGCCCTGCGACTCGGCCTCCCGCGTCGTCGTTGGTCACCGACGC
Organism: Streptomyces sp. NPDC002476; assembly: GCF_042889785.1. Lineage (NCBI taxonomy): Bacteria > Bacillati > Actinomycetota > Actinomycetes > Kitasatosporales > Streptomycetaceae > Streptomyces > Streptomyces sp. NPDC002476. The sequence continues at coordinate 60,269 of NZ_JBIARH010000009.1, read as the reverse complement.
CCCTTCCGCGAGCGCTCAGCTGCTTTCGAGCAGGGGAGGCCCCATCCGCCTCCCTCCTCCGCCCTGGATCGGAAGCCGCACGACGCCGCTCGCCGATCCACTCCTTATTGCTCCCCGGGTCGATACAGTTCGGGCCATGTCGAAGAAGCTCGTGATCAAGGTGACCGCCGGTGCCGACGCGGCCGAGCGCTGCTCGCAGGCGTTCACGGTGGCCGCGGTCGCCGCCGCCAGCGGAGTGGAGGTCTCGCTCTGGCTGACCGGGGAATCCTCGTGGTTCGCCCTGCCGGGGCGCGCCGCCGAGTTCGAACTGCCGCACGCGGCGCCGCTGCCGGACCTGATCGAGTCGATCCAGGCGGGCGGGCGGATCACCTTGTGCACACAATGCGCGGCCCGCCGCGACATCACCGAACAGGATGTCCTGGAAGGCGTACGGATCGCGGGCGCCCAGGTCTTCGTCAGCGAGATCATGGCCGACGGCGTACAGGCCCTCGTCTACTGACACACCCCAGCAGTCGCGCCCGCGACGCCCCGTCCTCGCTTCGCACGCACACGCGTCATCGCCGGGCGGTGACGTTCAGTGGCGTTTCTTGCCGTCGAGCTCGTCCCACCACTCGTCGGACTGCGGGTCGCCGGACGGATCGTCCCACCAGCGGTCCTCCGGCCCCCGCCGATTGGCGATCATGGCCGCGACGGGCGGGATGACCATCGCCACGAAGCACATCACTATCGCGGCGGGCATCGACCACAGCCTCACGAAGGCCCAGGCCGAGACGAAGAGGACGATGCAGCCGCCCATCATCAGGAAATAGCCACGACGGCGTCGGGCGTACATGCTTCAAGCGTAGGACGGTTTCCGCCGGTGCGGACAGCCCGTGCGCACACGCGGGATCCCGTCCGCACGAACACCTGAACACGCGATCGTGCGCATCGGCACGACGGCACATGGTGCCGACAGGGTCGCGCGGACGGCGCGAAGGGCCGTACCCGCGCCAGAAGCGTCCAACCCCTGGGGTACGGCCCTCCGGCCCGTGCGAGGCGGCCCGCTCGGCCGCGCTCGTTTCGTCCCGCACGGGCCGGCCGCGTACAACCCGGCCCGTACGGCGGTCGGACGGCGGTCAGACGGCGATGGCGACCTCGGAGAGGCCCCCCGTCCGCGCCACGACCGTACGGTCGGCGCTGCCGCCCGGCACCAGGGCGCGCACCGTCCACGTGCCCTCGGCCGCGTAGAAGCGGAACTGCCCGGTCGCCGAGGTCGGAACCTCCGCGGTGAACTCGCCGGTCGAGTCCAGCAGACGCACGTAGCCCGCGACGGGCTCGCCGTCACGCGTCACGCTGCCCTGGATGGTCGTCTCACCGGGCTTGATGGTCGAGGCGTCGGGGCCGCCGGCCTGTGCTCCACACATGGTGTCCTGTCCTTCTGGGTCGGGGTCGTGCTGATCCGGGTCGTGCGGAGTCGCGGGGCTACTTGGCGGCGCCGAGCTCGATCGGCACACCCACCAGGGAGCCGTACTCGGTCCACGAACCGTCGTAGTTCTTGACGTTCTCCTGGCCGAGGAGCTCGTGCAGCACGAACCAGGTGAGCGCGGAACGCTCGCCGATGCGGCAGTAGGCGATGGTGTCCTTCGACAGGTCGACCTGCTCGGCCTCGTAGAGGGCCTTCAGCTCCTCGTCGGACTTGAAGGTGCCGTCGTCGTTGGCGTTCTTCGACCACGGGATGTTGCGGGCCGTCGGCACGTGGCCGGGGCGCTGCGACTGCTCCTGCGGGAGGTGCGCCGGGGCGAGCAGCTTGCCGCTGAACTCGTCGGGCGAACGCACGTCGACCAGGTTGAGGCCGCCGATCGCCTTCACGACCTCGTCGCGGTAGGCGCGGATCGACTCGTCCTGCGGCTTGGCCCGGTACTCGGTGGCCGGGCGGGACGGGACCTGGTCGCCGTCGACGAGGTCGCGGGAGTCCAGCTCCCACTTCTTGCGGCCGCCGTCGAGCAGACGGACGTCCTGGTGACCGTAGAGCTTGAAGTACCAGAACGCGTAGGACGCGAACCAGTTGTTGTTGCCGCCGTACAGGACGACGGTGGTGTCGTTGGCGATGCCCTTCCCGGACAGCAGTTTCTCGAAGCCGGCCTGGTCGATGAAGTCACGGCGCACCGGGTCCTGGAGGTCCTTCGTCCAGTCGATCCGGATCGCGTTCTTGATGTGGTTCTTCTCGTACGCCGAGGTGTCCTCGTCGACCTCGACGAGAGCGACCTGCGGGTCGTCGAGGTGGGCCTCGACCCAGTCGGCGTCTACCAGGACGTCGCTGCGGCTCATTCTTTTCTCCTCCGGGGCAGTCTGCGGCGAGATGATGCGAGACGGTGCGTGATGCGGGTGCACGGCGGGCGCGGGCCCGTGCGCACACGTGCGAGGACAGCGGGATGGGGCTGGGCCCTGAAAACCGGTCGAAGGGCCGGAAAAGACGCGGGGTGCCGGAGGCTCCCGCTCAGACGGCGCGACAGAGCATGGCGGCGACGCGGCACAGGTCCACTGCCCGCCGCTTCGTGAGATCCGCCCGTCCCCACTGAGGGAGACCGCCAATAGCGCACTGCATGGGACCGATCGTAGGGACGTGCGGACGGCCATGTCACCGTTGTGTCGCATGATGAGACACGATCATCCACGATTCGGAATGCGAAGGGGTTCCCGACACTCCTCGCATCGCTCCCCGATGGTCGGCGCCCGTCACCCATCTGCGGAGCGGACACCGTCGTCTCAGCATGTGACCTGCGAGGCAGCGGCGGCCGGATCCCCTGCCCGGTCCCGGTCCCGGTCCCGGCCCGTTCCCGGCCAGGGCTCGCCCGGAACCACCGGAGCCACCGCGACTCACCCAGGTCCACCCAGGCCCACCGGGCCACAGGGACTCGTCCGGGCCCGCCGCCGGATCAGCCGGGCCCGAAGGGACGCGTCCGACCCGCCCGGTCTCGCCGGCTCCGGCGGAACCCGCCCGGATTCAGCCGACGAGCTTCACGTTCGTGCCCGCCACCATGACCTCCACACCCTCGTCGGTCACCTGGACCTTCCGGAGCTCCAGACCGCTTGGCAGGCCGCCGATCTGCCGCTCGAAGTCGGCCTTCCGGCGCACCAGGTCCTCCAGCCCGGGGATTCCCCCGCCCGGCACCTTGTCCGCGCGCACCTTGAGGGTCTGGCCGTCGACGAGGGTGACGGTGGAGAGCACGCTGCGCGAGAACGGACGGCCGAGGACGTCGACGGTGCCGGTGACCTTCACCTTGCCGTTGCCGCCGTACTCGACGGCGACCCCGTCACCGGCGGTGCTGGTCAGGTCGCCGTAGGAGATGACAGCCTTGCCGTCGGCGTCGGCGGCGGTGACACCGGAGAAGCCGTCGGTCAGTTTCACGTCGTGCAGCGCGGCACTCATCCGGCTGACCCGTATCCTGCGGCCGTTGCTGTCGGTCTGGATGCCGCTGATCTCGACATCGACCTCGTCGAACCGCGAGGCGAAGGCCTGGGTCAGGAACGGGAACCCGTTGATGGAGACGTCCGCGGACTCGACCGTCGCTCCGGGGATCCGGATCCGGTCCTCGGCCTCCGACTCGGCGAAGTACAGCAGCGTCCGGTCGAGGACGACGAAGATCCCGCCCAGCACCAGCACCATGACCAGCAATCCCCGCAGCGCCCGCATGATCGCTCTTTTCCCCCTGCGTCCGAATCGACGGCGCCCGCGCTCCCCCGTGCGCACGGACCGTCCCGAATGATCGACGAGCGGGCACCCCCTTCGGTTCCCCGGGGAGGTGCCCGCTCGTCGGAAGGCGGCGCCGATCGGCGCCCAGACGATGCCAGTACACGTTACGCGTTACGCGTTACGCGAGCATGCGGCTGATCAGATAGACGGCGGGGGCCGCGGCGGTGAGCGGCAGCGCCACACCGGCCGTCATGTGGACGAACCGCGACGGGTAGTCGTAACTCGCCGCCCGCAGCCCGATCAGCGCGCATCCGCCCGCCGCCAGGCCGAGCAGCGCGCCGTGCGTGCCGCCGGGACCGGCGAGCGCCCCGGCCGCCGCGCCGGCACCCGCGCCCGCGAGCAGCGCCACCACGACCAAGGCCGGTCCGGGCAGCGGGAGCGCGCGGACGAGCACGGCGGCCGAGACGGCCACCGTGCCGACCGTCACCGCGTCCGGAGCCGCCGCGAGGTGCCCCGCCGCCAGCACCGTCAGGGCGGCCGAGGCGGTGGTGGCCATCAGCCCGTACATCCGCTCGTCCGCGTCCGCCTGGCTGCGCAGCTGGAGGACCACGGTGAGCAGCACCCACACGCCGAGGGTGCCGAGGACGGCGGCCGGGGCGTTCTCCCGGCCCGCGGCGAGCAGGGCGGCATCGGCGACGATCCCGCCCGCGAACGCGAGCGCGATGCCCTGGCGCGCGGGCCACATACCGTTCAGCCGGAACCATCCGGCCGCGGTCACGGCCTGCAGCAGCACCAGCGGTACGAGCAGGGCGTACGACCCGATCGCCGCGCCGAGGGCGAGCAGCAGCCCGAGCACGGCGGTGAGCCCCGCGGGCTGAATGCCCGGCGGGATGATCGGCGAGCGGCCCTCGGCGCGGGCGCGCTGGGCGTCGGTGACGCGGCTGTTGCCCAGGGTGCTGGGCGCGCCGTACCCGGAGGTGTCGAGTCCGGACGTGGTCGTGGCCGCGGAGCCGGTGGCGACCGGCGCGGCGCCGGGCGCGGGCGCGGGGGTCGGGGCGGCAGGTGCCTCGGGGGGCAGCGGGTGGGAGCCGACGGCGCCCTGCGGGCCCGCCGAGGAGTACGCGGAGTACGGCGGGAGATAGGCGGTCTCGGCGGCGGACGGCACGGACTCCCGCGCGGAGGTTTCCGGCTGGGCGGGCTGGGCGGGCCCGTTGGGGCTGGTGGGCCCGGCGGGATTGGTGGTACCGGAATGACCGGCGGGGCCAATGGGGCTGGAAGGACCAGCGGGGGCGGAGGGCCCAGTGGACCCACTGGACCCACTGGACCCAGTGGACCCGGTGGACCCGGTGGACCCAGTGGGGCGGATGGTCGGCTGGTACTGGGTGTCCCAGGTCTGGCCCTCCCAGGTCTGCGTGACCGCAGGGTCGTACGCGACGTGCGGGTCCTGCGGGCCGGGGGCCGGTGCGGCGAAGGGGACGGGCTCCTGCGTGTGCCCGGCCACAGGTCCGGGCGCGTGCCCGCCCCCGGTCGGCCACGCGGCCCCGGCGTGCGTCCCGGGGACCTGGCCGTGGTCGTACGGGGCGGCACCGTGGCCGTGCACCGGGGCGCCATGGGACTGGTCCCCGTAGGGCCGGCCTCCGTAGGACTGGTTCGCCTGAGGCTGGTGGTTCGCGTGAGGCTGGTGGTTTGCCTGGGGCTGGTGGTTTGCCTGGGGCTGGGGCTGGGGGTTTGCCTGGGGCTGGGGGTTCGGCTGGGCCACGCCGCCGTGGACCTGGTCGCCGTAGGACTGACCGCCGTGGACCTGGTCGCCGTAGGACTGACCGCCGTGGAGTCGGCCGTCGTAGGACTGACCGCCGTGGGCCTGGGGGAACCGGCCGCCATCGGACTGGGGCGCGTGGGCCCCGCCTCCGTAGACCTGGCTCCCGTACGGCTGGTCCCCGTACGACGGGCTCCCGTACGGCTGACCCGCGTGCGGCTGGGGCGGGTACGGCTGCGCGCCGGTGGACCCGTCGCCGTGCGGGTACGGGTCCTGGGGCCGCGCGGCGTGCGGGGGCTGCTGCCCGCCCGACGACCCGTCGTACCCGTACCCGTAGCCCTGGTCCGGGGCCGGGGCCGGGCCGTACGGGTACTGCTGATCGTTGCTGCTCATGTTCTGGGGTTCACCCTCCTGCGAACGGCGGGAGCACCTCGACCGTGCCGCCCTCGGCAAGGCGTACGGTCTCATGACTCCGGCTCCCCACCGGTTCACCGTCGACGAGGAACGAGCACCTTCGCAGCACTCGGGTGAGCTCGCCGGGGTGCCGCTCGCACACCGCGTCGAGGGCCTCGGCCAGGGTCGCGGCCGTGTACGGCTCCTCCGCGGTCCCGGCGGCGGCCTTGGCGGCGGCCCAGTAGCGGATCGTTCCCGCTGGCATGACGGCGGCTCCTCTCGTATCGCGTCAGCTGCCCATCATCGAGCACGCCGCCGTGGTCCAGTCACCGATCCGGGTGAGCAGGCTCTCGTCGGCGGCGTTCTCCGCGTGCCCCACGCCGGGTTCCAGCCACAGCTCGGCCCCCTCGCCCGCCGCCCCGGCAAGCATCCGGGGGTGGTCCAGCGGGAAGTACGGGTCCCGGTCGCCGTGCACGATCAGCAGCGGAACGGGGGCGATCAGTCCGGCCGCCTCGACCGGCGAGAGCGGTACCGGGTCCCAGTCGTCCCGGTCGATGCGGGTTCCGAAGCCGTAGCGGCCGACCAGCCGGCCGGTGGGCCGGGTGACCAGCCAGTGCAGGCGGCGCATGGGAGCGGTGCCCCGGTAGTACCAGCGGGCGGGGGCGCTCACCGCCACCACCGCGTCCGCACGGGCTTCCGAGTCCGCGAGAACCTCCGCGGGGGCCTCCGTCCCCCCGGCCTCCCGGCCCGCCGCGTACAGCGCCCCGTGCCGCAGCACCACGGAACCACCCATGGAGAACCCGACGGTCACCACCCGCCGGTGTCCCAGCGCCCGGGCCCACCGCACCGCGGCCGCCAGGTCCAGCACCTCGCGGTCCCCCACCGTCGACCGGCCACCGGACCCGCCGTGCCCCCGGAACGAGAACGTGACCACGGCCGCGTGCCGGCCCAGCACCCGGGCGGCACGCCGTACCGCGGGCCGGTCCAGTGAACCGGTGAAACCGTGGGCGATCACGATCGCCGTGCCGTCCGCGGCACCGTCGGTGCCGTAGCCGCAGCCGCAGCCGTAGCCGTAGCCGTTCGTGACGCCGAAGCCGCCGTCCGTGACGCCGTCGTCCGCAGTACCGTCGAAGGATGATCCGGCGACGGCCCGTCCCTCCACCGCGCGCGGCTCGTACACCGCCTCGATACGGACACCGTCATCGGTCAGCAGCGAGGCACACGAGGAACCGTCCGTACCACCGGGCGTACCACCGGGCGTGAGCAAGGGAACAGGGGAACTCCGAAATCGTCCCTCGGGCGCAGAACTCATGTGGGCTATTCTGCTGGGAAGAGGATCCGGGCAGAGAAGCCCCCGGGTCCTTTTGCGCTTTCCAGGCGTTGTTACGGCGACGTTTCCACAAGCTCAGCGGCTCGGGGACGCGGAGCCGTACCGCGTAACCGTGCAACCGTGCAAAGGGCCGCGCGAAAACGAACGAAGAAGTGCCGCATACTCCCCCGGGCCCGTCCCGGGAGTGCCCCTCTCGCAGGGAACGAGGAGGACCGACGTAATGGGCGAGCGAACCGTGCACCATCATCGACCGACGAACCGGGCAGGTGGGTGGCGATGAGTTCACTGCTGCTCCTGACGAACGCGCTTCAACCGTCGACGGAGGTGCTTCCCGCCCTCGGTCTCCTGCTGCACAGCGTGCGGGTGGCGCCCGCGGAGGGCCCCGCGCTCGTCGACACCCCCGGTGCCGATGTCATCCTGGTCGACGGCCGCCGCGATCTTCCGCAGGTGCGGTCGCTGTGCCAGCTGCTGCGGTCCACGGGACCGGGCTGCCCGCTGGTCCTCGTCGTGACGGAGGGCGGTCTCGCGGCCGTCACCGCCGACTGGGGCATCGACGACGTACTGCTGGACACGGCCGGGCCCGCCGAGGTCGAGGCCCGGCTGCGGCTGGCCACCGGCCGTCGACAGCTGGCCGGCGACGACTCCCCGATGGAGATCCGCAACGGCGACCTGTCGGTCGACGAGGCGACGTACAGCGCGAAGCTGAAGGGCCGGGTCCTCGACCTGACCTTCAAGGAATTCGAACTGCTCAAATATCTGGCCCAACACCCCGGCCGCGTGTTCACCCGCGCCCAGCTGCTCCAGGAGGTCTGGGGCTACGACTACTTCGGCGGCACCCGTACGGTCGACGTCCACGTACGGCGGCTGCGCGCCAAGCTCGGCCCCGAGCACGAGTCGCTGATCGGCACCGTCCGCAACGTCGGCTACCGCTTCGTCGCCCCGGAAAAGGCCGAGCGCGCCGCGGAGAAGGCCAAGGCACGGGCCGCGGCTCCCGCCGGGACCCGGGCCGCGCCCGAGGTCAGGACACCGGCCGCGACCGGCTCCGCGACCCGTTCGGAGCAGCCGACGAGGGCCGGTGCCTCGGAATGAGCCGAGGTACGGCCTGCCTTCCGGAGGGTCGATCCGCGTAGACTGCCGCGCGTGGCCAAGGTGACGCGGGACGATGTGGCGAGACTGGCGGGTACGTCGACCGCGGTGGTCAGCTATGTCATCAACAACGGACCGAGGCCGGTCGCCCCGGCCACGCGCGAGCGGGTGCTCGCCGCGATCAAGGAGCTGGGCTACCGGCCCGACCGGGTCGCCCAGGCAATGGCCTCGCGGCGGACCGACCTCATAGGAATGATCGTGCCGGACGCCCGGCAGCCGTTCTTCGCGGAAATGGCGCACGCGGTCGAACAGGCAGCCGCCGAGCGCGGGAAAATGGTGCTGGTCGGCAATTCCGACTACCGCGACGAACGCGAGGTGCATTATCTCCGCGCGTTCCTCGGAATGCGGGTCTCGGGGCTGATCCTGGTCAGCCAGGGTCCCAGCGAACGGGCGGCGGCCGAGATCGAGGCGTGGGACGCGCGGGTGGTGCTGCTGCACGAACGCCCGGAGGCGATCGAGGACGTCGCGGTCGTCACGGACGACATCGGCGGCGCCCAGCTCGCCACCCGCCACCTGCTGGAGCACGGCAACGAGTACGTGGCGTGCTTCGGCGGCGTGGAGTCGACCCCGGTGGTCGGTGACCCGGTCGCCGACCACATCGAGGGCTGGCGCCGCGCGATGCAGGAGTCGGGCCGCTCGACGGAGGGCCGCCTCTTCCAGGCCCCGTACAACCGTTACGACGCCTATCAGGTGGCGTTGAAGCTGCTCGCGGGCCCGGACAGGCCGCCCGCGATCTTCTGCTCGACGGACGACCAGGCCATCGGCGTACTGCGAGCCGCGCGCGAACTGCGGATCGACGTGCCCGGGGAACTCGCGGTCGCGGGCTTCGACGACGTGAAGGAGGCCGGGCTCACCGACCCGCCGCTGACCACGGTCCACTCGGACCGCCCGGCGATGGCGCGGGCCGCCGTGGACCTGGTGCTCGACGACTCGTTGCGGGTGTCGGGGTCGCGGCGGGAACGGCTGAAGCAGTTCCCCTCGGCGCTGGTGGTCCGGCGCTCGTGCGGCTGCGGGGAGCCCGGCACCGGGGTGTGACGGCACCGCCGCCGCGGGCCCGGAACGGTCCGTCGGTCCCGGCCCTCCGCCGTCTCGGGCGCGGCTCCGGGCAGTGCCTCGGGCGTACAACGTTCGGCTTCATGCGCAGCTTTCATGCGCAGCTTTTACGCGCAGCTTTTACGCGTACAGGTTCGGCTTTATATCGGGCGTACGAGGTTCTGCCGGGCTTCTCAGGGCGTGCTCAGGCTGCTCTCATGTTCGGCCTCGACGCTTGGGGACATGACAGAGAGCCAGCGCCCGAGCGGCGAGTACCCGATGTACCCCTCGTACGGCAACGGTGACGCGTCGTACCCGCCACCGCCGTCCCACTCCCCCGCACCCGCCGCCGAGTCGGCCGCGCCCCCGCGGGCCAAGCGGCCGGTGGCCCTCCTGGCGGCCGTGGCGATCGTGGCGGCGGCCGTGGGCGGCGGCACCGCCACCGCCATCGGGCAGCTGACCGACAACGACGCTTCCGGCACCGGTGCCGGAAGCGTCGCCCCCGGCACCACCGTCTCGCAGAGCAGCAAGGGCACCGTCGCCGGTGTCGCCCAGGCCGTCTCACCGACGATCGTCGAGATCAACGCGACCTCGAACGCGGGCGGATCCACCGGCTCCGGCGTGGTCATCTCGTCCGACGGCGAGGTCGTCACGAACAACCACGTCATCTCCGGCGCCTCGTCGATCAAGGTGACGCTCAGCACCGGCCGCTCGTACACCGCGCAGGTCGTCGGCACCGACGCCGACAAGGACCTCGCGCTCATCAAACTCCGGGGCGCGAGCGGCCTCAAGACGGCCACGCTGGGCGACTCCTCGGCGGTCACGGTCGGCGAGCAGGTCGTCGCGATCGGTTCTCCGGAGGGCCTCACCGGCACCGTCACCAGCGGCATCGTCTCCGCGCTCGACCGCAACGTCACGGTCGCCAAGGACGACGGCGGTGGCCAGAACCAGGGCTGGAGCGGTCCGGGCGGCGGGCAGTGGCCGTTCGAGTTCGGCGGCCGGCAGTTCAACGGGGACACCGGCGACTCCACCACCACGTACAAGGCCATCCAGACCGACGCCTCGCTCAACCCCGGTAACTCCGGTGGCGCGCTCATCAACATGAACGGCGAGGTCATCGGCATCAACTCCGCGATGTACTCGGCGATTTCGTCCGGCGACTCCAGCAGTTCCGGCGCGGGGAGCGTGGGCCTCGGCTTCGCGATCCCGGTGAACACGCTCAAGGCCGACCTCGACACCCTGCGGTCCGGCAACGGCTCCTGAGGAGACAGCCATGCACCATCCCACGCAGACCCCCACCGGCCCGGCCGATCTGGCCCTGCCTCTCGCCCTCGTCGCGGAACTCCTCACGGAACGGGCTCCGGAACGGGCTCCGGAACGCGCCCGGGAACGCGTCCCGGAGGTCCGTACCGCCGCAGCCCGCAAGCGCCGGGCCGCGCGACGACGTGCCGCGACCGTGCGAGGCTGAAAGCAGCCCAGTAGGCGCGGAACGAAAAGAGGACAACGAGCGATGAGCCCCGCCGAGGACGATCCGCAGCGCATCCTGGTCGTCGACGACGAGCCCGCCGTACGTGAGGCGCTGCAACGCAGCCTCGCGTTCGAGGGGTACGGCACCGAGGTCGCCGTCGACGGTGTCGACGCCCTCGCCAGGGCCGAGTCGTACGCGCCCGACCTCATCGTCCTCGACATCCAGATGCCCCGGATGGACGGCCTGACGGCGGCCCGCAGGCTCCGTTCCGCCGGGACCACCACCCCCATCCTGATGCTCACCGCCCGCGACACCGTCGGCGACCGGGTCACCGGCCTCGACGCGGGTGCCGACGACTACCTGGTCAAGCCCTTCGAACTGGACGAGCTCCTCGCCCGTATCCGGGCCCTGCTGCGCCGCAGCTCGTACGCCACCGCGGCGACCGGCGGCGGCACCGACGAGAACGTGCTGGCCTTCGCCGACCTGCGGATGGACCTCGCCACCCGCGAGGTCACCCGGGGCACCCGCCGGGTCGAGCTGACCCGCACCGAGTTCACCCTGCTGGAGATGTTCCTCGCGCATCCGCGCCAGGTGCTGACCCGCGAGCAGATCCTCAAGGCCGTGTGGGGATTCGACTTCGAACCCAGCTCCAACTCCCTGGACGTGTACGTGATGTACCTGCGCCGAAAGACCGAGGCAGGCGGCGAACCGCGACTCGTACACACGGTGCGGGGGGTCGGTTACGCGCTCCGCGCCGGCGGCGGTGACGGATGACCGAGGTGCGGATGGGCGGGGAACGGACGGACGGGAAACCGATGGGCGGGGAAGGGACGGGCGGGAAACGGATGGGCGGGAAACGGATGACCGGCCTCCTGCGCCGACTCCGCGCCCTGCCGCTGCGCACCAGGCTCGCGCTGCTGGTGGCGACGGCGGTCGCGGTCGCGGTCGCCGCGGTGGCGGCGGCGTGCTGGTTCGTGACCCGGGCGCAGCTGGAGGACCAGCTGGACTCCTCGCTGCGCAGCTCCGGCGTCGACGCGAGCTATCTGTCGAGCCTGTACGCGTACTGCCGGGGCACGACTCCGCTGCCGCCCCGGTCGTTCACCGGGAAGTACACCGTCCAGCTCGTCGACTCCCAGGGCACGGTCTGCGCGGCCCCCGATGTGTCCCCGCTCCCGGTAAGCCGGGCGGACATGGCGGTCGTCAACCAGGACCGGCCCGACGCCCTGCACTCGGCCAGGGCCGAGAACGGCACGCGGATGCGGGTCTACACCTACCCGCTGGTGCAGATCACCCAGCTCCCCGGTGGGGCCACGGGCCGGATCGCCGTGTCCGTCGCCCGCCCGATGAGCGAGATCAACGATCCGCTGTCCACCCTGGCATGGGTGCTGCTCGCCGCCTCCGGCATCGGGGTCGTCGGCGCGGGTGCGGCCGGTCTCTGGGTCGCCCGCACCGGGCTGCGGCCGGTCGACGAACTCACCGAGGCGGTCGAACACGTCGCCCGCACCGAGGATCTCACCGTCCGTATCCCCGCCGAAGGCGAGGACGAGATCGCGCGGCTGTCCCGCTCGTTCAACTCCATGACCGCCTCCCTGGCCAGTTCCCGGGACCGCCAGGCGCAGCTGATCGCGGACGCGGGGCACGAGCTGCGGACCCCGCTGACCTCGCTGCGTACCAACATCGAACTCCTCGCCCGCAGCGACGAGACCGGCCGGGCCATCCCGCCGGACGACCGCAAGGCGCTGATGACGTCGGTGAAGGCGCAGATGAAGGAGCTGGCGTCGCTCATCGGCGACCTCCAGGAACTGGCCCGCCCCGACGCGGCGACCCCCGGCCCGCTCCAGGTCGTCGCCCTGCACGACATCGCGGGCACGGCCCTGGAACGCGCCCGGCTGCGCGGCCCCGAGCTGACCATCCGGGCCGACCTGACCCCGTGGTTCGTACGGGCGGAACCGGCCGCGCTGGAGCGCGCGGTGGTCAACGTCCTGGACAACGCGGTCAAGTTCAGCCCGCCGCGCGGCACGATCGAGGTCGCCCTGCGGGACGGCGAACTGACGGTACGGGACCACGGCCCCGGCATCCCCGCCGAGGAGCTGCCCCATGTCTTCGAACGCTTCTGGCGCTCCCCGTCCGCCCGCCAGCTCCCCGGCTCCGGCCTCGGCCTCTCCATCGTCGCCCGCACGATCCAGCAGGCAGGCGGAACGGTCTCCCTGCGCCCGGCGCCGGACGAGGACGGAGGAGGCGGCACGGTGGCCTCGATCCGGCTGCCGGGTGCCCCGCAACCGCCGCCGGGGCTGTGAGGCGGGGCGGGGCCGCCCGGTCGGAGGTCGTCCGACAGGCTCTCAGCTCAGAGCCGACGGCGGAACTCGGCGGCGAACTGCGGCGCCCCGCCGACCGTAAGCCGGTCCAGCAGTCCGTGCAGGTCGCGCGGCTCCCGCCGGTATCCGACCGCCTGGTCGCGCAGGACGCCCGCCACATCGACGGGAGCGAGGTCGAGCATGTCCAGCAGGAAGTCGTCGGGGTGGAGAACCTCGACCTCGTACGGATCCGCCGCCGAGGACGGGAAGTCCTTCGTATTGAGCGTGACCACGGCGTGCGCCTGGCCGCAGACCGCCGCCGCCAGCACATGGCGGTCCTTCACGTCGTTCGTCATCACGGGGATGAGCCCCGCGTATCCCGTCACCGCGCTGTACGGGAAGGCCCGCGCCATGGCCTCGACAACGTTCTTGGCGGTCGTGGAAGCCACCTTCTCGGCCAGATTGCGCCGCAGCTCCTCCAGGATGTCGGCCGACCAGAGCGGCTCGTAGAGCTCTGCTTCGGCCAGCCGGAGCAGGGTGTCCCTCAGGTAGTTCGGGAAGAGGACACACGTGTCCAGAACCACGCGCTGCACATCACTCCAGTTCGCTCGGTGTCATGGGGCCTCAGGCGTCGTAGAGGTCGGCGTCCTCGGTCAGCTCGACCAGTTCGTCCAGCCCTCTGCGACGTTGCGTCCGACGCTTCTCCTTGTAGGCGAGCACGTCCGCCAGCAGCACCCTGCGGTGCCGCCCCGGGCGGGAGAAGGGTAGTCCCCCCTCGTCCAGGATCTTCACGAAGGTCGGTCTGCTCACTCCGAGCAGGTCCGCCGCCTCTTGTGTGGTCAGGGTGGTGTTCACCGGAGCGACAGTGACCGCTTTGCCCTCCGACAGCGCGCGGACGACCACCATGAGGGCTTCGTAGACCTCTGACGGCAGGGAATGCGCGCTCCCGTCGGGTCCGCGCAGGAGCGCCGGTTCATCGGCCTGTGGTGCCTTGTCGAGAAAAGCGCGCAGCTCGGCGATCTCCGCACGATGCTCGGGCAGGAGGGTTCGGTCTTCGACGGTGCTGTGCATAGCTCTGTCTCCTTCTTGAATGACTCAAGCATCACACAATTCGAAAGAAACGCAAGCGGAGGTCCAGGAGCTCCAGAGCCCGGGTGGCGCCTGGCCGATGCCACCACGCGGCCGGAAAGCAGGGTGGACACCTTGACGGGTTTTGCGGATCCCCCAAAGGAAGGACCTCGCCCCCTTTGGCGTCATCTCGCCCCACTCCCTCCCGCAGGCCGGACGGCACGCACTCACGGCGACGGGGCCCGTCCCCGGTCCGGCTTCCACGGGCGTCCGGCACTGCGGCACGGGCTCGTGATCCATGGGCCGGACAAGGTGGTCCTGGGGCAGGGCCCTCCCCGCAGCCTCTCCGCCGCAGCCCGCCTCGGCGCCCCGCCGTGGCGGGCTGCGGCGGAGAGGGTTCGTTCGCCCGACCTCGGCATGGAGGCGGGGCTCGACAAAGTCACCTGCGGTACCGGCCTCGCCCAGGGAGAAGGATCACCTCTCAGCCATCCGGACTCGCCCTCGCGCACGAGGTGCGAGCCGGCCGGGACGTTACCGGCCACCGACACTGGATACGCACTCGTGAACATTTCCCAGGACGCCGCCATGGCGTCAGCGCTTCATAAAGGTTCGATCGGCGCACCACCCTCGGCGAGCCCGTACACCGCCACGGCACGGAGCCGAACACAACACCCATCACCTGGAGTTCACTGGAACAGGCGACGTCCGCACACTCTTCCGGAGATCTCCACCTGTCAACAACACCATGTCCGCGCGACGTTGTCGCTGTCGCGGCTGAAAACCGTTCCTTCCCGCACTCTGTCGGACCCGGGGTTTCGAGTTCGCTCCGAGCGTTGTCCCACCGCGAGGTAGTGTCCTCGACCGATTGGGATTCGCAGAAACAAACGGGGAGGGACCACGCATGGCGTGGGACGAGTGGGAGCAGATCAAAGCCGACGTGACCGGTCGGCAGCCCGTGGCGATGCGCCTGAACCAGGCCGCGGCCGAGCCGGGCCCCTCAGCCGGCGGCGCGACCGGCACATTGAAGTCCAGCAGGAAGGCGTGGGCCACGGCGGGCGAAGGGATCGGTTCCTTACGTGGGAACATCAGGACCGCGCTGAGCCGACTGGAGGACGGTCAGGCCGGACTCGGTGAGGTGACGGGTTGCCTGAGCGCGGCGGCACAGAAGGACGTGTACAGCTCCTGGAGGAAGTACGCCAGAAGTGTCGGCGAACGGTGCGGCACCCTCCAGAAGCTCCTGGAGCAGGCGGGCAACGACCAGTTGACGACTGACGAAGCGGTCAAGGGCGAACTCGACAAGCTGAAACAGAAGTACGCGGACACGGACGCTGTCGGCGGCCAGGACAAGGGCCGGTGACGGCCGGCATGGACTTCAGCACGCTCAAGGCCCTCAAGCCGTCCGAGTTCGAGGAGGCCGCCGACGGGTACCACGCCATGAGCCAGATGGCACAGGCGGCCAAGGAGCACATCGAGAACACCGTCGCCGCAGGGATGCGCAAGTCCTTGCGAGGTGAGGCGGCGCAGGCGTCACAGACCCAGCTCCGTGCCCTGGCAGAGAATCTCCACTACGTGCAGACCGAATGCGGCGTGGTCGGCACGGCCCTCAACGGGTTCGCCTTCGACATGACGGCAGCGAAGCGGAAGCTGGACACAGCCCTCGCCGACGCCGTGGCCGACGGCTGCAAGGTGAATGCGGACGGCTCGGTCACGTATTCGGCGGGCAGAAAACCCGGCGAGGAGAAGGCGGCCGAAGGCGGCACGGTGACCGGGCAGGCCGGAGGTACCAGCACGTCCGACGCCATGGAACGCCAAGCGGTGAACATCCACCCGAACCCCAACTACGGCAAGGCCGTGGAGTACGCGAACCGGATCGCCGACGCGCTGAAGGAAGCCACGGAAGCCGACGCGAAATGGGCTCCGAAGCTGCGCGCGCTGAAGGCCGACGACGACCTGACCGTGTCCGCACGGGACTGGGCGGACGTCACATCGGACACGAGCGGCGTACGCACGGCGGCCGACGCCTACCTCGACACGATCGAACCGCCGCCGAAGAACGATTGGCCCCAGGACAACGCCAACTGGTGGAAGGGCCTCTCCGAGGAGCAGCGCGCCGCCTACGTATCCATGCATCCTGCGAGTGTCGGAGCGCTCGACGGCCTGCCCTCCGACGTGCGCGACGACGCGAACCGTCTGGTGCTCGCGGAACAGCGCGCCGCCAAGCAGGTGGAGTACGACGCCTGGCTCAAGAAGGAGCCCGAGCACTACCGGCCCTTCGTCGACCCCGAAACGGGCCTTGAGGTGCCGGGCGCGAGGGTCCCGACCGATGAATGGAAGGAGTGGAGCGAGAAGAAGCAGCAGATCGAAAACGGCTTCAAGGGCATGGACGCCATCCAGAGACGCTTCGACAGCTTCACGAGCGAGAGCAATCGGCCCTATCTGCTCGGATTCGACGGCAGCGACATGGGGCGCGCCATCGTCTCCATCGGCAATCCGGACACCGCCGACAACGTGGTGACGTACGTTCCGGGGACGTTCGCCAAGCTGGAGTCCATCGACGGGGACATCGGCAGGGCTGAGTCGCTCCAGTTGCTGGCGGAGCTCACCGATCCCGACCGTTCGACGGCCTCGGTCGTCTGGCTCGGCTACGACGCCCCGCAGGCCATCGCGACCGAAGCGACGGAGACCAAGTGGGCCGACAAGGCGGTGGTGCCGCTGGGCCACTTCGTGCAGGGCATCGAGGAAGCCAATCATCACGACGTGAACCAGACGCTCCTGGGCCACAGCTACGGGTCCCTGGTGGCCGGCCAGACCATGAGCACGCATCTGGACCTGCCGGTCGACAACGCGATCATGGTGGGCAGCCCGGGCGTGGGCGTTGACCACGCGAAGGACCTGAACATCGCGCCGGACCGTGTCTTCGCGGCCACGGCCAAGAATGACCTGATCAACCTCGCCCCGCCCCCGGCAGGCACCCTCGCTCCCCTCAACCCGAAGGCGTACATGAGGCTTTTCGACGACCACTCGATCGTCCATGGAACCGATCCGGTCTCCGACGACTTCGGTGGCACGGTCTTCGATGTCCCCGACGGGAAGTTCCCGGGCTCCGGCGGCGAGATGATGCCCGCGCACTCCCAGTACTGGGACGACAAACCCCTCAACAGCCTGGCGAGGATTGTCACAGGAGGAAAGCCGTGAAGCTCCGCAAAGCAATCCTGGCTGCCGCACTGCTGACCATGCCGATCACGGTGACCGCGTGCGGGACTCAGGAGGACGTACAGGCAAACGGCGGGAAGACACCGAAGCAGGTCACGATGGACGAACAGCAGGCGATCGACCGGGCAGAGGACATCATTCAGCAAGCTGTGGCCAGCATGTCCCCCAAGCCGACTCCGGAGCGGGTGGGCCCCCCACCCGTTGGCCCCTGCATCGCCAGGGACGACCACGGCCCCGACGACCGTCTCCAGGTACGCATCGCCTACAAACTGACCGGTGTTCCGGGGACCGAGGCCAAAAACCTCGTGCGGCAGGCCCGAGACGCCTGGCTGAAGCAGGGCTACACGTACACCTCCTCAGGCATGGACGACTGGTCAGGCCCCTTTCCGGCGGTCTACATGCGTACGGCACCCGACGACTTCTGGATGAACGCCCTGACCGGCGTCTTGGATCGCGCCAAGGGCCAAGGCCTCGCTTCCCTTGTCGTGACGTCACCCTGCTTCCTCCCACCCGGGAAGTCATCAACAGCGGCCACGGCCGACCCCGCCGCGCTGAAAGCCCCGCGGGCCGACGATCCCACCAGCAGCCGTGCCCTCGGCCACTCCAGCCGGATCTACGACGCTTTGCAGGTCAGGTCGGCTCCCACGCAGTCCGGGGAAGGCCTCAGCACCGTCCAGGACGATGCCGGTACTTCGGTCCACCACACGTGGTCGACCGAACCACTGCCGGAGGCCGAAACGGTTCGAGCCCTGGAACGCGCTCAGACCTACTTCCAGAGCACAGGCTGGCATGTGCGCCACCTACCGACGGCGGCAGGCGCCCCTGCGCTGATCGCACGCCACCCCGACGAGGGCACGATCGCGCAGCTCGCCCCCTCGGCCACCGGCACCGTGCGTGTCGCGGTGACGACGCCCGCCTCCGGCCCGACGTCCGCTGACGTGTAGGCCGATTCGTTTGGATCACTCCCGTCGGCCGAGGCTGTCGTTGATGATGTGCGTGGAACCAATCGCATCAGCGTTCCGCTCTCGGCCTTCGGTGTCCTTGTCGGCGTGTTGCGTCCCCGCCGCGTCGTCCCCAGCCGCTCCGATCTCGCCGAAGAGGCCAACCACGTGAGCGTCCTCTACAACGGGCGCATCCTGCACCACGGAACGACCGCCAGCTTCCTGAACCACACGCCGGCCGATGTCGTACCCGGAAGAGCAGCCGAAGGCGCCTACACGGCTCTTCTCGCTCAGCACGGCTCCGACCTCTGATCATCCGCCCAAGGGCCGGTCCATTGCATGTGGCGGGCACACGACGGGGGCTCTCCGATTCGGTGTCCAGGACGCCGCAGCCCGGCGGCCCCGCGTCAACGATCCAGCGGGTTGTGCCGGATCAGTGACTCCACGAGGCCGGACCGGGTGGCCGGGAAGTCCAGCGGGACGATGCCGAGACCGGTCCAGCCGGACGCCTCGGAGCCGTCGAGGAACGAGTGGACCTGGGGGTTGAGCCGATCCGCGTTCCATCGCGGGGGCAGCAGGGCCGCGGTGCTGACATAGTTCATGTACAGCTTCCCGGGTTGCCCAGCCGCCTTGCGGAACTGGGCTTCTATCTTGCGGTACTTGGCGATCGGCTCCGCCATGTAGTCGTCCTGGATGTCGAAGAGTGCGGGGTCGGCGTAACGGACGCCGGGCAGTCCGCCGTTGTCCGCGAGCAGGACGACCTTGCCACGTGCCTGGCCCAGCGACGGGAGCGCCGAGTCGATGCGGAACAGAGGACGCCAACCCCGTACGTCGAGGTAGTCGTCGAAGACGGTCCGGAACGTCGCGTCGCTCTCCTCCGAGTACTCCTGCTTCACCCGCATCAGCACGGTCTCGGTGGGGTGCGCGGCCAGGAAGTCCCAGCAGGCGCCGAGGACATCGCCGAACATCATGTTCTGGTACGAGGCCCCGTGGTGGATCGCGAACGAGCCTCCGGTGACCCGGCAGCGCACGTCGAGGAATCGGATACCGCTGCTCAACTGCTCCGCGATCGTGGCGTTTTGACATTCCGTCCATGGCCCGCCGTACCGAGCACCGGAGTCGTGCGAACCAGGGATCGTGAGCTGTTGCAGTGCGGTGGCATCGGGGAGGGCACCCATCCAGCCCTGAGTGGTGAGGGCCTGCCGGGTGTCGGCCCCGGCGGACCCCGCGCCCAGGAGGACGGTGGCAGTCGCGGCGAATGCGCCTGCGAGGAAGGTACGACGCGAACCGGGACGTGAGCCTGCGTACGGGCTGCTCATGCGGGTGCCTCCGTCTGCGGTGGGGAATCGGCCCTCGGATTATGACCGGCACATGCCAGTGTCGGAACAGGGCGAGCCGCCACCGTCGTCGTGGTCGCCGCGGTTTGCCCCGTACGCCGGGCGCGGGCGTACGGTCCACTCGACCCAACGCCCCCGATGAGCGCGCGCGCCTGTGCGTAACCGAGATGGTCACCAACGCGCGCCCCCATACGCCGACTTCGGTGATCGGCGTCGAGGCGGTCGTGCTGCGGACGCGCGTCACGGTGGCGGTCACGGACGAAGCGCACTGGGCGCTTCCGAAACCGACGGACTTCCGCGTCGAACCGGAACGGGTCGGCGGACAAGGGCTGTTGCTCGTGGAACGGCTCGCCCTGGCCTGGGGCGCGACCGTCCTCGACCATTGCGTTCCGTACCGGAAGGCGGTCTGGTTCACGCTCGGGACAACCCTCTGAGACCCATACCTCTGAGACCCGGTCGGGAACATTCCCGCGGGCCGTCGCGTTCTCTCTGGGCCCTTCCACATCGCTATCCCAGGGAGCATCGTGCCCGAAACCGCGTCTGCCACCCCTGTCCTTCCTTCCTCGCTCTCCGCCTCGCTCCCCGCCTTGAGCGCCCAGGCCGAACGTCTGGTCGAGCTGGGAGTGCACGAGATCGCCGGGCTGTCCGCCGAAGAGCTCCGTACCTTCGCATCCGCCGAGGCCGCCAAGGCTCCGGCGGGCGGCGAGGGCGCCCTGCTCGCGGTTCACCCGGACCGGGCCCCGGCCTCCGCCCTTGCGCCGTTGCTGCGCCGCTCGGGCAAGCCGGGGTTCGTCGTCGTCGACATGCCGGACGTGGACCTCTTCGCTCCGCTCGACACGGTCGCGCTGCCCGACGCCCCGCTCTACCTCCTCACCGGTCTCGACCGAGGCGACCGGATGGCCAACTGGAGCCCGGACGAGGCGCTGCCCGCCCTCACGGCCGAGGCCCGTACGCCATTGCTGCTCACCGAGGGCATCCACTGGGTGCTCCAGCAACCCGACATCCTGGAACGCAACCACTGCTTCATGACCATCGGCTCGCGGCTGCGCAAGGCCAACGGCGCCCTGGACACCCGTACGCCTGCGGTCTGGATCAGCAACGGCACCGGGCGGGACGGGCGCGAGCGCCGCGACGCGCCCAAGATCGGATGGTGCTGGGCGGGCAACCGGCACACCTGGCTGGGCTTCGCCTCCGCGACGGGCCGCCGGGGCCAGGGCTCGTAAAGGAGCGCCCCGCACCGTCTTTCGGTCAAAAGACGGTGCGGGGCGACCGGCCGGTCCCCAGACTGAGGCCCATGACCGCACCGGACCACGCCAAGAGCGACGAGAGCGCCAAGAGCGATCTCCGCTACTACCTCCAGTCAGCCCGTGACGCCCTGTTGTGGAAGCTCGAAGGGCTCTCCGAGTACGACGTCCGCCGCCCGCGCACACCGACCGGCACCAACCTCCTGGGCCTGGTGAAACATGTGACCGGGGTGGAACTGGGCTACCTCGGCGATGTCTTCGGGCGGCCCTCCGGCATACCCCTGCCCTGCCTCGACGACGACGCCGAGCCCAACGCGGACATGTGGGCCACCGCCGACGAGTCGCGCGAACACATCGTGGGCCTCTACCACCAGGCATGGACGCACGCGGACGCGACGATCGACGCGCTGGCGCTGGAAACGGTCGGCAGGGTGCCGTGGTGGCCCGCCAGCCGGGGCGAAGTGACGTTGCACCATGCCGTGGTGCGCGTGATCGCGGACACCCACCGGCATGCCGGTCACGCCGACATCCTCCGCGAGCTCACGGACGGTGCCGTCGGGATGGACAAGGGCAACGACAACATGCCGCCGGGCGAAACCGGGTGGTGGGAAGACCATCGGAACCGGCTGGAACGCGTGGCCCGGGAGGCCGGGGGCGACGCCTGACCTGAGCAGGCGCGAACGACGAGGGGCGGCGAGCCCGTCCGGCCCGCCGCCCCGATTCGTCGCGTGCGGAAGTCCTCCGCCGCCTACGTGCGTTACTTGATGACCGTGATCCGGTCCGCCGCCGGCGGGGCCAGCGGGGCGGCGGCCGAGGAGTGGGCCGCCAGGTAGGCGTTGAACACGTCCAGGTCGGACGGGCCGACCAGCTTGTTCGTGCCCTGGCCGAGGGCCGCGAAGCCGTCGCCGCCGCCCGCCAGGAACTCGTTCATGGCGACGCGGTACGTCTTCGCCGGGTCGATCGCCTCACCGTTCAGCTTGATGGTGTCGGTGACCACGCGGGCCGCGCCCGACTTCGTCATGTCCAGGGTGTACGTGAGGCCCTTCGAGACCTGGAGGATCTTCGGGCCGGCCTCGTTGGATCCGCTGACCTGCTGCTGGAGCGCGGTGATCAGCTGGGCGCCGGTCAGGTCGACGACGTTCATCATGTTGGTGAAGGGCTGCACGGTGAAGGCCTCGCCGTACGTCACCACGCCGTCGGTCTTGCCGTCCTCCGACGCGTACACCAGGTCCGCGCGGATGCCGCCCGGGTTCATCAGGGCCAGGACCGCCCCGCCCTTGTCCGCCGGGGCCAGGCCCTCCAGCTGGGCGTCCGCGATCAGGTCGCCGAGCGGCTTCTCGTACGCCGTGGAGCCGCGGCCGTCGATGTCGGCGCTGATGTAGCCCTGCGGACGGTTCGCGATCGGGGCCGCCAGGGCGTTCCAGCGCGCGATCAGGGCCGTCATGTCATCGGCCTTGGGCTGGTCCCGGGTGACGATGTGGTTGACGGACCGCGGGTTGTGCGCGCCGGCCGACTTCACCGACGTACGGACGATGTCCTTGGTGCGGCGGTCGTACGTGAGGGTCGTGTCCGTGTAGAGCTTGCCGAACGACGACGCCGAGGTGACCATGCGCGGGTTGCCCGCCGGGTCCGGGACGGTGCAGACGTACGCCTGGTGGGTGTGGCCCGTGACCAGCGCGTCGACCTTGGGCGTGATGCCCTTGGCGATGTCGGTGATCGGGCCGGAGATGCCGTCACCGGGGCCGGAGCTGTCGCAGTCGTAGTTGTACGAGGTGGAGGAGGGCTGCCCGCCCTCGTGGATCAGCGCGACGATGGACTTGACGCCCTGCCGGTCCAGCTCCTTGGCGTACTTGTTGATGGTCTTGATCTCATCGTGGAACCTCAGGCCCTTGACGCCGTTGGCCGTGACGATGTTCGGAGTGCCCTCCAGGGTCACGCCGATGAAGCCGATCTTGACTCCGTTCTTCTTCCACACCGTGTACGGCTTGAGGATCGGGCGGCCGGTCTTCTCGTTCGTCACATTGGCGGCGAGGTACGGGAAGTCGGCGCCCTTGAACTTCTTGCCCTTCTCGTAGCACCCCTCGACCGGGTGGCAGCCGCCGTTCTGAAGGCGGGCCAGCTCCGTCGCGCCCTCGTCGAACTCGTGGTTGCCGACGCTCGTGACGTCC
The DNA here is from genome assembly GCF_042889785.1 of Streptomyces sp. NPDC002476. Classification (NCBI taxonomy): domain Bacteria; kingdom Bacillati; phylum Actinomycetota; class Actinomycetes; order Kitasatosporales; family Streptomycetaceae; genus Streptomyces; species Streptomyces sp. NPDC002476. Next base: position 37,206 of record NZ_JBIARH010000009.1, on the reverse strand, counting down.
AGGTCCAGCTTGTTGAGCGCCTCGATGCTCGGCTCGTCGTGGAAGAGACCCGAGAGCAGCGGGCTCGCGCCGACCATGTCACCGCCGGCGGCGGTGATCGAGTACGGGTGCCCCTTGCGCGCGGTGCGCAGCGAGGACGCCAGGTACTCGACCCCGCCGGCCGGAATCGGCTTCGCCGTGCCGTCGGGCTGCGTCTCGGTGACCGTGCCCGCCGAGCCGGCCGGCGGTTCGAGGTTGCCGTGCAGGTCGTTGAAGGACAGCAGCTGCACGTCGACGGTGCGGGCGGGCTTGTGGTGGCCGTGCCCGTGGCCGTGCCCCCGGTCGTGGGCGCCGGCCGGCATCGCGGCGGCGAGCGCACCGACGGTGGCGAGCCCGGCCGCGGCGGCGAGCACCCGCCGGGACACGCGGTTCTTCTGCGGTTTCGCTGACATCGGTCCCCTTGTGAGTTCAGCGGAGGTCAAAGAGCGTTGACGAGTCCGGAGGCGTCGTGCGCAGCCTAGGGTCAACGCGCGTAGCGCGACAGATGTGCAGGGTTACGAACTGGTTGCCATGCGGTCGGCCGGGCGGCTGAGCCCCGCGAGGTCTCATCCGCCAGGGGCCGCGCCCCGACCTCGGCCCGCAGTGCCGCGGCCGCCCCCGCTCCGTACCGTTGCGGCTCTCCCGGTCCCGTGACACCCGCCAACCGCCGCCTCCCCCCGTACGCTCGTACACATGACGACTGACGTACCTCTGCCCGCCCCCGGGCGGGAGATCCAGACGCTCGACGCACTCTCCCCCGAACAGGCCCAGGCAGTGTCCGACCTGCTCGCCGAGGCGGCCCGCTCCGACGGCAGGCAGGCCGTGTCCGAGCAGGGGCGGCTGCAGCTGCGGGGCGGGCGGCGCGAGGGAGTGCGGCATCTGCTGCTCAGCAGCGGGCCGACCCTGGTGGGGTACGCGCAGCTGGAGGACACCGACCCCGTCGAGGCGCCGGCCGCCGAGCTGGTCGTCCACCCCTCGTACCGCGGGCAGGGGCACGGGCGGGCACTCGGGGCGGCGCTGCTGGCCCTGACCGGCAAGCGGCTGCGGGTGTGGGCGCACGGCGGGAAGTCCGCCGCCCGGCATCTGTCCCAGGTCCTCGGCCTCTCCCTCTTCCGTGAACTGCGCCAGCTGCGCCGCCCGTTGACCCCGCCGGACATCCCGGAGCCGGTGCTTCCGCCCGGTGTCACGATCCGTGCCTTCGTCCCCGGCGAGGACGACGCCGCCTGGCTCGCGGTGAACCGCGCGGCCTTCGCCCACCACCCCGAGCAGGGCTCGCTGACCCAGCGCGACCTGGACGACCGCAGGGCGGAGCCCTGGTTCGACCCGAAGGGCTTCTTCCTCGCCGAGCGCGACGGCGAACTGATCGGCTTCCACTGGACGAAGGTGCACGCCGAGGAGCAGCTCGGCGAGGTGTATGTCCTCGGCATCCGGCCGGACGCGCAGGGCGGCGGGCTCGGCAAGGCGCTCACCGCGATCGGGCTGCGCCACCTGGCCGCGCAGGGGCTGCCGACCGCGATGCTCTACGTCGACGCGGACAACAAAGCCGCCCTGACGGTCTACGAGCGCATGGGCTTCGCGACGCACGAGGTGGACCTGATGTACCGCACGGAGACCTGAGCCGGGTGGTGCCCGTCGACTCCGCCGTCGTTCGAGCGCACCATCACGCGGCCGGAGTCCGCAAGGACAGGGGGCTCCGACGGGGCCGGGCCTTCGTCGGTACGCGGCGAGGCTGGACATGGCTGCCCGCCTGAGCGGCGGGCGGCTGACCCGCCCGCCCCGCCCTGTCGGCATGCGGAGCAACCGGACGGGCCGCCCGGACCGCCCCGTGCGAGGGTGATAGCGAACGTCCACGGTCGGGAACAGGAGGCGGGGCGCACCGCGCGAGGCAGTGGTGGGTTCGGCGGGCATGTCCCGGTACGTGCGCCGGGAGGAGGGCGCGGTGAGCGAGCGGCAGCAGTCGCACGGCGACGCGGTGCCCTTCGCCGACCTGCGCAAGCGCCTGGACTCCGAGATGGACCAGATCGCCCAGCATCTGCGGGTGCTCGCCTCCACCAAGAGCCGGCTCGAGGAGCTGCTCGACGCGGTGCTCGCCATCACCGGCGAGCTGGAGCTCAGCGAAGTACTCCGGCGCATCGTCACCACCGCCATGCGCCTGTGCGGCGCCCGCTACGGTGCGCTCGGTGTGCTGGACGAGGAGGGCAAGTACCTCGAGCGGTTCATCACTGTGGGGCTGAGCGACGAGGAGTACGAGGCGCTGGCCGATGTCGACTTCCCGCACGGCAAGGGCGTCCTGGGCCTTCTCATCAAGAACCCCGAGCCGCTGCGGCTGGAGGACATCTCCGCCCATCCGGCCTCGGTCGGCTACCCGCCCGGCCACCCCCGCATGCGGTCCCTCCTCGGCGTCGCCATCAGCGTCCGCGGCGAGATCTACGGCGACCTCTACCTGTCCGAACGCCTCGACGCCCAACCCTTCGAGCACGGAGACCAGGAGGTCCTGGTGGCGCTGGCCAGCGCGGCCGGCATCGCCATCGAGAGCGCTCGCCTCTTCGAGCAGGTCCGCGACAGCGCCGAGAACTTCCAGCGTCTGCTGCTGCCCGCCCTGCCCGACCTCAGCCCCTACTCCGCCGCCACCATCTACCGCCCCGCCGCCGAGCCCAACCACCTGGGCGGCGACTGGTACGACGCGCTGCTTCTGCCGGACGGCGCGCTGGGCATCGTCATCGGCGACGTCTGCGGCCACGACCTGTCCGCGGCCGCCACCATGGCGCAGATCCGCAACATGCTGCGCGCGCTGTTCTACGACCGCCAAACACCGCCCAGCGACGTCCTGCGACAGCTCGACGTCACCTTGGAGGTCGGCTCCGACTCCCCGGCGACCACCGTGCTGGCGGCCCGGGTCGAGCCCGGCGAGAAGAACCGGGTTCTGCACTGGTGCGCCGCCGGCCATCTCCCTCCCCTGGTGATCACGCCTGACGGACAGGCCGAGTACCTGCTGGACGAGCCGGGCGTGCCGCTGGGCGTCGACCCGGCGCTGCCGCGCCCGGACCACCGCAGGAGGCTGCCGCCGGGAGCCACGGTCGTCTTCTTCACCGACGGCCTGGTCGAGCATTCCGCCCACTCGATCGACGAGGGTATGGACACCCTGCTCGACCTGGCGGGCGCGTACGCCGCGTTGCCGGTGGACGAGCTGGTGAAGGCGCTCGCGGACCATCACCCCAGCGACGGCCACGATGACATGGCCATCCTCGCGCTGCGGCTTCCCGCGGAAGGCTGAGACGCCCCGGACGCCGGTGACTCGTCACGCCTGGACGAGTGATTCCGAAGTCTTCGGGTGCGTGAAGCGAGGGTCTCGTTGGTCCGTTTCGGAACTACTCGCCCAGGGGCGGAGTCGAGCGGCCACCCGTATCGAATGTCCGCTCGACTCCGCCCCTCTCTTGCGACTTGACACCGCCCCCCTTCTTGCAACACTCTTTCACTACTTGATTAGTGAAAGGGGGAAAGCATGGCAGGACCCGCGGCGATCGAGTACCGCATCGACCGGCGCAGTGGCGTCGCCACATACCTCCAGATCGTCCAGCAGACCAAACAGGCCCTCCGGCTCGGCCTGCTGGAGCCCGGCGACCGGCTGCCCGCCGCGCGGGAGGTCGTGGAGGCCACCGCCATCAATCCGAACACCGTGCTCAAGGCGTACCGGGAGCTGGAACGCGAGGGCCTGGTCGAGGGCCGGCGCGGGCTCGGCACGTTCGTCACGCGGACGCTCGGCGGCGCGGCGGCCGTCGACGACACCCCGCTGCGCACCGAACTCGCCGACTGGACCCGGCGGGCCCGCGCGGCCGGCCTGGAGAAGGACGACGTGAGCGCGCTCTTCACCGCCGTACTGGACAGGACTTTCGAGGGGGATCAGCCCGGATGACCCGGATGACAGAGGCCACGAGCCCATCGAGCGCCGGGGGCGCGAGGGGCTCTGCGGCGGCAGGCGCCGCGATCGAGGCCGTCGGCCTCGGCATGAAGTACCGGAGCAGGAGGGGCGGGGGCTGGGCGCTGCGCGACTGTTCGTTCCGGTTGCCCGCCGGGCGCGTGTGCGCCCTCGTCGGGCCCAACGGCGCGGGCAAGTCCACCCTGCTCGCCCTGGCCGCGGGCTTTCTGCGGGCCGCCGAGGGGACGATACGGGTGCTGGGCGCGGCGCCCGGCGAGACGCGGGCGCGGGTGGCGTTCGTGGCCCAGGACAAGCCGCTGTACCCGCAGTTGACGGTCGCCGGGACGCTCTGGGCGGGTGCCGAGCTGAACCCGGACGCCTGGGACCAGGACACCGCCGAACGCATCGCCGGGGACCTCCCGCGCGACGCGACGGTCCGTACCCTCTCCGGCGGTCAGCGCACCCGGCTCGCGCTGGCCCTCGCCCTCGGCAAACGTCCCGAACTGCTCCTGCTGGACGAGCCGATGGCGGATCTCGACCCGCTCGCCCGCCACCGGCTGATGGGCGCGCTCATGGCGGAGGCCGCCGAGCACTCCACCACCATCGTGATGTCCTCGCACATCCTCGGCGAGCTGGAGAACGCCTGCGACTACCTCCTGCTGGTCGACGGCGGCCGGGTCCGGCTGGGCGGCGAGACGGACGACCTCCTCACCGCGCACGCCCTGCTCACCGGCCCGGTGCGGGACACCGCGCCGCACACCGTCGTCGAGTCGCGCACGACGGGGCGGACGCAGACCACGCTGGTGCGCAGGCAGGGCCTCGTGGACACGAGCGTCTGGGATGCGGCGGAGCCCTCGCTGGAGGAGCTGCTGCTGGCCCATCTGCGGTCGCCGGAGGCGCCCGCCCTGCTGACGCCGAGCGCCGAGGCCCGGACCACGGCCGGGACCGGGGCCGGCAAGGAGGTGGCGGCATGAGCGCGCTCGGCGTCTCCCCCTCGCGGGACACCACCCGCACGACCTCCGGCACCGCCTCGCGCAGCGGTCTGCACGGACAGATCCGCGTTCTCCTGCGCCAGCACCGGCGCGTCCTGTGGGGCTGGGGCGCACTGCTGCTGCTCGGCGTCGGCTTCGTGGTCGCGCTGCGGATCTGGGTCACGGTCGCGGGCCGCGACGAACTGTGCGCCGACGGCGACACGACCCCGTGCGGCGACGACGTCTATCAGCCCACCTACGCGCGCACGAGCGCCGAGACGTTCCTGGCGGACGGCGGCACCGCCATGATGGTGCTCGCCGTGCTCGTCGGAGCCTTCGTGGCAGGCCCGCTGATCGCCCGGGAGCTGGAGAGCGGGACGTTCCGGATGGCCTGGGCCCAGTCCAGCTCCCCCGCGCAGTGGCTGGCGGCGCGGCTCGCGGTGCCCGCCGCCCTGGCGGCCTCCGGCGCCGTCGTTCTGGTCCCGGTCTACCACTGGGGACGTTCCCAGCTGGTGAACAGCCCGTACGTCTACGGACTCGGCTGGTACGAGCCGAGCGTGTACCCGGTCATGGGGCCGGTGTCCATCGGGTACGTACTGCTGGCGGTCGCCGTGGGCGCGCTCATCGCCCTGCTCGTGCGTCGCACGGTCGTCTCCATCGCCGTGTCCGTCCTCGTCCTGGGCCTCGTGATGAAGATCCAGCAGCGGGTACGCGAGGACCTCTGGCCGACGGCCCGGGCCCTCGGCGACCACCGGCCGAAGGGCGATGTCTGGTGGGTCGACTCGGGCATGCTCACGGCCGCGGGCAAGGAGGTGCGCTGGAGGGACTGCCCCGACGCCTACACGACGGACGATCCCGGCGCCTGCATGCGCGAGCTCGGCGGTGTCACCAATTTCGTCGACTACCACCCCGCCTCGCACTTCTGGCCGCTCCAGCTCGTCGAGACCGGCATCCTGCTCGCCCTGGCCGCGCTCGCCGTCCTCCTCGCGTTCCGGGTGCTGCGGCGTCGGCACGGCTGACCGCGCCGTCCCGGGCCCCCTCCCCGGAGGGGGCCCGGGCTTCTCCGGCGGGCCCGCGCCGTCCGTCCCGGCCCCTTTCCGAGGGGGCCGGGACGGTCCGCGCACGGCACACCGCTTCCTGCACGTCATGTCGCCGTTACCAGCCATTCAGAAGGGCTTGCCACCCTCTCAGAATGCAGCCAGCTGTGCCGACCCCTCACGACGGGAGAAATCCCGGTGGAGACCAGGCGATCCACGCGAGCCACGAGAGCCACGCCGGCCATGTGAACCGCACACACCTCACGGGCCTCACGGGCCTCGGAAACCGTACGGTTCCCGAAGCGCGCGCCGAGCGCCCCGGGCGCGCGAACGCCGCCGCCCCCACGAGCCGTACGAACCGCGCGGACGGCGCTCCGGACCGTACGGACCGCGCGTTCCCCGTGGTCTCCTCGTCCTCCGGCGCGCCCTCGAAGCCCCGGGCGCGGAAGAATGGGTTCATGAGCCAGCAGCCCAGCTCCGAGGTCCCGGTCCGGTCCACCGCGCAGCCGTCGGTCGGCTTGCTCGCCGCGCACCGGCCGCACGCCGTCGCCGCTTCCTCACGCGACGGGGCCGCCCTGTCCACCGCTGCCGACCTCGATCCCGACATCGACGGCGACGTCGACGCGTACGAGCCCGACATCGACGGCGACGAGCTGCCGCACGACCGGTTCCTGGACCGGGAACGCAGCTGGCTCGCGTTCAACGAGCGGGTGCTCGAACTCGCCGAGGACCCGGCGACCCCCCTCCTCGAACGGGCTAATTTCCTCGCCATCTTCGCCTCGAACCTGGACGAGTTCTTCATGGTCCGGGTGGCCGGGCTCAAGCGCCGCATCGCCACCGGTGTCGCCACCCGTTCCGCCTCCGGGCTCCAGCCCCGCGAGGTCCTGGACCTGATCTGGACCCGCTCGCGCGAACTCATGGCCCGGCACGCGGCCTGTTACCAGCAGGACGTGGCCCCCGCCCTGTCCGACGAGGGCATCCAGCTGATCCGCTGGCCCGAGCTGACCGAGAAGGAGCAGGCCCGCCTGTTCACCTTCTTCCGGCAGCGCGTGTTCCCGGTGCTGACGCCGCTGGCCGTCGACCCGGCGCACCCCTTCCCGTACATCTCCGGGCTCTCGCTCAACCTGGCCGTCGTCGTGCGCAACCCGGTCAGCGGGCACCGCCACTTCGCCCGGGTCAAGGTGCCGCCGCTGCTGACCCGCTTCCTGGAGGCGTCGCCGCAGCGGTACGTGCCCATAGAGGACATCATCGCCGCCCACCTCGAAGAGCTCTTCCCGGGCATGGAGGTCCTCGCCCACCACATGTTCCGGGTCACCCGGAACGAGGACCTGGAGGTCGAGGAGGACGACGCCGAGAACCTCCTCAAGGCCCTGGAGAAGGAGCTCATGCGGCGCCGCTTCGGCCCGCCGGTCCGCCTGGAGGTCGAGGAGTCCATCGAGCCGTACGTGCTGGACCTGCTGGTACGCGAGCTGAAGGTGTCCGAATCCGAGGTCTACCCGCTGCCCGGGCCGCTCGACCTGACCGGACTGTTCGGCGTCGCGTCCCTGGACCGGCCCGAGCTGAAGTACCCCAAGTTCATCGCGGGCACCCACCGCGACCTCGCGGAGGTCGAGTCCGCCTCCGCGCCCGACATCTTCGCCGCGCTGCGCGAACGCGACGTGCTGCTGCACCACCCGTACGACTCGTTCTCCACCTCCGTCCAGGCGTTCCTGGAGCAGGCCGCCGCCGACCCCGACGTCCTCGCCATCAAGCAGACCCTGTACCGGACCTCGGGCGAGTCGCCGATAGTGGAAGCCCTGATCGACGCCGCCGAGTCCGGCAAGCAGGTCCTCGTCCTCGTCGAGATCAAGGCCCGCTTCGACGAGCAGGCCAACATCAAGTGGGCGCGCAAGCTGGAGGAGGCCGGCTGCCATGTCGTCTACGGGCTCGTCGGCCTCAAGACCCACTGCAAGCTCTCGCTCGTCGTCCGCCAGGAGGGCGACACACTGCGCCGCTACGCGCACGTCGGCACCGGCAACTACCACCCCAAGACCGCCCGGCTGTACGAGGACCTCGGCCTGCTGACCTCGGACCAACAGGTCGGGGCGGACCTCTCCGACCTGTTCAACCGGCTCTCCGGCTACTCCCGCCGCGAGACCTACCGCCGCCTCCTGGTCGCCCCGCGCTCGCTGCGCGACGGGCTGATCGCCCGGATCGACAAGGAGATCACGCACCAGCGGGCCGGGCGGACCGCCTACGTGCGCATCAAGGTCAACTCCATGGTCGACGAGGCGGTCATCGACGCCTGCTACCGGGCGGCGATGGCCGGGGTCCCGGTGGACATCTGGGTACGCGGCATCTGCGCGATACGCCCCGGCGTCCCCGGCCTCTCCGAGAACATCCGGGTCCGCTCGGTTCTGGGACGCTTCCTGGAGCACTCCCGGATCTTCGCGTTCGGCAACGGCGGCGAACCCGAGGTGTGGTTCGGCAGCGCCGACATGATGCACCGCAACCTCGACCGCCGGATCGAAGCACTGGTCCGGGTCACCGACCCCGCCCACCGCGCCGCACTCAACCGGCTCCTGGAGACCGGCATGGCCGACACCACCTCCTCCTGGCACCTCGGTCCCGACGGGAACTGGACCCGCCACTCCACGGACGCGGACGGCCAGCCACTGCGGCACGTACAGGAAATGCTCATTGACGCCCGGAGGCGCCGGCGTGCGACGCCATGACCACCAGACGACGACGCAGGCGGACCTTACGGCGGGCGCGGTGCTCGCGCCCTACCTTCAGGAACGGGCCGCCGAATTCCTCCGCGGCCTGCGCCTGCACCGCGAGCACAGCGCACCCTCGGATGCCGGGACCCGCACCGCCGAGGAGGCCGCCGCCGCGCTGCGCCGCTCCTCGCGCCGGATCGGCGGCACCCTGCACACCTTCCGGACGGCGCTGGACCCGGCCTGGGCCGAGCATCTGCGCGCCGAACTGGCCTGGCTGTCGGGGACCCTGGCCCGGGAACACGCCTACGCGACCCGGCTGAACCGGCTCCTCGAAGCGCTGCACCACGTGTCCGGCGGACCGCTCCCCGCCGCCCGCAAGGCAACGGGGGCCGGACCCCACGGACCCGACGACAAGGACCGTGCCGCCCTCGGCGTCGGCGCGGCCCGCGCCGGTGCCCTGCTGGAGCGCCAGCTGACCCTCGCCCGGACCCGCGCCCACTCCGCCGCGCTCCAGGCACTCGGCTCCTCCCGCTTCCACGCGGTGGCCGACGCCGTGGCGCTGCTCGCCTCCGAGGTCCCGCTCACCGCGTCGGCCGGGGCCCCGGCCGACGAGATGCTGCACGGCCCCGCCGAACGGGCCGAGCAGCAGTTGCTGGGCGCGGTGGCCGCGCTGCCGCCGGACGGGGCGACCGAGCCGTACAACGAGGCGCAGGACGCGCCCTGGCACCGGACCCGGCTGCTGCTGCGGCTGCACCGGTACGCCCACGAGGTGGTCCGCGGCGCCCCGGACCCGGTCCTGACCGCGGCGGGGCACGCCCTCGACCTGCACCGGGACGCGGCGGAGGCCGCCGCGGCGGCGGCATCGGCGGCCCGCACCCCCCGGATCGCGCCCGCGACCGCGTACGTCCTCGGGGTGCTGCACGCGGACCAGCGGCACGAGGCGGGGGCGGCACGCGGGCTGTTCCGGGCGAGCTGGCCGTACGCCCCGGCGGCGGCGACCACGCCATGAGCAGGCCGCCCGCGCCCGGTCCCGACGGCGCATCCGCCGGAAGGCCCGACGCCGCCCGTGCCGCAGGAACCGGCGCCGCCGCCCGGCCCGGGCGGCCGACGGGCGGACGCTCCGCGAACGGACCGGTCCTGGCGGCCGGATGCGTGCTGTGGCGGCGTTCGGAACGCACCGGCAGCATGGAGATCTGCCTGGTGCACCGGCCCCGTTACGACGACTGGTCGCACCCCAAGGGCAAGCTGAAGCGCGGCGAGTCGGCCCGGGACGCCGCCCGCCGTGAGGTCCTGGAGGAGACCGGCCACCACTGCGCGCTGGGAACCGTACTCCCCACGGTGCGGTACGCCGTGAACGGGCGGCCCAAGGAAGTCGCCTACTGGGCGGCCGAGGCCACCGGCGGCACGTTCGTGCCGGGAGCCGAGGTCGACCGGCTGGCCTGGCTCGCCCCGGCGGATGCCCGGGCCCGCCTCACGCAGGACCACGACCGGGACCTGCTCGACGTCTGGCTGGCCGGCCTGCCAGACGTCTGACTTCCCTGCCCGGCCCGTCGGCCGGTGTCCGGCACCCCCGCCCGCCCGTCGGCCGTCCGGCACTTCCCGTACCGGCCTCGTGGCCCGTGCCCGCGCCGGGACCACCGTCGGTCCGGGACCACCGTCGGCCCTGGACCGCGCCCCGGTTCGGGACCACCGTCGGTCCGGGACCGAAACCGCACCCCGGACCGGACCGGGCGACCGGTGGCGAGAACCGCACCGTCCAGCATGGTTCACCTCCCGTTCACCCACCCCCGTAAACCGCTTCACCTGTTCTGCCTAACTTCGGCAGTGCACGGTGCACGGCGAAACGCCGCAGCACCCACCACATCGCGCGCCGTCGTAGAACAAAAAAAGGCATCGGCGGCTCCTGGAAGGAACACCCGAAAAGTGAAGCTTCAGCGCAAGAACCGGCTTCGTGCCACCGCGCTCGGTGCCCTCGCCGTCTCCGGCGCCCTGGTCCTCACGGCGTGCGGTTCGGACGACAACAGCAACGGGTCCGCCGGCGGCGGCAAGACGAGCGCCGCGTCGAACATCAAGTGCGACGACGCCAAGGGCCAGCTGCTCGCCTCCGGATCCAGCGCGCAGAAGAACGCCATGGACCTCTGGGCCAAGAACTACATGGCCGGGTGCTCGGGTGTCGAGATCAACTACAAGTCGTCCTCCTCCGGTGAAGGCATCATCGCCTTCAACCAGGGCACGGTCGGCTTCGCCGGTTCCGACTCCGCGCTGAAGCCCGAAGAGGTCGCCGACTCGAAGAAGATCTGCAAGGGCGGCCAGGGCATCAACCTCCCGATGGTCGGCGGCCCGATCGCCATCGGTTACCACCTGGAGGGCGTCGACAACCTGACGCTGGACGCCCCCACCCTCGCCAAGATCTTCGACACGAAGATCAAGAAGTGGAACGACCCGGCGATCGCCAAGCTCAACAGCGGCGTCGACCTCCCGGACAAGGCGATCCAGCCCTTCCACCGCTCCGAGGACTCCGGCACCACGCAGAACCTCGGCAAGTACCTGAACGCCGCCGCGCCGAGCGACTGGAAGTACGAGGCCGAGAAGAAGTGGCCGGCCCCCGGTGGCCAGGCCGCGTCCGGCTCCTCCGGTGTCGCCTCCCAGGTGAAGGCCGTCGACGGCTCGATCGGCTACTTCGAGCTCAGCTACGCCACCGCGCAGTCGATCCCCACCGTCGACATCGCCACCGGTGCCGCCACCCCGGTCAAGGCCACCCCGGAGAACGCCTCCAAGGCCATCGCCGCCGCCAAGATCAAGGGCACCGGCAAGGACCTGGCCCTCGACCTCGACTACGCGACCAAGGCCGACGGCGCCTACCCGATCGTCCTGGTGACCTACGAGGTCGTCTGCGACAAGGGCAACAAGTCCGAGACCCTGCCGACGGTCAAGTCCTTCCTGAACTACACCGCCGGTGACGAGGGCCAGAAGCTCCTCACCGACGCCGGCTACGCGCCGATCCCGGCCGAGATCAACGCCAAGGTCCGCGAGACCATCGCCTCCCTCTCGTAACCCGGAAGCGCGACGAGCGGTAGCGCGCGTCGCGCGACACGACAACACCAGAGCAACACCAGCGACACCCGGCGGGCCGGTCCGGTGCACCCCTCCGGACCGGCCCGCCACCGCCCATCCGGTGCACCGCCGCCAGGGGAGCCACGCCGCTCCCCCACACAGACCGGAAAGACCATGGCTTCCACCACACCGATAGACACGCCGCCGGTACCCCCGGCGGCGACCGGCCGCGCCCCCAGTACCGGGCGCGCGGGCGACAAGATCTTCCTGGCGCTTTCCCGGGGCTCGGGCATCCTGCTGCTCGTGATCATGGCGTCGATCGCCGTGTTCCTCACCTACCGCGCCGCACTGGCCGTCTCCAAGAACGAGGGCAACTTCTTCACCGCCTTCGACTGGAACCCGGCCGGCGACCCGCCGGTCTTCGGCATCGCGGTCCTCCTCTTCGGCACGGTCGTCAGCTCGGTCGTCGCGATGGCCATCGCCGTCCCGGTCGCCGTCGGCATCGCCCTGTTCATCTCGCACTACGCGCCGCGCAAGCTGGCCGCGCCCCTCGGGTACGTCGTCGACCTGCTCGCCGCCGTGCCGAGCATCGTGTACGGCCTCTGGGGCGCCCTCTTCCTGGTCCCGTACCTGGAGGGCCTCAACCTCTGGCTCGACGACTTCTTCGGCTGGACGTACATCTTCGACAAGACCGAGGTCGGCGTCGCCCGCTCGCTGTTCACCGTCGGCATCCTGCTCGCGATCATGATCCTGCCGATCGTGACCAGCGTCAGCCGCGAGGTCTTCCTCCAGGTCCCGAGGATGAACGAGGAGGCCGCCCTCGCCCTCGGCGCCACCCGCTGGGAGGTCATCCGCCTCTCGGTGCTCCCCTTCGGCCGCTCCGGCGTGATCTCCGCGTCGATGCTGGGCCTGGGCCGGGCGCTCGGCGAGACGATGGCCGTCGCCACGGTCCTGTCGCCGAGCTTCGTCATCTCCGGGCATCTGCTCAACCCGGGCGGCGGAACGTTCGCCCAGAACATCGCCGCGAAGTTCGACGAGGCCGACCAGTTCGGGCGTGACGCCCTGATCGCCTCCGGCCTCGTCCTCTTCGTCCTCACCCTGCTGGTCAACGGCGCGGCCCGGCTCATCATCGCCCGCCGCAAGGAGTACTCGGGGGCCAACGCATGAGCCACGCAGCCAACACCGGCGTCCAGGAGGTCCCCGCCCCCGCGGCGACCGTCGCCCCCCGGACCGGCCTCGGCACACGGTCCCTCCCCCGCTGGGCGCCCTTCGGCTTCGCGGCCGTGGCGCTCGTGCTGGGCGTCGGCACCGGCATCGCCGCCGGCTGGGAGAGCCGCACCCAGTGGGGGCTGTTCTCCGCCCTCCTCTTCGTCGTCATCTCGTACATCACGACCTCGGTCGTGGAGAACCGGCGCCAGGCCAAGGACCGGCTCGCCACCAGCATCGTCTGGGTGTGCTTCCTGCTGGCCGTCGCCCCGCTGGCCTCCCTGCTGTGGACGACGGTCAGCCGGGGCTCCGAACGCCTCGACCTGTACTTCCTGACCCACTCGATGGCCGGGGTGCTCGGCTCCGAGGCCAGCGGCGGTGTCTACCACGCGCTGATCGGGACCCTGGAGCAGGTCGGCCTCGCCACCCTCATCGCCACCCCCATCGGCATGCTGACCGCCGTCTACCTGGTCGAGTACGGCCGGGGCGCGCTGGCCCGGGCCGTCACCTTCTTCGTCGATGTCATGACGGGCATCCCGTCGATCGTCGCCGGTCTCTTCATCCTCTCGATCATGCTGATGACGCAGACCGATCCGTCCGGTCTGATGGGCGCGCTGGCGCTCACGATCCTGATGATCCCGGTCGTGGTCCGCTCCACCGAGGAGATGCTCAAGCTCGTCCCGAACGAGCTGCGCGAGGCGTCGCTCGCCCTCGGCGTCCCGAAGTGGCGCACCATCCTGAAGGTGGTCCTCCCGACCGCGCTCGGCGGCATCACCACCGGTGTGATGCTCGCGATCGCCCGCATCGCCGGTGAGACCGCACCGATCATGCTGCTGGTCTTCGGCAGCCAGCTGATCAACACGAACCCGTTCTCGGGCGCCCAGTCCTCGCTCCCCTTCTACATCTGGGAGCAGTACAAGGTCGGCACCGAGCAGTCGTACGACCGGGCCTGGGCCGCCGCCCTCGTGCTGATCGCCTTCGTCATGATCCTCAACCTCGTGGCCCGCGGCATCGCCCGCTGGAAGGCTCCGAAGCACTGATACGTGCGGCTCCCGCCCCGTGACCGGCCGCCGACGCGGCCACAGAAAGAAGCAGTGATTCAGATGGCCAAGCGCATCGACGTCAGCGGCCTGTCCGCCTACTACGGCTCCCACCTCGCCATCGAGGACATCTCGATGACCGTGGAGCCCCGCTCCGTGACCGCCTTCATCGGCCCCTCCGGCTGTGGCAAGTCCACCTTCCTGCGCACCCTCAACCGCATGCACGAGGTCACCCCCGGCGGCCGCGTCGAGGGCAAGGTGCTGCTGGACGACGAGAGCCTGTACGGGCCGAACGTCGACCCGGTCACCGTGCGCCGCACGGTCGGCATGGTCTTCCAGCGCCCCAACCCGTTCCCGACCATGTCGATCTTCGACAACGTCGCGGCGGGCCTCAAGCTGAACGGCTCGTACAAGAAGGGCGAGCTCCCCGACATCGTCGAGAAGTCTCTCCGCGGCGCCAACCTCTGGAACGAGGTCAAGGACCGGCTGAACAAGCCCGGCTCCGGCCTCTCCGGCGGTCAGCAGCAGCGACTGTGCATAGCCCGCGCGATCGCGGTCGAGCCGGAGGTGCTGCTGATGGACGAGCCGTGCTCCGCCCTGGACCCGATCTCCACCCTCGCCGTCGAGGACCTGATCGGTGAGCTGAAGGAGCGCTTCACGATCGTCATCGTGACGCACAACATGCAGCAGGCGGCCCGCGTCTCCGACCGTACGGCGTTCTTCAACCTCGCGGCGGTCGGCAAGCCCGGCAAGCTGATCGAGATCGACGACACGGAGCGCATCTTCTCCAACCCGTCCGTCCAGGCCACCGAGGACTACATCTCGGGCCGGTTCGGATAACGGGGAGGCCGGGCCCTCCTCCGCCGGAGAAGGGCCGGATCCTCGCCCCCCAAGGATGGCCTTTGGGTGCTGCATGGCGGTGCCACCCGTAAGGCAAAGGGTCCGCCCCGCTCCCCTCACGGGAAAGCGGGGCGGACCCGACTTTCGCACCGGCGCGTACCGGCGGCCCTCACGGCCGTCCGTCAGCCGAAGAGCAGCAGCACGACCCCGTAGCTGGCGGCGGCGACCAGGGCCGCGGCCGGCATGGTGATGAACCAGCCGAGGATGATGTTCTTGGCGACGCCCCAGCGCACCGCGTTCACCCGCTTCGTGGCGCCCGCGCCCATGATCGCGGAGGTGATCACATGCGTGGTGGAGATCGGCGCGTGGAACAGGAACGCCGAGCCGAACATGATCGACGCGCCGGTGGTCTCCGCCGCGAACCCCTGCGGCGGATCCAGCTCGATGATCTTCCGGCCCAGCGTGCGCATGATGCGCCAGCCGCCCGCGTACGTGCCCAGCGACAGCATCAGCGCGCAGACCAGCTTCACCCAGACCGGAATCGGGTCCTCCGGGCTCTCGATGTCCGCGATGACCAGGGCCATCACGACGACACCCATGGTCTTCTGCGCGTCCTGGAGACCGTGCCCGAGTGCCATGCCCGCCGCCGAGACCGTCTGGGCTATCCGGAATCCGCGCTTGGCCTTGTGCGGGTTGGTCTTCCGGAAGATCCACATGATCACGACCATCACCAGATAGCCGACGACCAGACCTATGACGGGCGAGAGGAACATCGGGATGACGACCTTGTCGATCACCCCGTCCCAGTGCACCATCGTCCCGCCGGCGAGCGCGGCACCGACCATTCCGCCGAACAACGCGTGCGAGGACGAGGACGGCAGCCCGAAATACCAGGTGACGAGGTTCCAGATGATCGCTCCGACGAGCGCGGCGAAGAGGATTCCCATCCCCTTGTCGCCTTCGGGCGTCGCGATCAGACCCTCACTGACGGTCTTGGCGACACCACTGCCGAGAAACGCGCCCGCGAGATTCATCACCGCCGCCATCGCCAGCGCGGCACGCGGAGTGAGCGCACGGGTGGAGACGGAGGTGGCGATGGCGTTCGCCGAGTCGTGGAAGCCGTTCGTATACGTAAAACCGAGCGCGACCCCGATGGTCACGATCAGCGCAAAGGTGTCCACGTGGTTCAGGACTCCTTGACCGCGATGGTCTCCACCGTATTGGCGACGTGCTCGAACGCGTCGGCCGCCTCTTCCAGTACGTCCACGATCTGCTTGAGCTTCAGCACCTCAATGGCGTCGTACTTGCCGTTGAAGAGATGGGCGAGCAGTTTGCGGTGGATCTGGTCGGCCTGGTTCTCCAGACGATTGACCTCGATCCAGTACTCGGTGAGATTGTCCATGGTCCGCAGTCCGGGCATCGCCTCGGCGGTCAGCTCGGCCGCGCGGGCCAGCACCTCGACCTGCTGCGCGATGCCCTTGGGGAGTTCCTCGATCTGGTACAGCACGACCAGGTCGACGGCCTCCTCCATGAAGTCCATGATGTCGTCGAGCGACGAAGCGAGGCTGTAGATGTCCTCACGGTCGAACGGCGTGATGAAAGAGGAGTTCAGCTGATGGAAGATCGCGTGGGTGGCATCGTCCCCCGCGTGCTCCGCTGCCCGCATGCGCTCCGCGATCTCGGCTCGGGAGGCAGGGTCCGCCCCCAGCATTTCCATCAGGAGTTTCGAGCCCGTGACGATGTTGTCCGCGGAGGCGGAGAACATGTCGTAGAAGCTCGTCTCCCTGGGGGTCAGACGAAAGCGCACGTGGGGTCCTCGGGGTGCTTTGGATTCGGCCAGGCTGATGCTAGGCGCATCATCCGGCCACGGCTAACCGGCGTTCTTCAGTGTCGCGCATGGGGCGCGGAGATCAGCACGGGCCCCCGGTCACGTTTTGGCAGAATTCGTTAAGCTATACCCACCAGGGGTATATGGACGGCAGTAGTAAAGGGAATACGGGAGGCAGCCATGACCACCACCGGGACCGCCGCGACCACCTCGGACGCCGGCACCGCGAGCACCGACGCCACGGCGGATGCCACGACCTCGGGCGCCTCGGCCGCCCCCGACCCCGTGGCCGGTTCCACCACCACCGGGGCGGCCGAGCCGGTCATCACCGGCCACGACCGGGGCATCCACGGCTACCACCACCAGAAGGCCGAGCATCTCAAACGGCTGCGCCGGATCGAGGGCCAGATCCGCGGCCTGCAGCGCATGGTCGACGAGGACGTCTACTGCATCGACATACTCACCCAGGTCTCGGCGTCCACGAAGGCCCTCCAGTCCTTCGCGCTCCAGCTGCTGGAGGAGCATCTGCGGCACTGCGTGGCGGACGCCGCGCTCAAGGGCGGCGACGAGGCGGACGCCAAGGTCGAGGAGGCCACCAAGGCCATCGCCCGCCTGCTCCGCACCTGAGGACGGGGCCCGGCCCCGCAGCCGGGCGGGCCGGACGAAGACCGGGCTCGAACGAAGCTGAGAGCCCGGGGAAGTACCGGGCCGCGCGACGGGGCGAACGTCGCCGGAAGGGGCACTGGTCAGGCCAGGTGGTCGCCGGGCCGGGGAGCGGTGGCCCGCTCGGCGACCACCCCCACGTTCAGCACCTCGTCGATGCGGGCGGAGCTGAGCCGCTCCCCGATCGCGGCCGACGCCGCGATCATCAGCTCGCCGCAGAGCTCGATCTCGGCGAGAGCCACATGGTCGGATTCGGTCCGTGTGCCGAGCGTCACCACGTCACTCACCTCTCATTGCCGTGCCGGCTTCCCAGCGTAGGGAGCGGAGCACGCGCCGCGCATGGCACGGACGGACCATTTCTGCTCCGCCGTCCTGCCTACGTCCGCCCCCGCCCGGCCCGTCCGGCCGCCCGCACCCGCCACCGCCGCCCCGGCCGGGACGCGCCCGCCGCCGTGCCGACAAGCGCCCCGGCCTCCGTTCCGCCATGCGCGCCGGCCGACGTGCCGACACGTGCTCGGCAGACGTACCGGCACGCCGAAGCCGTGCCACGCCCCGCCTACCGCTCCTCGATCTTCCCGGTGTAGATGTCGTGGTCGTCCGGCAGCCGGACAGAGACGGGCACCCCGAAATCGGACAGCGACATCGTCGACGTCACCTCCGCCACGGGCCCCTCGTCGGCGAAGGTGAACCGGTGGCGCACCTCGCGCAGCCGCCCCTGTTCGTCCAGATACGCGTCGAACGGCACGGTTCGGGTGCGAAATCCTTTCGTCGCCGCGACCAGCGCCCCGCGCGATTGCGGCGACGCCTCGCGGGCCGCCCGCCCGATGTCCGAAACCCCTCGGTAGTGCCGCACGCTCACCCCGGCGAGCACCGCCTGCCCCACGTACTCCACCTGCCGCGCCCCGCGCAGCAGTTCGGCCGCGACCATGGGGTCGGTCACCCCACCGGTGACCAGATTGCCGTCCGCCAGCGTCGTCGTGTCGACCCTGACCCACTTGTCCGTGGGCACCCCGGCGCCGCGATTCATCATGTACAGCGCGTCGGGGACCAGCAGCTCGGTAATGGGGCGGTGCCCGTCCGCCCCGGCGGCGTTCTCGGGCAGCACGACCTCCAACCGGCCGGCGCACCTGCGGAAGTCGTACGCCCCGCGGCCCCTGATCGTCACCCGTGTCCCGCCCGCCGCGGTCTGCATCGACGTACGCACCCGGGCGCTTCCCCCGACGCCCCCGGCTCCTGCCCCGGCCACCGTCCCCGTTCCGGTGCCGGACACCGTCCCGCCGAGCACCTCGGCCGCGCGGCGGACCGCGTCGAGCGAGTCGGCCCCGCCCCGCTCGTCGGCCACGGCGCTGTCGCCGCCGACCCGATCGCCCCCGCATCCGGCGGTCGCCGCCATCACACCCACCACGGCGAGGGCGCAGGCAGCGCGCGCCCCGCCTCCGGACCTGTGCCGCTGCACCACCATCGCCTGCCAACCCCCAACGCCGTACCGCTTGCCCGAGCCCCCCATCCGTTCCGGATAACGACAACCCGTGTCCCCCGTCACGCCGCTCCCGAACGCCGCACCGCCGAGTGGCGGCACCCAGTACCGTGGACGGGTGTACGTCCAACACACCCCAGAGGCCCCGCCGACCGCCCCCGCTCCCACGTCCGTCGGACACGAACCCACGACCGTGGAACGCGGCTCGTTCTGCATCGCCCGTTGCGCCTGCGGATGGTCGGGACCGGCCCGCCGCTCCCGCGACCGGGCCCGGGCCGACGCCTCGGAGCACCGCGCCTCGCCCTGACCCCACGCCCCCTCACACCTCGCACCTCGCACCTCGCACCCGGCCGCACCGAACAGGGCACGCTCCAGCAGGACTGGCTGAAAAGCACCCACATGGTGATGTGCCGGTACGCGTCCGGGGCGGCGTACCAGAACTACACGGATCCCATGCTTGGGCGACTGGCGCCGGGCCTACTACGGCACGGCCGCCGAGCGTCTGACGGACCTGAAGAAGCGCTACGCCCCGGATCGCCTGTTCTCGTTCCCGCAGGCCCTCTGGCTCCTCGGCCTACGCGGCCAGGTCCTTCTCGCCATCCCCGCAGACCGCCCCCGAGCGCGGCTCGCGAATCCCGATCGTCCCCGTCCGGCCACCGCGCCTCGCCGCCGACGACGAGCCGCGCGACCTGACGAGCCGTCCGAGGCGGTCCGAGCGGGAGACGGCCGCCGTCAACGGCGTGAGCAGCATCATCGCGAGCGGGGAGAGCAGCAGGGCGACCGCCGTGCCGAGCGCCAGTCCGCCGACGACGTCGGTCGGGTAATGGACACCCATGTAGACCCGGCAGAAGCCCTCCAGGAGGGCCAGGCCGATCGCGACGACACCGAACTTCCGGTTGACCACGAAGAGTCCGACAGCCAGGGCCATGGCCATCGTGGCGTGATCGCTCACGAAGGAGAAGTCGTTCTTCCCCTCCACGAGGACCTCCAGTCCCGCGTGTTCCCGGAACGGACGCTGCCGTTCCACGAATCCGCGGATGGGGATGTTGACGAGCAGCGCGATCCCGGCGGCGAGCGGCGCCCAGACGATCCCGGCGACCGCCGTCACCGAGTCCTCGGCCGTGCCGCGCCGGCGCACGCTCCACCAGCACCACAGGACCAGCAGGACCATGCCGAGCATGATCCCGTACTCGCCCACGAACTCCATGATCCGGTCGAACCAGGCGGGGGCGGACTTCGCGAGCCCGTTGATCTCGTAGAGCAGGCCGACGTCGGGGTTCGACCCATCCAGTGCGAGTCCAGCCATCCGCTGCGGCCCCTTGTCTTGTCTGCTGACGCGGGGCACACCCGTGCACCGCCCTGACGAACCCCCGTGTCGGTTCGATCACCGCGTGGCTGCGTCGCCCGTGCGGACCTGCCCGCGAGGGCCTGTCCGGGGGGCGTGCGCGCGGTCGGCTCACCACCGCCCGCGGGCCGCCCGGTCCACCCGGGCCATCCAGTCCACCCAGGGAACGACGCGGTCCGTGCGCGCGTTCCACCCTCCACCGAATGATCACTATGACGTTATCGAAGAGTGACGCATCGTCGCAGCTCAGGGCCTGGGCCTTACGGAGAGTTCCGGCCACCGCCGTCGCCGCGTCAGGCCTCCGGACGGTCGCCGGGAAGGTCGGTCGGGAGGGCCGCGGCCCCTTCCTTCGTCACGCGGGTCGCACCGAAGTAATCGGGGGTGTCGATCTTGTCGAACCGGATCACCGACCCGGTGTACGGAGCGTTGATCATGTAGCCCCCTCCCACGTACAGCCCCACGTGCCGGATGGCCCGTGAGTTGGTCAGGTCGTCCGAGAAGAACACCAGGTCACCGGGGAGCAGTTCGTCGCGCGAGGGATGCGGCCCGGCGTTGTACTGGTCGTTCGCCACCCGGGGCAGGTCGATCCCCACGGTGCGGTACGCGGCCTGGGTCAGCCCCGAACAGTCGAACCGCCCGCCCTGCTCCGGTGTGCCGTTGCCACCCCACAGATACGGCGTGCCGAGCTTGTTCTGGGCGAAGTGGATGGCCCCGGCCGCCTGCTCCGAGGGCTGCACCCGCCCCACGGGCCGGGCGAAACTCTTCTCCAGCGACCGGATGATGGTGACGTAGTTCTTCGTCTCCGCGATGTTCGGGACCCCGCCGGAGCGGATCACCCGGTACGCCCCGGCGTTGTACGCGGCGAGCATGTTGTCCGTCTGGTCGCCGGGCACCTTCTTCACGTACCCGGCGAGCTCGCAGTCGTACGAGGCGGCGGAGGGAATCGCGTCCTGCGGATCCCATACGTCGCGTCTGCCGTCGCCGTTGCCGTCGATCCCGTGCCCGGCCCAGGTGCCCGGGATGAACTGGGCGATCCCCTGAGCGGCCGCCGGGCTCTCGGCCCGGGGGTTCCATCCGCTCTCCTGGTACAGCTGGGCGGCCAGGAGGGCCGGGTTGATGGCCGGGCAGAGGTTGCCCCACTTCTGCACCAGCCCCTGATACTTCGCCGGCACCGCGCCCTTCGCCAGCCCGACCGCCCCACTCCTGCCGGAACCCGCGAGTCCGGCGGCGGCGGAATACGTGCCGACGACGAGCAGCGTCACGAAGCACATGGCCATGCCGACGCCGAGCCCACCGATCACCCAGAATTTTCGCACCCCTCAACCATCCCCCATCGGGGCGGTTTTCATGACCGCTTTCGCGGGTGTGTACGAATCAACCGGGTCACTGGGGTCGTTCACGGGCCCTTCCCGCACCTCGGGTGACACAGGGGGCGCACCGGCCGCCCGGTGGGGCGCACCGCCCCCCGCCGGGGCGCACGGCGCGCCGCCCGGGGATCACCGTGCGTCGAACGACGATCGGCACGCCCTGACCGCAAGTCAGAGCGTGCCGATCCGGAAGCCTTGCGCGTCGGCACGGACCACGCCGTGCCGACACCCCTTCAGGCCGTCTGGATTTCCCGTCAGGCCGTGCCGCTCGACCAGTACCCGGACCGGACGTTGGGGCGCGGGAGCGGGTAGACCCCCTTGTACGCCGGTCCGTTCGGCTCGGACGTGGACTCGGCGACCTTCGACTCCTTCACGCAGGGGCTGTCCGCCTCGAAGAAGACCTGGCCCTTGCCGCGGACGCTCACGCTGATCCCGAAGCCGTCCTTGGTCTGCGCGTAGACCGCCGGGAAGACCTTGTCGTCGTTCTTGCCCTTGATGCGGTAGCCGTTCTCGCGCCAGTGGTTCTCGACCTGGTCCAGGAAGCTCTGGCGGCGTTCCGCCGACACGATGGTCATCACGGTCCGCCTGCGGGTCACGTCGCAGGTACCGGTGGTCGTCGGGCCGTGCGCCCACTGCACCTCGGGGTCGATCGCCTCCAGCACGGAGTCGAGCATGCCGTCGGACCGTTCCGCGGCCTCCTGCATGTCCATGTCGGTCCTCTTGGCTCGCCGGACGCCGTCGGTCTCCTGGGTGTTCTCGTCGCCCCCCTTGCCTCCGGTGCCCTTGGTGCTCATGTTGCTCTCGGTGGAATTGCCCGGGCTCTCGCCGCCCGATCGCGCGTGTTCGTTGCCGCAGCCCGTCAGCGCGAAGCCGACGGCCAGTGCCACCGCGACGAACCGGAACCTTCGCTTCATCGCTGTTCCTCCATCTTGAGCCTGTCGGAGTTGCCGGACACGATCAGGGCGATGCTGTCCGCCGACATGGCGTCCCGTACCGGGTCGAAGTAGTTGGAGTGCGCGTCGAAGCTCACACCACCGGTACTGATGAACGGCGTCCCGGGGGCCACCGGGAACCGCTTGGCACCGAACGCCTTGCTCGCCGGGTCCTTGCCGAACCAGAGGTCGTCGTCGCCCTTGTCGGCCAGGTCGCCCGCGATGTACGCGCCGGCCGGGCCTCCCAGGATCATCCCCACCGTACCCACGACCACCTGCGTCTTGGACGGAAGGTGGGTGACCGGGTCGTTCTCGGCGGCACCGACGAAGACGTGCCCGGCACCGACGCCGAGGTCCACGGCGCGGTCCACGCCGACTCCGGGACTGCCGACCAGGATGATGTCGTCGACCCCCGGGATGCCACCCGGGTGCTGCGTCGCGGCCCCCACGGCACGGGAGCCGTAGGAGTGGCCGATGGCGGTGATGTGCGGGTCCGCGTTCTGGTTGGTGGCCGAGATCCCCGACATGAAGTCGTTGTACGCGGCACCGCCCTTCTCCGCCCGGCTGGTGCCCGCGACGGCCAGGCTGTGCAGCCCGTCCGGCGACTGCGGCGCGTCGTAGCCGAGCCAGACGATCGCCGCGGTCGACGAGTCGTAGCCCTGGGCGCCGATCGCCGTGTCGCGGGCGCGCTTGAGGCCCGACTTGGCGAAGTCCTCGTCCAGCGAGGTGTTCAGGCCCGGCACATAGGCCGACACGTGCTTCGACGTGTCGGGGTTCCCGTACGAGACGATGGCCCTCCCGTTGCCCTCGTCGCTGATGCCTAGCAGGTACATCGGCGGCTGACTGCCCTCGTTCAGCTGACGCTGGATCTCACGCAGACCGGCCAGCTGCTCCTTCGACTTGGAGTCGGTCTTGCCCTCCAGCTTCGAGATCAGCTCGGGCAGGTTCTTGCGGTTGGCCTTGTCCCGGTCCGCCGCCGGAATACCGTCCAGGTAGCCGATCTTGTCCGAGGACAGGTCGAGGTACTGGTCGCGCTGCTGCTGCGACAGGCCGTCCCACCACGCCTTGCGATCGGCCGCGGAGGCGTTGTACGGGATGCGGTCGTTGAGGTAGTCGCGCGTCGCGCCCTGCACCGCCGCTTCGACCCGGGGCCCGGAGCCGGGCAGTCCGGCGACCGCGCCGCCGCCCCCGCCGGACGCCTTGGTCATGTCCCAGGCGGCGGCGATGTACTGGCCCTTGTCCCACTTGTTGCCCGCGCCCCGTGCCGCCTGGCCGTACTGGTCGGCGATGCCCTTGACCGTGTCGCCGGGGTTGAAGATCGCGTCGACGACGCCGTTGACGTCGCCCAACAGGCCGCCGTCGCCGACGACACCGTCGAGGAAGCCGCCCTCCGAGGAGCCGGAGGAACCCGACGAACCGTCTTGTCTACCCGCGTCAACCGGCGAAGAAGAATTGCCGCCGGTCGATTCGCCGGAGCCACCGGAGCCCTCGGTGCCGCCTGAGCCCTGGGTCCCACCGGAGCCCTCGGTCCCGCCCGTGCCGCCGGAGCCGCCCGACGAGCCCGTGCCACCGGACGCGCCGGACGCGCCGGACGCGTCGGATCCGCCGGACGCGGACGAACCGCCCGAGTCCGCACCACCGGAGGTGGTCGACCCGCCGCTGCCCGTACCACCGGTCACGGTCGCGCCTTCGGAGCCCGCACCGCCCGAGGAGCCGGACCCTCCGCCGGTCGCCCCCGAGCCCTTGCCCGCCTCCACATTGCCGTCCGGCGGCGCGCACGCGCCCCCGGTCAGCTGGCAGATGGCGTTCTGGATCTGCCCGGTCAGCTGCGCGCCGATTCCCGTGGCCACGAGCGCCCCGATGAGGGCCACGACCACGAGGATCATGCCCAGGTACTCCATCGCCGTCTGCCCGGCGTCGGCACGACGCCACTTCAGCATCCGCACGACGCTGAACGGACGGTACTGGACACGCTGTTCGGCCGGCAGGCGGAACCACTCGCGCGAGGCGGCCCGGCAGAGCAGGACGATGACGACGACCGGCAGGACCACCTGCGCCAGGCCCTGCCCGGCGGTGCCGTCCTTCAGGGTCGCGAACGCGCCCAGGGCGAGCCAGATGTGTACGGCGAGGAGCCCGCGCCGGATCCAGACGCCCCCGGTCCGCACGTACAGCGACAGCACGAACCCGATCACTCCGGGCAGGGCCGCGTACACGAGCATGCCCAACAGCCGCCCGTTCACCGCGTCGACGGCCGACGCCACGACGAGCGCGTCGATCACGCCGATGACCGTGACCGCGAAGAGAAGCCGTACGATAATCAGCACCGCCTGCAAGGGGCGCGACAACGGCTGTCTACCGGGAGGAACTTCGGCGGCACCGACGCCGGCGCCGCCCGGTACCGCTAATTCTCGTATGCCAGACACGGCGAGTCTCCCCAGCTTGGTGAGTGGGTGCAGCGACGGTTCCCCCCGGTACCGTTATGCGACCACAGCACTACAGGGCGCGGCATGGGCCCCAGGGCCCAATACCAGGCTCAAAAACCCAGGTGATCGGCCTCTCCCGTACCGTCACCGACTGTCTGGATACGGGGCATTGAGGACAGCCCACCCGTCAGGGCGCCCCGGTGGACCAGAAGTCGGAGCGGACGCCGGGGCGAGGAATGATCTCGCCGGAGCACGTGGGGACTGCGGCGACGGCCGCTCGTTGTCGACCAACCATCTGGTGGGAGTCGCCGAGGCCGACGGCGAAGGCGTGTGGTGCTTCGATGTCACGCAGCCGGACAGGGACGGCGAGTGCCCGGTCTGTCTCCACTCACAGGACGAACCCCGCGCGCGGTACGCCGACTCCGGCGAGTGGGCGGAAGGGGCGGAGACCGCCCCGGAGTTTCCTCCCCCTCACCCCAGCCCCGACGCGGTCTCGCGCTGCACCTCCGCGTCCGCCCCCGCCACGGTTTCCTCGCCCTCCCCCTTGGCCACGCACTCCACCCAGAGCAGCTTTCCGCCCTGCCCCGACAGGACGCTTCGGTCCGGCACCTCCGCTGCCTGCGGCGCGCGTTCGGGCCGTCCACCGCCTCCGACCCCTCCGTCGCTCAAGGGAACCGCTCCCCAGCTCTCCGCGTAGAGCGTCACCAGATACAGCCCGCGTCCCCGTTCGGCCAGCTCCGCCGGGACCCCGGCGCTCCTTCGGAACGGCGCGGGAATATGCGGGCTGGTGTCGCGGACGCCGAGCCGGATCCGGCCTCGCCCGGCTTTGCGCAGACGCAATGAGTACGGCCCCGACGAGTGCAGGTACGCGTTCGTGACCAGCTCGCTCGCCAGCATTTCGGCGTTCTCGACGAGTTCGGGCATGCCGTGCAGGCGCAGCGCGCTGCGGAGCATCGCGCGGGCCACACCGGGAGCGCGGGGATCTCGCGGGAGTTGAAGGGTGTACGTCCAGGGCGGGGATACCGTGGCACTGACCATGGAAGTCTCCGTTCACGGAGGGAAGTCGGAAGATGCGCTTCGGGTTGTCCGGTGACGAGGCCGCTCCGTCGAGCGGGGTACTTCCGGACCGGTGGCCTGCGTCACACGATAGAGCTCGATGCGGAATGCATTCCATAAAATCCATGGATTACGTAACAGATACGCTCGTGTGGGTGACCAAGACGGGGAGTGAGTGATGCCGCCCAGCACCACACCGACGGCCCGCCGCAGACGGCTGGGAGCCGAGCTCCGCAAGCTGCGCGAACGCGCCGGGATCACGGCGACCGAGGCCGCGCGGCTGCTCGGCGGCAACCAGGCACGCATCAGCAACATCGAAGCCGGCCGCTACGGCGTGAGCGCCGAACGGGTGCGCACGCTGTCCTGCCACTACCACTGCCCCGACGAGGCGCTGGTCAACGCGCTGGCCGCCATGACGGGCGACCGGAAACGGGGCTGGTGGGAGGAGTACCGGGACATCCTCTCCACGGAACTGCTGGACCTGGCGGAACTCGAACACCACGGAACCGCACTGCGCACCGCCCATGTCTCCGGTCTGCCCGGTCTGCTCCAGACCACGGACCATGCCCGCGAGGTCTTCCGCCAGGTCGTCCCCGCTCTCACGCCCCCGGAGATCGAGCACCACCTGTCGTTCCGGATCAAGCGTCAGGCCGTCATCTTCCGCGAGAACCCCGCGCCCTACCGGGCGGTCGTCCACGAGGCGGCCCTGCACATGCGGTTCGGCGGTCCGGCCGTGGCCAGACAGCAGCTGGCGCACCTGCTGGCCATGAGCGAGCGCGATCACGTCACGATCCGGGTGATCCCGTTCCGGGCCGGCGGGTATCCGGGGACCGGCCAGCCGGTCCACTACGTACACGGATCCGTACCGCAACTGGACACCGTGCAGCTGGACCAGGCGCACGGCATGGCCCTTCTGGACGCGGAGGCCCACCTGCACAAGTACCGGCAGGTGCTGGACCGCATGGAGTCCCTCGCGCTGGACGCCGCCGAGTCGCGCGACCTGGTGGACGCCATCGCCCGGAGCCTCTGAGGAGAAGCCGTCGCCGAACCGTGCACGGGGTCGCCGAACCGTCCGCGACGGTCGCCGGTTCGCCCGCGGTCGTCGCCGGACCGCCTGCGGCGGTAGCCGGACTGCCCGCAGCCGTCGCCGGTCCGACCGTGGCCGGAGCCCTCGCACCCACGGCAGGGGCGGATCCCGCGTGCCCGTGTTCGCCGCCCTGCCGCCCCGCTCCCGCTCCCGGCGCGGTCCGCCCTGCGGAGATCCGCGCGCACTCCGGCACGGCCCGGCGCACGGCCCCGGCGCCCGGTCGGCTCCCTCGCGGCACCGTCAACACGCGCCGTCAACACGCATCGTCAAGGAGAATCCCGCCCATGACCGACATCCCCGCCGACCTGACCTGGATCCGCGCCGCCCCCGAGGACGACGAGGGAACCGGCCCCTGGATCGAGATCGCCTTCGGCCCGGACGAACTCGTCCATCTCCGCGAGACCGGCGACCCCACCAACATCGTGACCACCACCCGCGCCAAATGGGACGCCTTCGCCAAGGGCGTCCAGGCCGGCGAGTTCGACCACTTCATCGACGACATGGACTCCGAAACGGACTCCGAAACGGACTTCGGCACGGACACGGTCCCCGACCCGGGCACCGGTGCCGGCACCGGCACCGGCATCGGCATCGGCGAGGACATCGACGGGACCACCGACGACGGCGGCGCCTCCGCCCGGCCCTGAGCCACCCGCGCACCCACGCCACGTGTCCGTGCTCCGCGCCGTGGGCACGATCAGGGGCATGGACGACGCCCCTGGCCGGATACTCCACTGGAACTTCTTCATCGGCGGCCACCTGAGCACCTCGGTACCCGTGCGCCTCGTCGAGCGCACCGACAGCGGTCAGCTGGTCTGGATGGAGACCGGCACGCCCATGTGGCGTACAAGGCTCCCGCGCGGAAAGCATCTGCGGGACATCGCGCCGCACGAACGCCCGGCCGAGGGATACCCGTTGGTCGCCGATCGGTGGCCGATGGGCAGCGCCCTCTTCCACCAGCCGACCGGTGCCGGGTACTCGGTGCTCTGGCTCTTCGGCCGCCACCGGAGATTCCGCGGCTGGTACGTGAACCTGGAGCACCGGGTCCACCGCGGCGACGACATCGACGTCGCCGACCACGAACTCGACATCGACGTGGCCCCGGACCGCAGCTGGCGGTGGAAGGACGAACGGTCCTTCGCCGAGAAGACCGGGCACCCGGCCTACTGGACCCCCGACGAGGCGTCGGCCATCCGGGACGAGGGTCGCGCGGTCGCTCGACTCGCCGAGACCGGAACGTTTCCCTTCGACGGCACCTGGTGCGATTTCAAGCCACCACCGACCTGGACGACGCCTCCCCGCCGCCCCATCCCCCGTCACCCTCTGCTCTGACCGGATCCCGCCCCCGACCAGGAACGGACCGGCTCCGCGCCTTGAACTCACCAGGTCCACACCGGGTTCCGGCCGGGATGGCGCGATGACAATCATTGCCCGAGGTCACTCTCCGTGATAAACAGAGTAACCGTACGTATTCACTCATACATCGATTCGATCCACCAGTCAGATGGTCGAACCGGTCACACGTGCGAGATTCGGGTAAAGAGAGCCGTCAAGCCGTCGTACGAAAGCAGTTTCATCAGCGAAGATAGAGGGTGACCCGTGTCGTGTGGCAGGGGCATCGAACTACCCAACAGGGGCGGTGACTTACATGATCCTGGCAGCTGAAAAGGGCGACATCACCACCATCATCGGCGGAATCGCCCCGAACTGGGGGCCGTTCGGGACCCTGGGCAACGAGGCCCGCGTGATGATCGAAGTGGTGATGGCCATCGCCATCCTGCTCTGCCTCGGCATCGCGGTCTGGGGTGCGGCCAAGCAGCGCATCGGCGCCACCGCGCTGCGCGACACGTTCAGCGCGGAGCAGGGCAAGGGGCTGATCGTCGCAGGGCTCACCGGTGTGTTCATCATCGGATCCCTGGGGACGTTGTTCACCATCGTCTACGGGATGGCCGTCTGACCGGCAGTCACCCGTGCCAGGGGCGCTCCGCGCCCATTCCTCCGTTCCTCGTCCGTCCCACCTCCACCACCCACCCGTCGTGCCCACCGGCAGAGGTTGCGTCCCCCTGATGTCGAGTCACCACACCGCGCCCGCACGGGAAGCCGTGCGGCTACCGTCGTATCACCCGGTTCAGGAAGCGGCCGAGCAAACGGTTGAGGGGACGTACGAGAGATGAGCACCGGCGACGAGCGCGGCTACAGCGGCCCGGGACGTACCGCCGACCCGTACAGCACCATCGGCGGTACGCGCCAGACCCGTACGCGACTGCCCGACGGCGAGGGCGACGACTACGGCGCCGCCCGCCGCCCGGCCCGTTCCTCCCGCTCCCTCGTCATGGTCGTCGGCGTGGTCGTCCTCCTGCTCGCCGCCATCGCGTTCGCGAACCTGGGCGGAGGCGGCAAGGACGGCAAGGACGGCGGCCCCGGGAGCGCGGGCGGCAGGCCCGACTCCTCGTCCACCGCCGCCACCGGCACCAGACCGGTGACGGGGAAGAACGGTTCGATCCCCACCGGCTTCGCCCACGACGAGCAGGGCGCGCAGAGCGCGGCGTCCAACTTCGCGGTGGCGCTGGGCTCGGCCGGGATGTTCAGCTCCGACACCCGCCGGTCCATCGTCGAGGCCACCCATGACCCCGCCGTCGTGGAGAGCCTGCTGGCCGACCTGACGAAGGCGTACTCGCCGGGCCTGCTGGAGAACCTCGGTCTCAACGCGGACGGCACCACCCCGTCCGGCCTGACCTTCGTCTCCCGGACCATGCCTGTGGGCACGAAGGTGGTCGAGCACGGCGGCGACACCGCCACCGTCGAGGTCTGGTGCACGGGTCTGGTCGGCATGGCCGGTCAGGACTCCACCAAGCCCGTCACCTCACGGTGGTTCACCCTCACGCAGAAGCTCAAGTGGGTCGGTGGCGACTGGCGGATCGAGTCGTCGAGCCAGACGGAGGGCCCCACGCCCGTCAACGGCGACAACCGGGCCTCGACCGCGGACGAGATCGCCAGTGCCGTTCAGGGATACGGAGGCTTCACCTATGCCCGCTAGTGCCGTGACCGGAAAGGTCTGCCCGGAAGGGCCGACGCTCCTCGGCCGACGCCCGCGCGCCCGCGCCCTCCTGGCGGTCCTCGCCGGTCTGCCGGTGGTGGCGGCGCTCCTGCCGGTCGTGTCGCTCCTGCTGGCCTCACCGGCCGTCGCGGACCCCACGCCGTCGTCCACGCCCCAGCCGTCGTCGACGCCCTCGCCCGGCGCGAGCGACAACGCCTGCGACCTCATCGTCGGACTCGCCAAGGACTACTGCGAGAAGGGCGAGGCGGCCACCACCCAGACCCGCCGCTCCACCGTCGACGAATCCCTCGACCCCCTCTCCTCCCTCGCCCGGGGCTGCGCCGACGCCGCCGCGTGGATCGTCGACAAGCTCAGCGAGGCCGTGAAGGAGACCGCGAACGTCGACTTCACCAACGAGACCTTCCGCAACCAGTACGCGATCGTCTTCGCCGCCTCCGCCTTCCTCACGCTCGTCCTGTGGCTGTTCGCCGTCGCCAAGCGCGCCATCCGCGGCGTCCCGCTCAGCACCGCGATCTCCGAGGCGGTCGGCTTCCTCTGGCTGACCGTCATCGCGTCGGCGTTCACCCCGCTCGTTCTGTACGTGGTCGTGTCCGCCACCGACGGCATCAGCGACGTGATCGCCTCGGCCACCGGGAACAAGGCCGACGTCTTCTTCGGGTCCTTCGCCGAAGCGCTCAAGAAGGGCTCCGACATCGGCGGCGGGCCGATCATGCTGATCGTCGTCTCGCTCGTCTCGATCCTCGCCGCGGGCGTCCTCTACCTGGAACTCGTCATCCGCGCCGCCCTGCTCTACGTCGGTGCCCTGCTCGGCACCGTCGTCTACGCGGGGCTCGTCGACAAGAACATGTGGGGCCACGTACGCCGCTGGGCGGGCATCATGATCGCGGTGATCATGGTGAAACCGGTCATCGTCATCGTCCTCGGACTGGCCGGAGCCCTCTCCGGCGACGACGGACCGAACGCGTTCTCCTCCGTGGTCTCCGGGCTCGCCATCATCCTGCTCGCCATCTTCGCCTCCGCGATGATCTACCGCTTCGTGCCCGGTTTCGGCGACGAGATCCAGGGCGCGCGCACCAACCGCAAGCAGGCCACCGACGGCTCCCAGGCCGCCGCGCTGATCAGTTCCCCCGCCGCCCTCGTCTCCCAGGGCATCAAGACGCACAGCGGCCGCGGCGGCCAGAACGGCGGCGACGCCGGCGGCAGCCCCCGGCCCGCCAACCCGGTCAGCGGCGGCGTCGCCGCGCACGGCTCCCGCGGCACCGGTTCCCCCACCGCGCCCCCGCCCCGCAGCGGATCGGGTCCGGCCTCCGGCACCCCGCACGGCAGCCGCACCCCGCGCGGCGGATCAGGCAGTACAGGTAACAACAGCACGGGAGGTGGAGGGCGTTGACGACTCCGGCCCACACGATCGCGCCCCGCCGCACGTATCTCATCGGCCGCGCCCGGCCGAACGCGATCGTCGGCAAGAACCGCGAGACCGGGGAGATCGCGCTGATCATCGTCGGCGCGTTCCTCGGCATGGTGAGCGGACTGGCCATCCCCTACCTGGCCCCGCGGATCGTGCTGCTGGCGGGCTTCCCGCTGCTCGCCCTGGCCATCGTGTACGTCCCGTACCGGCACCGCACCTTCTACAAGTGGTACGAGATCAACCGGAGTTACAAGCGCCTGCTGCGCCGCGGCACGTCCTACCGCTCCGGCGCCATGGAGGCCGGGGTGCGCGCCGACGGGCGGGAGGTCGAGATCGGCCCGCCCCCCGGCATCGGCCGGATCAACTGGCTCGCCGCCCCCTTCGGCCCGGACGAGATCGCCGTGCTGCTGCACGC
This sequence comes from Streptomyces sp. NPDC002476, assembly GCF_042889785.1. Classification (NCBI taxonomy): domain Bacteria; kingdom Bacillati; phylum Actinomycetota; class Actinomycetes; order Kitasatosporales; family Streptomycetaceae; genus Streptomyces; species Streptomyces sp. NPDC002476. The sequence continues at coordinate 5,366 of NZ_JBIARH010000009.1, read as the reverse complement.
CGACCGCCGTACCGTCACCGCCGCGATCGAGATCGAGGGCCCCGGCGTCGGTCTGCGCGACAGCGAGGACCAGGAGGCTCTCGTCGACCGCTTCGGCACCCTGCTGAAGCACGTCGCCAACGGGGACGGCTTCGTGACCCGCATCCAGATGCTGGCCCGTACCCTCCCCGCCGACCCCGACGCGCACGCCAAGGATGTCGGCCAGCGCGGCGACGACTCCTCCCCGGCCTGGCTGCGGGACTCGTACGACCAGCTCCAGTCCATGGTCTCCACCTCCAGCGAGCAGCACCGCGCCTACCTCGTGGCCTGCATGCACTACACGCGTGAGCTCGCCGCCGAGGCCAACGCCATGGCCCGTGCGGCCCGCCCCGCGTCCGGCCGCAAGCTGGACCGGGACGCGGGCCTCGCCGTCGTCATGGCACGCGAGCTCACCGACATCTGCGCCCGTCTCGCCGAGGCCGACATCAGGGTGCGCCAGCCGCTCGGCCAGAGCCGGCTCGCCTCCCTCGTGCACTCCATGTACGACCCCGACCACCCCATCGACCACATCCAGGCGATGACCAAGCGCAACGCCTGGCCCGCCGAACTGGACGCGGTCGAACCGACGTTCCTCCAGGCCAAGACCCGTGAGTCGGCCACCCGAGCCCCCTGGTGCCACTCCACGGCCTGGGTGAAGGAATGGCCGATGACGCCCGTCGGGGTCAACTTCCTGGCCCCGCTCCTCGTCCACACGCCCGATGTGATCCGTACGGTCGCGGTCTGCATGGACCTCGAACCCACCGAGATCGCCATCGAGCGGATGCTCACCGAGAAGACCAACGACGAGGCGGAGGCCAGCCGTCAGGCCAAGATGAACCGCACCGTCGACCCGCGCGACATCGCCGCGCACGGCCGCCTCGACCAGCGGGGCGAAGACCTCGCGAGCGGCGCGGCCGGGGTGAACCTCGTGGGGTACATCACCGTGTCCTCGCGCTCCCCCGAGGCCCTCGCCCGCGACAAGCGGACGATCCGCGCATCCGCCGGCAAGTCGTACCTCAAGCTGGAGTGGTGCGACCGCGAGCACCACCGCGCCTTCGTGAACACCCTGCCGTTCGCCACCGGCATCCGCCGCTGACCGCGCGACCGACCCCACCGAGACGCCCGAGACAACCGAGAGACACAAGAGACACGAGAGGGAGGCCGGTCCCGCCATGCGAGATCCTCTGTCCGCGCTGTCGGACGCCTTCACCGCCTTCCTCTTCGGGAAGGTGGAGACGACGAGGCTGCCCGTCCGTACATCTACGGGACAGGCCCAGGCCGTCTACCTGCCCACCGCGGCCCCCGGCCTCGGCGACTCCGGCGTGATCATCGGTCGTGAGGTGTACTCCGGCAAGGGCTACATCTACGACCCGTTCCAGCTCTACGGGCAGCAGCTGCCCGCCCCGCACTGGCTGGTGCTCGGCGAGTCAGGGAACGGCAAGTCCGCGCTGGAGAAGACGTACGTGCTCCGCCAGCTGCGCTTCCGCGACCGTCAGGTCGTCGTCCTGGACGCGCAGGGCGAGGACGGCGTCGGCGAGTGGAACCTCATCGCGCAGCAGCTCGGGCTCACCCCGATCCGCCTCGACCCGGCCGCCGCGCTCAACGGCGGCATCCGGCTCAACCCGCTCGACCCCTCGATCACCACGACCGGTCAGCTCGCCCTGCTCCGCACCATCATCGAGGTGGCGACGGGACACGGGCTGGACGAACGGTCCGGCTTCGCGCTGAAGGTCGCCCACGCGTACGTCAACGAGACGATCACCGACCGGCAGCCCGTCCTGACCGACATCGTCGAGCAGCTCCGGCACCCGGAACCCGAGTCCGCCGAAGCGATGAACGTCGACATAGACGACGTACGGGCCTGGGGCCTGGACGTCGCGCTCGTCCTGGACCGACTGGTCGACGGCGACCTGCGCGGCATGTTCGACGGGCCGACCAGCGCCGGCATCGACCTCGACGCCCCGCTGATCGTCTTCGACCTCTCGCACATCGACCGCAACTCGATCGCGATGCCGATCCTGATGGCGATCGTCGGCGTCTGGCTGGAGCACACCTGGATCCGGCCCGACCGGAAGAAACGCATCTTCCTGGTCGAGGAGGCGTGGCACATCATCAACTCGCCCTTCGTGGCCCAGCTCTTCCAGCGCCTGCTGAAGTTCGGGCGACGGCTGGGCCTGTCGTTCGTGGCAGTCGTCCACCACCTCAGCGACGTCGTCGACGGAGCGGCGGCGCGCGAGGCCGCGGCGATCCTCAAGATGGCCTCGACCCGCACGATCTACGCCCAGAAGGCCGACGAAGCCAGAGCGACGGGACGGGTGCTCGGCCTGCCGCGCTGGGCCGTCGAGATCATCCCCACGCTCACACCCGGCATCGCGGTCTGGGACGTCAACGGCAACGTCCAGGTCGTCAAACACCTGATCACCGAGGCGGAACGGCCGCTCGTCTTCACCGACCGCGCGATGACCGAGTCCTCCTCCGACGAGAGCGTCCCGGACGACGAGCGCGCCGCCGACCTGGAGGCGGAGGAGCGCGCGGCACGGATCGAGTACCAGCAACGGCGGCTGAACGAGTCGTCCGAGTCAACGGTGGCCTGACATGGCGGGGCACGGCGGAGTACGAGGCACGGGAGGCGGGGGCGGGAACCGAGGGGGGAACGGGCACGGCGGAGCCGGCCGGGACGGAAACGGCGGAGGCATCCCGGACGGGATGCTGATCGGCCTGCTGGCGTTCCTGCTCGGGCTGACGCTCCTGGCGTGGACGGCCACCGGTCTGGCCGGTCTGTTCACGCACGGCGCCTGGCCGGAGGGGGTCAGCCTCGCCGAGACCCCCCTCGCGATGCGCAGGCTCGTCACCGCGCCGCACGACCTCCCGGCCGCCTGGCCCGGGACCCCGGCGGACGCCCTCTCGGGATACGGGCTGTTCTGGGGCCTGTTCATAGGCGAACTGATGGTGCTGGTGGTGCTCGCGATCTTCGTGCTGGGGGTGGTGACCCGCTGGCGCGCGGTACGGGCCCGGCAGCGCGCCGAACGGCACGCGGCCCTGTACGAGGACGGCGAGACGGGCAAGGAGACAAGGGAGACGGGCAGGGACACGAGCGGGCCCGCGGAAGCCGCCGTGGCGGCCCGTCACCCGGTGTCGGCCCCGCGGCCCCTCGATCCCGAGCCCGCCCCGCGCCCCGGCTCCGCACCGGAACCCACGCCCGCGCCGCGCTCCGCCGCCGTGCCCGCGACGGACCCCGTTCCCGTGCCCGGCCCCGCTCCGGAGGCCGCCACCGCGCCGGCTGCGAGGACACCCGCCGCTCCGGAGCCCGGCCCCGGCGCCGGTCCCGGCGCGGAGACCACTCCCCTGGAACGCGCGGCGCCCACCCCCGGCGCCCCGTTCGTCGTCCACGGTCCGCCCGCCACCCGCCGCCCCACCGCCGTCCGGGCGATCCTGGAGGCCGACGGGCCCGCGCTCGTCGTCACCTCGGACCCCACGGTCTGGGCGGAGACGAAGGGGCCTCGGGCCAAGCTCGGCCCGGTCCTCGTCTACGACCCCGGCCACCTCTGCGACACCCCGGCCCGCCTGCACTGGTCGCCCACGACGGGCTGCGAGGACCCCGAAACCGCCGCGTCCCGCTCCGCCGCGCTGCTCGCCCCGGTCCGGCCGCAGGCCCGTATGGACGCGGCGACGGCCGACACCGCGGAAACGCTCCTGAAGTGCTGGCTGCACGCCGCGGCCGTCGACGGCCGCCCCTTCCGCCAGGTCCACCGCTGGGCCCTCGGCGGCGGCGCACACGAAGCGGTGCGGCTGCTGCGCACCCACCCCAAGGCCGCGTCCGGACTCGCCGGACTGCTGGAGTCCGCCCTCACGGCGCATCCCGAACGCCGCGAGATCGCACAGGAGTTGACCGTACGGGCCCTCGGCGCGCTCTCCGCGGTCCACATCCGCGAGGCCTGCACCCCGAACCGGGCGGATTCGCTCGCGCTGGCATCTTTCGTGGACGAGGGGGGCACTCTCTATGTGGTGGGTGAGCCGATCGAGGATCCCCGTTCGGGCCCCGGAGCGATGCCCCTGCTCACGGCGCTCGCCTCACACGTGGTCGAGCACGGCCGCCGCCTGGCCGCACGGTCAGCCGACGGTCGGCTCGACCCACCAATGACGCTCGTGCTCGACGACATCGCCGCAGTGGCGCCCGTCCCCCTGCTCCCGGAGCTGCTGTCGACGGGCGGGGCCGTGGGGCTGCCGACCCTGGCCCTCCTCCGTTCCCGTGAACAGGCCCGTGCCCGCTGGCTCCAGGAACTCCCGGCCCCGCGCTGAGTTCGCGCCGCCTCGTCCGGTCTCACGCCCTTCGCCGAGCGGATGGGCCCTGCCCCGCCCCGAGCGGCCACGACCGAACGAACGCATGCCGCCTCGCGGCTACTCCGGACGCGCCACCGCGCACTCGATCTCCCGGGCGGACGGATCACCCGGCACGGGCTCCGTCCGCCCGGTGGGAACGAACCCGATCCGCCGGTAGAACGCTGCGGCCCGCGGGTTGCCCTCGTGCACGTACAGCCGCACCCGCTCGATCCGCAGTCCGTCCAGTGACCAGGCCCATTCCGTCGCGGCCCGGAACAGCTTCTCGGCCAGGCCCCGCCCCCGCGCCTCGGGCCGTACGAACACCCCGACCACATGAGCCTGGTGGGTCTCGGCCTCCTCGCCGAACCGGACCTCCGCGTCCGGCCGTTCGATCAGCACCGTCACGCTGCCGTCCCACCGCCCGTCGGGCGCCACGGCGACGAACTGCCGCACCTCACCGTTCCCGTCCTCGGAGGCGCCGAGCGCCCGGTCCCGCCAGAACGCGTCGGAACGGGTCACACTCTGCTCGTACGTCTCCAGGAACGCCACGGACGCCACCGGGTCCCGCAGGGCTGCCAGCCGCAGCTCCTTGACCAGGCGCCATTCCTCGGCACGTACGACTCGAATCACATGGTCCATCCACCGATCCTGCCGCCACCCGCCCGGCCAGCACAAACAACTTTCCCGGCCGGCGCCCGTGTCCGCCGCTGTTTTTGAACGCGAGAAAGCCCCGCACCACAAGGGTGCGGGGCTTCCCCACAAAAACTGTTCGGCGGCGACCTACTCTCCCACAGGGTCCCCCCTGCAGTACCATCGGCGCTGAAAGGCTTAGCTTCCGGGTTCGGAATGTAACCGGGCGTTTCCCTAACGCAATGACCACCGAAACACTATGAAACACATCAACCAGCAAACAGCGGTTCGTTGTTTCAGAACCAACACAGTGGACGCGAGCAACTGAGGACAAGCCCTCGGCCTATTAGTACCGGTCAGCTCCACCTGTTACCAGGCTTCCACATCCGGCCTATCAA